>JAYTVL010000390.1:0-4550 GCA_043744075.1 Pirellula sp. | reverse complement strand
CGACAAATAAAGTGTGACGCTGCTGGTTTTTGAAAGTCGCTTAAAGATATGCGAGGTAGAGCATTTCGACTATGTCAAAAGGCAACCAAGCCGAGTGTATCGAGCCGCGGTTTCGGTTACCCGCAATCGCGCAACTTTGGAGTGCTGGGATTCATCCCAGCTTTAAGATCGCACGGGTAAACGGTCCAGTTCTAAGATCGCCAGACGCGTTGAGATTTAGATTGATTAGTCCCTAAAGTGATGCATTCGCCCACATTTTTAGCAAAAATAGTTAATTTCTCAATAAACCGAAGTGCATGTTGCGATTTTCTTGACATTTTATTTGCCATTTGGTAGAACAAAGTAGATTGCCTTCCTTTAAGCACCGTGCAAAGGGGTACTCTCCGCTCCAAGTGTAGTAATTGCTTCTTTCTTGAAAGGGTTTTCAATGGGTCGTTTTAAAAAACGTGTCGGATTCACTCTAGTTGAATTATTGGTGGTAATCGCCATCATCGGAATTTTGGTTGGGTTATTGTTACCCGCCGTTCAGGCAGCCCGCGAGGCTGCAAGGCGAATGCAATGCCAGAACAACCTTAAACAAATTGGATTGTCGATTCACAACTACGAAAGTGCCCACAAGCGCTTTCCAAATGGTTCGGTGGACGATGATCCGAAGGAAACCTCCCCGCGACGATTGTGGGAAGCTGGCCGTCATCGAAAGGGAACTGTTCTAGTAAAGTTGCTGCCGTTTGTCGAGCAATCTGCTTTGTTCAACTCGTTGGATTTTAATCTAGACGTGGAATTGCAGCTCGAGGCTCGAGCACCTTTCAACACTGCCGGTCGCGTGGATATGCGACAGGTAGCGATGCCGATGTACCGTTGCCCAAGCGACGGCACATCGCAGCGAGAGCTTTCGCAACAGAATCACTTGTATAACTATTCTTTGTGCATTGGCAACCAGAACATGGATGGTCAGTTTGGATGCGCTCAGTTTCCTAGTCATCCTGAAAACACTCCAAACACAAGATTTACTGGGGGGATTTTGGGTGGGAACATCTTCGAAAATGGCTTTAATGGTCACGGTCACTCGGGTGCATATGCAAAATCTCGGGGAATCAGCGGTGTCATTAGCCGTTGCGACTGGAGTGCAAGATTCGCGGATGTCTCCGATGGATTATCGAACACCATTGCAGCAGGTGAGATTCTTCCGATCTGCCATGATCACCATCGTGGCGGCGGTGGATGGTTCAGTTCCAATGGACAATGGACAGCCACGACAGCTCGCATCAATTTCAATACGTGCGGCAAACAGGGCATACCTGATCGAATTGATCGAGGTGGTACTGCCTGCAACGACTACCGTAATTGGAACACTTCTGGCGGGTTCAAGTCGGACCATACGGGCGGGGCGAATTTCGTTTTAGCTGATGGTTCGGTTCAATTCTTCTCCCAGTCCATTGACTATCTCACATACCAACAGATGGGCTCTCGGAACGACGGTGAGTCATTGGCTACCGCAATCCAATAGTTTGAATCTAAAAACAGTACTAGGCTGACGCGTCGTCGCGTCAGCCGTTTTTTTTAATGGAGGCTCCGATAATGCGTTTGGCTGTAGTCTTAAGTTGTTTGTTGACTTTTTGTTTATCCGGTTGCAAAGGTGATGGGTTTGAACCCCCTGTTCCAGTCACCGGCAAAGTGACGTTGTCAGGGAAAGGAGTTGATGGGGCTATGGTAACATTCCTTAGCAAGGCAGCGCTGCGGTCGGCAAGCGGCAATACGGACAAGGATGGGAATTTCAAATTGACTTGTGTCAACACGGACGATGGTGCCGCACCTGGGGAATATGTAGTCACTATTTCCAAGCAGGAATCCAAAACGGGAGGAAGCGGAGCGGTCGATATATCCTCTGGCAACTTTGGCGCCGATTATGGAGCTAGGATGGGTGCTGCAGCCAGCGGAAACATGGCGAAAGTCATGAAAGATCTCCTACCCGCGAAATACGCCAGTCCGGCGGAATCGGGCTTGGTTCGTACCGTCGTCAAGGGCGACAAAAACGACTTTACCTTCGACCTCAAGTGATGGATGGATTTCGTTGAAAGTGTCGTGAAAGCCGATAGCGATGAAATAGAACGAGGCCCAAAACAATGGTTTGGGCCTCGTTTTTTTTGAACCTTTTCGCTGATCGCCAGTATTCAATAGTCTAGTTCCCCGGCTCCGCCTGGGAATGCAATGCTCTGCAGCGTTGATGCGAGTTTGTTACGTTCTGCGATCTGGCCTTTCAAGTTGTTCGGGGGGTGTTCTGGGCTGTTGAAAATTCGGGGATGACACGATGTTTTTCGTATCTATTTCACTCGATAATTTTTCCTCTTCTATCCCGATAGGGATTACAGACGGTAGCTTGGTATCCCGATAGGGATTGCAGGAAGTAGCCGGGGGTCGCCGCGAAGAGGCGCACCCCCGGGGAACGAAAAGACATGCGAATGACCCCGAATGGGTCAAAGATTCTGCGATCCCTTCAGGATCGGTACGCGCGGTACGACACTTCCTCCGGTGGTGTCGCTCCGCTCAACCACCGGCTATGGTCTGATATCCCTTCGGGATGAAAAGTTGCGCAACTATAAATGCTCCACAATCCCAGTTTTCTAACAGTCCAGGCTAGCCCCGAACGGATGGGCTAGCGATATTGTCTTTCACAGCCACGTTGTTTTCACATTGCCGCTCGACTTATGGTAGTACCTATTGGAACAATTAAGGTCGTTAAAAGGCACAAGCGTCGCGGCACTTGGCTGATGGCTATTCTAGTCATTCTACTTGTTAGTAGTTGGTGGTTTGAAGTTCCAAGGCTATGGCTTTGCAGTTTCGCAGATAGGGCTCTCCGAGAGTATCATGCCCACGAGGCTCTGCTTTGGATCGAACGCTCGGAACGCTATTACCCAAACGATATTTCATTGCATTTGCTGGCAGCTCGCAGCAATTTGCAGCTCAATCGGAATGTCTCAGCCATTGAGTGGCTGGATCGAGCCAAGGACAAGGGAGCGAGTCCGGAAGAGTTGGAGCCATATCGATGGATGGCTGAGGCTCAACGTGGCAACCAAGCGGCTCTTGCAAAATTGCTAGGACAGGCAAATGGGTCTTTGGAAGCGTACGAAGCCTTGATCCGTGGGTATGAAGTCGGGAACCAGTGGAACAAGGCCAAGCTGGTTCTCGACCAAATGGAGCAAGCTGGTGTTTCTCCTACCGTCGTGTTTTATCATCGAGGAAGAATTCGTGAGATTTCCGAAGACTTTGCGGAAGCATCGAGATTCTACAGCGAAGCGTTTAAAAAGGATTCAAGTTCTAGCCGGGCGGCGTTTCGCGCTGGAATGTGTTCCTATCACCTGCGGGACTTTGATCGATCCGAAGTCATGTTCAGCCAGGTTCAAATGGGTCCGTACAAAGAGGTGTTTGCGATCGAACGTGCCAGTTGCCTTTGGGAAAAGAACGCTTTTGATGAAGCGGCGCGAGTGATCGCACCCACTTTGGAAATCTCGCCACCCAAACTGCAAACGCTTTATTTCGAATTGGACGAGTTTATCGATTCGGACCGCGCTGCGCTGGTGGCCGCTCGTATTGAAGACGCACGTGGGAACCACCAATTGGCAGTTGCGCTGTTGGAAAGGGTGTTGGCGTTCAACAACCGCGAATTTGATGCTCGTGGATTGCTCATTAAGAACTTGCGAGCCTTGGGTCGGACTGGCGAGGCCGATGAAGTTACTGCCATTCAGACGCAGATGGTTGCCTATCGACAGCGATGCCGCCAGTTGCGTCTGGAGTTGGATTCAAATCCTCGCGAGGTAGCCAAACTCTGTGAGTTGGCCGAGCTATACTGGTACGCAGAATCCGATGCGGAAGCCATGTTGGCTATTAGTGAGATTCTCGAGATGGAACCGAAATGTGAACGTGCACTTCTATTGCAGGGTAGGATCATGTCGAACCAGGCCAGTCGCCAGCTTCCACCGTCAACGGCGACCCGTCCTTGATTTCATTTTGAGGTTACTCGTGGTCACTTTTGGGGTCACTTTTCGGCGTTGGAGCGTACTCTTCACCTGGATGAGTCTATTCTTGGGTTGTGGGGTCGCGAGCAAGCCGATACCTGTGCAGCCGGTCAGTCAAACGAAAAATGCGCCTGTATCACATGCTCAGTTTTTCAAACGCGAGTGCGAAGCAGTTCAAGCCTGCGCATTTAGGAATGGCCGCGACGCAGGCTTAAATAGTATTTTGGAGATCGTGGGAGGTGGAGTAGGATGCATCGACTACGACCATGACGGATATGTTGATTTGATATTCGCAGGTGGAGGTACTCTCGACGCTTCCAAGAAGAATGTGGGTGGCGTCAATTGCCAATTGCTGCGAGGTGGGGGGGACTGGGGATTTGACAATGTCACATCCGAAGCCCTTGTCGATACCACTCGTATTTATTCCCATGGTTCCACCGCTGCAGATTACGATCAGGATGGGTTCGAAGATGTTTTGATCTACGGTTATGGAGGGCTTGTTCTCCTGCGCAATCAAGGAGATGGAACGTTTCACGA
>JAYTVL010000389.1:0-16576 GCA_043744075.1 Pirellula sp. | reverse complement strand
TCCAGTTGGACAAGCCAACTGGGGGCAAGGCAATATTTTGGGAACAAAAACGACCTGTCAAAAACCCGTGTCAATACCGAATTTTTAACAGCCCAGGCTAAGCCTGCCTACAAGCGTCCCTTTCGTATTCCTTTGTGCCTAGCAATATTAACCCTGAATGTAGGCCTTCAAGTAGTGATTTTCGACAGCTATCAAATCAAGTTGAGTCTTCACAACGTCACCGGCAGAGATCATTCCAGCCAATCGACCATTGTCGATAATCGGAAGATGACGTACCCGATGATTCGTCATCATCGCCATGATTTCAGAGACATCGTCCGATGGACTGCCAGTAACGACATCCCGGTTCATGAAATCGCAAACCAAAAGGCTGTTTAGATTTCGCGTCTCGCCGTTGATCGCTGTCAGAATTAGTCGCTCCGTAATAATACCGAGAATTGAACTCAGTTCGGTAACCAAAAGCGAACCGCATTTGAGATTCACCATTTGCTCGACTGCGTTCGACAAGGTTGCTGTGGGCGAGATCGTATAGACCTTGTCCCCTTTTCTCTGCAAGATTTCATAGACACGCATGACATTTTCCCCTGTAAAATAGCCAAACTTGTACAATATCAAAGGGCTTGCCCCAAGGAATCGATGCAGAATAATGTCCACGCCGAAATCTTTGGGTGTTTCGTCGCCCTTCTGGTTAGTTAATGGTAATCTAACTACCGCGATAGCCAGCCGCAAGCTGTCGAAGTCGTTAGAATTCTCTTTTTTCGATTTTCTCGTGAAAATCCGGAAAATCCGGAGCTGTGGACAACCTTAGCTACATCACGACCGGAACAAAGAACCATACCAACGTCAAAGCAACACATATGGTGTACGCTACAAATAGGCTTGGTCGAAAGACTCGCAAAGGTACATAGGCGTCGCTCTTTTCGAACAGTTTGCTCAATACTCGCCAATAGTAACCCGCCGCGATGACTGCGTTGAATGCCATCAGCACAGCCATGGCGATTGACGATGGATCTTTAGTACCTGCCGCAACCGTCCCCATGAAGACAAGGAACTTGGCCCAAAACCCAGCTGTTAACGGCAAACCAATCAAACTTATTAAACATACGGTCATACCCATTGATGCAGCTGGGCGGCGATAAAACATTCCGGACAAATCGCCAATCTGTTGAGTCTTGCCCCCCGCCGCCTCAATTTCACTCAAGCAAGCGAAAAATCCAAGTGTCATTGCGGCGTAGGCAGCAAGGTAGGAGAAAAGTACATTTGGTTCGGCGTTTTGCCTAAGCAATGCTGTTAATGCGAGCAACAGATACCCTGTGTGCGCAACACTAGAATAGGCCAACAAGCGTCGCAAGCTACTCTGTGCCGATGCCATGAAGTTTCCTACCAACATTGTAAGTGCCGTGCACACGAAAAGAACAGGAACCACCACCGCAACCGCCTCTGGTCCTAGTCCAGTTCCTAACACGCGAATCAATGCGACAAAACCTGCTACTTTAGGCAGATAACTTAGGATGCCTGCGAGAGTGAGACTCGCTCCTTCAAAAACGTCGGGCGCGTAAAAGTGAAATGGAACGGCCGTGACTCGAAACGCAAGACCGCACATGACCAACACCAATGCAAATGAAACAAGCCTGCCTCCTGATGAATAACTACTTTGTATTACCTGCAAATTCGTCGAGCCTACAAATCCATATAGATAGCTGACCCCAAGTAAAAAGAAGCAGGAAGCGAATGCGCTCAATAAGAAATATTTGATCGTCGCTTCGGAACCCTGGTTATCTCCTTTGGATATTCCAAGCAAGATGTAAGTTGGAAAACTGACTAGTTCAAGTCCTAGAAACAACGAAACCAAATCGTTTGAGGCCCCCACTACTGGTATCGCGCCGATGATTATCAATAGACAACCATAATACTCGCCAAGGTTGTCCTTCGGAGCAGTGGACCAAGACATCAAAACCAATATAAAACCGCCGAACAGTGCGAGCCGTTCGGAGGCCAACGCAGTTTCGTCGAACCGAAACAAGCCTTGACCTAGTTCGGCTGGACCATTCCGCAGCATACCCAATATCGCAGCGAATCCGAGTAAAGCCAGCGAAACGAGTGCAACGGCTGAGCGTTGGCTATGGACATCCCGTGCAGCTCCTGGCTTCAGAATCAACGACGATGCCATCACGATGGAACCACCAAGGATCAATGTGATCGCAGGTGCCAATTGTATGACTGAGGATTTGAAAGTTTCGAGTGTGTCCACTGTAGTTTCAGACTTTGGATTTGTTGTTTGCGATTATGAATGACTAAGGACTGAAGTATGCCACAAGCTGATCGATTTCTGGATGGACTGCTTTTGCACTCGGCTCCGAAACCTTGGCGATGCGAGCGATGTCTCCTTCGATCAACCGAATCGTGTCCTGAGGTCGCACTCCGATGAATAAACAGACTAAAGCCATCGTTAATAACAGTGAGAATTCTTTGTTTCCGATGTCGCTCGTTAGTTCAACCGCTAACTTGGGTCCCGTATTGCCATCGCTCCCAAAAAAAAGCCGCTGAACGATGCGCAATCCATACCATGCCCCCAAAACTGTCCCGAGAACCGCAATTCCAGTATAAAAACCTGAAACTCGCAACATGCCGGTCATCGCAAGCACTTCGCCAACAAATCCGTTCAGTCCGGGTAGCCCTGCCCCTGCTAACGTAAAGAACAACATCATCACACCGATTCGCGGGTAAACCGCCGCAATCCCACGATCTTCCTCGGTCAATGAAACCCTACCTTGCCGTTGTTCAATCATAGCGAGTATCAGAAACATTCCACAAGTGATTATGCCGTGATTGAACATGTGAACTACCGCACCCGTCAGACCTTCGGTGTTCATCGACATCAGCCCAAGCGTAATGAACCCAACATGACTAAGAGAACTATAAGCCAGCACACGTCTCAAATCCGTTTGCGCCAATGCTACCAGCGCTCCGTAAACTATTGCAATCGCTCCAAGCCCTCCAAACAACATCTGCGCATAGGTCGAGAGTGCTATTGGAACTAATGGTACTACAATTCGAATGATGCCAAACACTCCAAGTTTTGCAACGACTGATGCTATGAGTGCCGTCGTGTTTGGATGGGCAACCACATACGTTGTTGGCAGCCACGTGTGCAGCGGTAAGATCGCTAATTTGATTCCGAACCCCAATAGCAGTAGCCAGACGATCCATTGATCTTTCGCAGCAAGCGAACTTACTTCGTTGAGGGACGTGTTTACCATAGATCCAATCGCTTGAAGCTGAGTCTCGCGTGCAATCGACGAAAGTGTCTGTAAGGATACGGTAGAGGCCTGTCCCGGCGAAACTGAGTTTAAGGCTAGCCCGATGAGCCCAACGACCATCGGCACACTACCCACCAAGGTATACAAAAGAAACTTACGAGAGGCGTTGTGCGACTCGGTCCGGTTCCCCCATCCATGGATGAGCAAGACAAGTGGCAACAGTACGGCTTCAAAAAAAAGATAGAACGAAAGCAAATCCATCGCCAAAAAGACACCCAGTAACATCGACTGAGCAATCAGCATCAAAGCGAGATATTGGTGCAATCGTTCCTTGATCTGAATCGTCGCAAGACTCATCGTGACCAGTCCAACAATTCCCGTGAGCAGTACCATCAATGCCCCAATTCCGTCTGCGCCAAACTGCAATTGCCAGTGAACAGGATGGCCGCCAACAGAGATTGGCAGACTGATAACTAGCCATCCGGGCGCGTAGTTCAAGCGTGGTACGATGGTAGCGCTACTGGCTAGTTCCTTTGCAATGTTCGTGGTGTACACATGTCCGACCAGCAAAACGCTCAACGTCAATACCATTGCAGCAGCGACTAAGGCAGCACCGACAAGCGTATTTCCTTTGTCTCTGACAAAAAAAATACCAAGGCCAACAATTAGCGGGATTAGGATTATTAGTGGAATGATGAGCGTCATATTTCTTAAAAAATTACCGAGTAGCGATCCAAACAGCCAAGGCTGCAATTCCAAACGCGGTCATGTAGGTGTAGTCAGGTACACGACCGTTTTGGAAGCGTTGCGCAATCAAGCCAAATAGTCTTGGTAGCGATGCAACCCGCATTGCGAAACCATCGATTACCGTATCGTCAATCCAGCCCAAAAGACTTGCAAACCATTCCAACGGGGCGACGATTGCTATGCTATAAAACCAGTCGATGTACATGCGATTCATTCCAAATTTGGCTATGGCGACCATCGGCCCCGATGTCGCTTCGCTCGGTCCGACTTTAGATAGAGCAAAGCCAACTGCAATGCCAAATAGCGCCAAAAAACCAGATCCCGCCATCACCCAAAGCTCTTCATGGTGCTCGACGTGACCACTCAGTTCTTGGGTTTGTTGCAAGTAATTTGATATCCCATGTGTTGGTCCAAGCAAAATGCCCACCGAGATTGCTCCAACAGCCAATACCACCATTGGCGCAAGCATCACGTTTGTTGCTTCGTGTGCATGATCCCCTGCTTCTTTAGGAATTTTTTCTTCGCCAAGGAAGATACTAAAATAGGCCCGAGATGTATAAATGGCGGTCATAAACGCCGTTGCAAAACCGATAAATAGCAGAATGGAAAACTGAGCCCCATACTCACCATCCTTGCTCGCCTCAGCCAACACAGCCAAAATGCTGTCCTTGCTAAAAAAGCCCGCAAATGGGGGCAAGCCAGCCAATGCTGCCGCTCCGATAAAGAACAGAATATTGGTTTTTGGCAGCACCTTGCGAAGTCCGCTGAATCGACGCATGTCGATCACGTCCCCCATTGCATGCATGACGTTACCTGCCGATAGAAAAAGCAGTGCCTTGAAAAACGCATGCGTCACCAAGTGAAACATGGCTGCTACAACAGCCACAACCATCAAGTCCTTAATCGCTCCAGTCCCCAAGGCCATAAATAGATAGCCTAGTTGGCTTATTGTGGAATACGCCAAAACTCGCTTGAGGTCACTCTGGAAAAGTGCCATCCAAGCGCCAATAAACGCTGTGATACCTCCTAACCACGCGACCGTACTCAAAACAGCTGGCGTTGACTCAAACAAAGGTGAAAGGCGAGCCATCAAATAGACGCCGGCCGTAACCATGGTCGCCGCATGTATCAACGCGGATACCGGCGTCGGACCTTCCATGGCATCTGGCAACCAAACATGAAATGGGAATTGAGCCGACTTGCCGATCGCTCCAATCATTAACAGGAAACCAATCGTAGTTAGTAACCCAGGATTCTGAACAGCAAGGCAAGGAACTGCATTGAAGATACTGTCGAAATTCAATCTCGCAAAGAAGCTCGCTTCTGCACCCTCGACATGGCCTACTGCATATGCGAGGAGAATAATTCCAGCAGTAAATGCACAATCCGCCACCCGATTGACCAGAAATGCTTTTGTCGCAGCACGGGCCGCGCTGGGCTTTTGGTACCAAAAGCCGATCAATAGGTACGAGCAAGTTCCAACTCCCTCCCAAAATGCATAAAGCATTAGCAAATTGTGGGAAAGAACCAACATCGTCATCGAAAATACAAATCCACAAAAAACCGCATAGTAACGGGCATACCCTGGGTCGTCGCGCATGTAGTCGCGAGAGTAGATCGCAATCATTGCCGATATGCCTGTTACAACAGCCAGAAGCGAAAGGCACAAGGTGTCGACCTTGAGCGATAGGTCGAGAGTTAAGGTGCCAACGTTCAGATAGCGGTAACCGTCAAAGATAGCTCCTTTTTCGCCCTGTGCTCCGAACACAACTAAGCAGAAGGTGAACAAAGCAGCGAAGAGAAGCGATATGACAGCAGGCAAATGCGCGATCTTGCGGTCCCCTCGAAACGATAGTAATGCACAGGCAATACAACCGGCCAAGGGAGATATGGGAACCATCCAAGCAAAGAGACTAAGCATGTGTTCCGACCTCTTTCAAATGGGATTTTACTCTTTTGTCATCTACGATCGATGCATCGTCGAAATTAGCGGAAATTGGTCGAGACATGGGATCCAATCCGGCAGGGGTCAGTTTCGGAAATTCCAGTTCTGGTTCGGCAATCGTATCGGAAGACTCGACAGTTTTGGAAACCATTGATTCACTCAGTTCATCCCACTCCGCAATGTCCAGCGTGGCTTTGCGTCGATATAGAGACACGACCAAGGATAAGGCGACAGCAGCTTCGCAGGCTGCGATCGTCAAAACCATTATCGCAAGGACCTGACCTTGATAATTCTGATGATGCCTTGAGAAGGCAACAAGATTGACACTTACACCTGTCAGCATCATCTCAAGGGACAAGAACATCAGGATGAGCGAGCGGCGAGTTAGAAATCCAACCATGCCAAAAACAAAAAGAACCCCTCCGAAAACCAGCAAGTTTTGAGTTAGCGATTCGTTCACAATTGGCTCTCCGTGGATCGTTGTGCGAGCGCGATAGCTCCGATGGTGGCTACGAGCAAAACTGCGCCAGCGAGTTCTACCGCAATGAGATAGTCCGTGTACAACGATCTTCCTAGCCCGGCAGTGGATTTCGGAACAAGGCGTTGGACCGAGGCCGTCGCATCCGATTCCTGTGATAACATCTTGCTAGCATCGGAACGTAAATTGTCAGGCAGAGTCGCAAGACTTAATGGCCGAGTGAGATCTACTTTGGGAGCAGAAACTGCGTTTTCACCGGTAACACACATCGTGATCGTGGCAAGCAAGATTGCCCCGATCCCGGCCGCGACCAGTGGATGATTGAGTTGAACATCGTAGGCTTCAACGTCGGATCGTTGGGCAAACATCAACACAAACAAAAAGATAATGATCGTGGCCCCGGCGTAAATAATCATAGTCGCGGCAGCAATAAATAAGGCGGATTGCATAAACAGCACACCACAAATCGAAAGGACTGCCGTTGTGAAACCAAGTGCGGCATAGATGGGTTCGCGTGCAACCAAAAAACCAATGCCACCGCCGGTTGCCAATGCACAAAAACCCATCAAGATGACAGATTCAAAAGTGGCCGGTGCGTATCCAATGGCCGCAATCACAGCAACTAAAGTGGCGATAATGCCCCCTGCAAGAAAGGACCGAGAACGGTAAATCCCATGTTGGATCAGCAGATATCCTATGGCTCCCAGTACAATCGGGAAAAGCATCGACAAGCTCCAGGTACATGGAATGCTTTGTCCCACCTGCGCAAGTAATAGGACACTTGAGAGGACATCAGCTATGCCCATAATGAGTTGTGAGTTGAAAGTTTGATTCATTTCGGATTTAAACGATTGGATTGTCTAGCCGTGGCTTCCGCGACCCGGAGGGGGAGGACATTGTGATGCGGTTTCTGCTTCCACAGACGCAGGCCCGAGTGTACCGCGATTTGTTCTAACAGGGTCTTTGCCAGTATTGGCGGTCGCGTCATAGATTGACAAGAGTTTTTCTTTATCAAAGACTAACTCCTTGCGTGTATAGCCAGTGAGATCGTAAATACTTGTTAGTTCAATGGCATCGACTGGACAAGCTTCCTCGCACATGCCGCAATAAATACATCGCAATTCATCAATCGCAAATGTCTCTGGAAATTTATCGCGATCCTTCCAATGCGGATCGTCTTTGGGAGCTGGCGCAGCGATGATCTCGATGCAATTTGCGGGACAAGCAGTTTGACACATATAACATGCCACGCACTTCACTCGCCCAACTTCGTCGCGATTGAGTCGATGGACCCCGCGATAGTTCGGAGGAATCTCAGGTTCGACTTCTGGATATTGCCGAGTTGTGGTCCTGCCGGCAAACACATGTCGCAAAGCCGTTGCCAGTCCCGAAGCGATCGCTGGCAAATACATGGCCTCTATCCAGCCGAGCTTAGGCTCTTCGCCCCAGTTCACCGTTTTCAACTTCTTGTTTGTCATAGAGCGCTCTCAGTCAAGTTAACACCTGTCGCCAGACGACCTTCGGAACGCGGTCTATTGATCGTTGACTGCAAGTGTCGAGCGCTAATCATCGCTCCCGCAACTACGAACAAAGCGGTCAACGCTAAAAAATGTTTGGGTATATCCAGCGTGAGCACCACCGCAACACAAAGCAGATTGAGCAATCCAAGCGGGATGAGTCCCGTCCATGCCAAACTCATCAACTGGTCAAACCGAAATCTTGGCAACGACCATCGAAGCAACATAATGAAAGCGACGATCAAAGAAACTTTCATGACCAACACAATCGCACGTAGCAACATACCACCTATCGATCCATCCACCGGACCGGTAAGGCCGGGAAAGTGCCAACCGCCAAAATACAACAGGGCAGTCAAAAAGCTCACCGTAACAACATGTGTATACTCCGCGAGAAAGAACAGTACAAACTTGATCCCACCGTATTCCGTGTGGAATCCACCAACAAGCTCTTGTTCGCATTCGGATAAGTCGAACGGCAACCTATTCGTTTCAGCTAACGCACTTGTAAAAAACACCAACAGTGCTAGCGGCTGCCAGAACATGTTCCAATTCCAAAAAGCCCCTCCTTGCGCCGCAACAATTTGCTCGATGTTGAGTGAACCCGCTGCGGCCACCACACCGATAATGGAAAGTCCCAAGGGGATTTCATAACTGATAAATTGTGCACAGGACCGTATCGCTCCGTACAACGAATACTTGTTGTTGGAAGCCCAACCGCCCAAAATGATGCCGTACGCGGAAAGCGAACTGATTGCAATCATCATCATGATCCCGATGTCGATTCCTGGTGTCACTATGAATCGAAAGCCTTCGGAATACTCAGGCGAAACGGGGCCAAATGGCATAACAACCAATGCGAACATGGCCGCCATTAAACTAATGGCCGGAGCGATAAAGTACACGAACTTATGTACATGGTCGGGTATAATTTGTTCCTTGAGAAAAATTTTGATCCCATCCGCGACTGCTTGGAGTAATCCAAAGGGTCCGACTCGATTCGGGCCAACTCGGTCCTGCACGCATGCCGCCAGTTTGCGTTCGATAAAGGTCATGTACAGTCCAAGCAAAGGTACAAAGGTGAGAATGACGCCGATGGCGGCCAGGGTTGGCCATAGCGATGGCCAAATTTGTTTGAGTGTGTCGAACATGGATCGGTTATACGCTTAGTGTTGTATGTTGTATTGGGTGGTTCAATGTGTGCTAACTTTGGCAAAAGTTGATCCTTTCGCAACGGAAATCTTGACTCCATTTTCGCCAAGATCGCCAGCCGATAAGGCCACCAGTGACGGGATGGCCTTGCCTATTTCTTTTCTCAATGTCATTGCGTTAAAAAGTCCTTTGCGTCCAGACAACTCCATTAAAATACGCCCATCGGCTCTTGCATCGCCTGGACAACGAATAGCGCCATTGGCCGCTTGTGCAATACCCGCGTGGTTGACATAGGTTCCGTCGCGTTCCGCAAACGAACCGGAAGCGAGAACGATATCCGCTCGTTCGCTGAGCGGTGACGCAAATAGGTCTTGTACGATCAGCAGCGATGGCTTGGCGACCGCTCGATCGACGGATTCAGTTACCCAGTTAGTTATGTAGCCACCAACGAAATACCATGCGGTCGCATTCTCGCTTGCAACTGCCTGTTCAAAAGTGACTGTCTCTCCCTCGAAATGATTTAGGATTGCTTCAACGCCCAATCGATTGGGACATTTTTCGGATCGGATCGTAAACTTTACTTTTTCTGAAGCGGGCGACTCTCCCTTGGGCCCCTTTGGGTATTTGTCATCGCAACCGACTACCGGTACTCGACCGAGAACCAACCGCACTCGTTGGTCCATGCCCTTGAGATAGCTGGCCAACAAATAGGCTTCTTCGACCGACATGAACGGGGATAGTACGGCGAAGAAACCGCTCGGATCTGTCTTGATCGCTTCTTTGATTTTGGCACGTGCGACCGATAAGACAACGACCCATGGATCCACAAAACTCAGGTCTCCGACACTGTTGTTCTTCGATGTTTTGTACGGTGACGATGCAGCCGCTAATGCGTCGGACAGCTTGGGAGCTTGTAGTCTTCGTTCATCGTGAACATATTTGAAACCAAAACGACCGTCATCGCACATAAAGTGACCTTGAGCAAGCGGGTTGTCTCGAGGTCGTAAACGATAAACTCTACCTTCATTCTCGTCGACATGAATACTGCAACCCGTTGAGCAACCGGTGCAAACGCTGTTCGCGCTTTTCAGCCACCAAACGCGTTTTTTGTACATGAAGTCCTTGCTGCACAGTGCGCCAACAGGGCACAGATCCACCACGTTGCCTGCAAGTTTGTTATCACACGGCATGTCAGGGAAGACATCAATTTCCTCGTGACTACCGCGATTGGTGACGTGCAATTCCGAAGTGCCGCTGATCTCTCGGGTGAATCGAACGCACCGCGTACACATAACGCATCGATCCGTGAACAACGCAATCTGTTCGCCGATATGGTATTTGTCCATCCGCTGGATCTTTGGCTCATCCAGACGGCTCACAGCGTTTCCGTATTTGAACGTATAATCTTGTAAGTAGCATTCGCCAGCTTGATCGCATATGGAACAGTCGAGAGGGTGATTGAGTAACAACATTTCAAGCGTCATTTGCTGGCTTGTTCTTACTTTGGCCGAATCGGTTCGTATGACCGTGCCCTCTTTGATCGGAGTTTGGCAACCGGGAACTAACTTGGGGCCCATGATGACGCTTCCGTCGGGCTTTTTTTCGCCAACTTCAACCAAGCACATGCGGCATGAAGCGACGACCGATAGGGACTCATGCCAACAGTAATGCGGGATTTCGACGCCAGCCCTACGAGCCGCGAGTATGCAGTTGTCTTTCGCATTAGCATCGATTTCGATATCGTTTACAAATACCTTTGCCACTGTGTTACCTTTGCCACTGTGTCGTTTCCGGAATGGTGTTGAACGCAAAACAATAATTTAGTGCGGATCCTTCATCAGGCGTAGGGCGTTAGACCAATGGCGCTCACTTTGTGAGCGGCGAGGCGCTAGCCGCCGGTATCCCGTCTGCATAATTGCTGTGACTTTCGACACCCGCAGCTAGCGCCCAGCGGCTCACTATCGCTAAAGTGAGTGCCATTAGGCGTTAGCCCACGGTTGTCAATGTTATCACAACCGGAGGCTAACGCCTTTCGGCTAATGTGCTCCAGCCAACATTCGGCTTTCGCTTTTTCGCCCGCTCTTGATGTACTCCTCAAATTCGCCTCGGAATTTGCCGATCGCTGTTTTTATTGGCCAAGCTGCGCCGTCTGCCAATCCGCAAATCGTCGTTCCTGGAATTGTTCCGATCGAAGAAGAGATCTCAAGCAATAGGTCAATGTCGCTCAGTTTGCCACGGCCATCCCGAATGCGTTCGAGAATTTTGGTCGACCATGCTGTTCCTTCGCGACAGGGTGTACATTGGCCACAAGATTCGTGCGCGAAAAATCGGCAAGCATTGTAAAGCACATCGACCATGCTCGTATGGTCGTCAATCACAATGACGGCCGCGGTGCCCAGTCCCAAACAGCCGACTCGCCCCGGACCCGCAAAATCCAGTGGAGTGTCGAGTTCGTTTTCGCTCATAAATCCCATGCTAATACCCCCAGGCACTACTGCTTTGGCTCTGCGATCTTTCCAAACTCCACCGCCGTGCCTTTCGATCAAGTCACGCGCCGAAATGCCCATAGGTAATTCGACAAGACCAGGCTTATTAACATGGCCACTGATACAATAGAGCTTCGGCCCATACGAGCCAGCATCTCGAGGATTATTGGGATCCTTTGGGATACCTATCTTCATAAACCAATTGGCGCCACGGTTGATAATGTGCGGGATGCAGGCCATCGTCTCTACGTTATTCACAACGGTTGGCCTGTGGAATGCTCCTTCGATTGCAGGGAACGGAGGTTTGATGCGTGGCCAAGCTCGCTTACCCTCAAGGCTTTCGATGAGCCCCGTTTCTTCGCCACAAATGTAAGCGCATGCGCCGCGATGCAAATGGACATCCAGGTCATAACCGGACCCAAGAATGTTCTTGCCCAGCAAATTGTTGTCGTACATTTCATCGATCGCATCTTTAAGCACACGATAGCATCGCCCGTATTCATACCGCAAGTAAAAATAGGCGGTCGTCGTTCGCGTTGCGAAGCTGCTGATGACGATTCCTTCGAGGACTTGATGCGGATCTTGTTCGATTAACACGCGATTGTTAAACGTGCCAGGTTCGCTTTCGTCACCATTGATGCAAAGATAGACTGGTCCATTCAGCTCCTTGGGCAAGAACGTCCACTTCAGGCCAGTTGGAAATCCAGCTCCCCCACGACCGCGCAAACCAGATGCTCTAACAATGTCAACAATTTCGGTGTTCTTCATCTCCAAGGCTTTGGCGAGAGCCTGATATCCACCATCGGCCTTGTAGGTCGCCAACTTGTGGCTATTCGGCTTGCCAAGTCTGGCTAACAGTACAGGCTGGAATTCTTGGTTGCTCATGTTGCACCCCGCACTAGCTTTTCCACATCATCTGCGGTGACACACAAGCTCAGTTCATCGTCGATCAACATGCAGGGAGCACCATCGCAGGCACCCAGGCATTCGGCCAGCTCCAAGGTCACCTCGCCGTCGGGCGTTGTTTGGCCAGGCTGAATTCCCCATCGTTCGCACAATTCAGCGAGCAATTCTTCTCCTCCTCGAAGCATGCATGACAACGACCGGCAAATCCAAACGCGTTTCTTACCAAGTGGATCTTCTTCGGTTCGAAAGAAGCCGTAGAACGAAAGAGTGTCGTTGATCTGAGCGGGCGACAATTCCAGGATATCGGCGATTTCTTTGATTGCCTTCCGGCTAACGCAGCCCTTTTCTTCTTGGACGACATGCAATGCGGGCAGCGTGACCGCTTGTTTGCTTGGGTACCGACCGAGATGATCCTCGATTACTTTCTTTGCAGTGGCACTCAATTCACTCATCGATCCAACTCCGCTGCGATGATGTTAATACTTCCAAGAACGGCCACAACGTCGCTTAGCATGCAGCCCCGAATTAGCTTTGGAAACAACGCAAAGTGCAATAGAGAAGGCGGTCGTGTTCGAGCTCGATAAGCGACAAAGGACCCGTCACCGACAATGTAATAACCAAGTTCACCATTGGGCGATTCCGTTGCAGCGTAAATCGACTCTTTGGGAGTTAGCATCTGACGATTTGGCATCACGCTTTCAAAATGGTGAATCAAACCTTCGATACTTCGATATACTTCCTTTTTGTCCGGCATCCCGACTTTTCCAGTATCGGTCGCGAATATTGGTCCTGCCGGCAATTTATCAATTGCTTGCTCGATAATCTTAACGCTTTCAATCATCTCCATCATTCGCACTTGGAAGCGAGCATAGCAATCGCCGCCTTGGCTTGCACATACGTCGAAATCGAAGTCATCATAGGCTAAATAAGGCTCGTCGCGACGAAGATCACGAACGACACCGCTTGCTCGAGCATTAGGTCCGGTCGCTCCACCCGCAATTGCGTCTTCTCGTGAAAGGACCCCAACATCGCGAGTGCGTTCAACGAAAATCCGGTTCCTCATGACCAGACCGCTGAAGTCGCGATAGGTTTTTGGGAAGTTTTGAACAAAGTCACGAACCATTTTGACCCAGTCGTCGGTAACATCATATAGCAGGCCACCGACACGCGTGTAAGACGTATGAAAACGCTGTCCGGATGCCCGCTCGCAAATCTCGTAAATCGTTTCACGCTCATTCAGTGCATACATGAATGCTGTCGCGCCGCCGAGGTCCAATACACACGCGCCCAAACAGAGCAAATGATCGTGCAAACGCATCAGTTCTGCAAAGATAGTCCGAATGTATTTACAGCGCGGAGTAAGCTCGATCCCCAGCAACGTCTCAACTGCATGATGCCAAGCAATTTCGTTTGCCATTGGCGATATGTAATTCATGCGATCGACGATTGTGACGTATTGATTGAAGTCCAATACCTCTCCAAGTTTTTCAAAACCGCTATGCAAGAACCCAATATCGGGCTCAGCATCGATAACCAATTCGCCATCGAGCTGCAAAAGCAGACGCAATGTTGTATGCGTAGCAGGATGTTGTGGCCCGAAATTGAGCGTCCAGAGTCCTTCGCGTTTGTTGGCATCCAGGTCTGGGCTGTCGAGCAGTTCTAAAGGCATATTAAAAAACGCATTCTAGCTTTCCGCTCGTGTGATGACTGGAAAATTATGACGCTCGCCTCGCCCTTTGACCGGGTAGTCCTTTCGTAACGGAAAGGACTGGAATTCCTGTGGCAACAACAGCCGTTTCATGTTTGGATGACCGATGAAGACGATGCCGAACATATCGTAGACCTCACGCTCCAGCCAATCGGCACCGAACCAAACAGATGTCGCCGATGCGATCGACAAATCAGGTTCGTTTAAGTAGGTCTTCGCAATCAATCGAAGGCCGGAATCGATGTTGAGCAAGCAATAGACGAGCTCAAATCGATCGTTCGCATTGCCATACTCGAGCAGATCGACTGCAGTCAAATCTGTCAATTGATCGAATCCAACGACTTTGATCGCGTTCATGCATTTAATGAAGTCACCAGATTGGAAAACCACACGGTTTTGGCATCGAAACGCGGACCATTCGAGTGCAACCCCTGGCAGCAACCCGACGAGCCGCATTTTGACGATTTCAAATTCACCTGTTTTAGAATCGGTTGTTTCGTTTGTCATGATAAGACGTGCTAAATGTGACTGATGCTTAGAAGGATACCATATGGCATTAATGCACCGGATCGTATTTCTGATCGTCCAACTTGAAACGGTTACGCTCGCGAATTCGCAACAACTCTTCCTCTTCGAAACGAGGCGGCCCTTCAGGCAGAATACGCAACTTGAATTCGCGTGCGTTGACGGTACCGCCTGATTGTATCTTTTTTTGCAGGTCAATGATCGAGCGAATTAATTGCTCAGGTCTTGGCGGACAGCCAGGGACATATATGTCTACTGGCATGAACCGATCGATCCCTTGAACCACTGCATACGTATCGAAAACACCACCCGTACATGCACAAGCACCCATGGAGATACACCACTTCGGCTCAGGCATTTGCAACCAAATTCGCTGTAGCACCGGCAGCATCTTCATAACAACGCGACCCGCTACGATCATCAAATCACATTGCCGCGGTGAAAAACGCATGACTTCGCTCCCGAATCGAGAAAGGTCATGTTTACTAGCTGCCGTACTCATCAATTCAATACCACAACAAGCTGTCGCGAATGGCATGGGCCAAAGGCTGTTTGCACGAGCCCATGAGGCAGCCGCATCCAGCTTGGTCAAAAAAATGTTGTCACCGAGCTGTCGATTTATTTGCGTCGCCAATCGAATACCCCCTTGCGATAAGCAACCAAGTAGGCAATCGCCAGGGTTGCAATCAAAACGAGAAAAACCAGCAGAACGGCAGGTCGAAAGCTGTGTGGGACACCGTCCGGAGCATGTAGCGAAACGGCCCAAGGATAAACGAACAACAGTTC
This sequence comes from Pirellula sp., assembly GCA_043744075.1. Lineage (GTDB taxonomy): Bacteria > Planctomycetota > Planctomycetia > Pirellulales > Pirellulaceae > JBKCUI01. The sequence continues at coordinate 1,066 of JAYTVL010000389.1, read as the reverse complement.
GACATCGAACACTAAAAACAGGATCGCTATCAAATAAAATTTTACATCGAAAGGTTTTCGAGTATCGCCGACTGGGTCCATTCCGGACTCATAAGGTGCACCCTTCACTAGAGTTCTTTTGCGTGGAGCGACCAAGTGAGGAAGCAACAGCGAAACAGCAGCAAAGCCGACCACAGCGATCAAATACAAGAGTACTGGTAAGTAATCTATCAACGCCAAATCCTTCGGACTGCAACTTTGTGAAAGACATCGTTAATGAGCAGCAGTAATGTACACACGAGCCAGTTTCTTGTCACCCGCTGTTTCTTTAACTCTTGTAACAGAGCGAGCGTCAGGAAAAACCTGACGGGGCTTTCCTCAGTCAATCATGAACGATCCGAGAAACGGCGCATCCTCTTGTCAAGCAATGCTGATGTATCCTATTCTTACGGCGAATACACTGCCCGAATGCTGCACGCAACAGCTTGAAAAGTAACATAACCGACGCCATTCGTGCAACCGCAGAGGAAAGACTTGTGCATAGAGTGGCGTAAGCTTCCAGCTTGCGATGAATCACTTGGAATCGATCCGCTTGGCTTTTGGCTGTTCTCCGCGGCTATTTCGGCAATGCCCGTCGTCACTCTTTTCTTTGTCCTACTCGTGCTTCGCAAGCCGGTCTGGGTTTCAATGCAGCACGGTTGATTCTTTGCTCGATGAGGATCGTGCCGGAACGACTTCGCCGTCCTCACAACCGATCCGCATTTCGATCTCATCGCTGACTTGAAACGCTTTCCGCTGGCGTAAGTCTGGCAAATGAGCCCACAACCGCAGTCGGTGCAGGATTTCGGATGCTCGGCGCAGAGTCCCCTCGTTCCCAGGCTCTACCTGGGACCCCTCGTTCCCAGGCTCTGCCTGGGAACGTACTGTTTTCGAGGCTCCGCCTGGGCTGTGCGACAAATAGAAGTTTACGAAAAATGCGTTGATGCGAGTTTTGTTCCGTTCTGCGATTTGGATTTTCAGGTTGGTCGGGGGCCTGTCCCCCACCAACCTTGTTTTGGCGTACTAACGGCTGGCACTCGCGAATCGA
>JAYTVL010000388.1:0-16583 GCA_043744075.1 Pirellula sp. | reverse complement strand
CCCTGAGATAAAACGTCTACGCCCACCGGCTCACGATTGGAACGACGCACTGTTGCTGCGTTGAGATTGGAACCTCAGAACAATATCAGTCGCAGGCAGTTCCACTCTCTAAACTTCCAAAATAACATCACCATCTGCTGTGCGCCGCGTGGCTCCAATTAACTGAGCCCGCCCGGGTCAATTTAGGTGAGCGTCATAGTTTGATGTCATCTTGGTAGTTTTTAGCCCAACGGGCTTAAACAGTTTAGCCCAGCACCGCCCTGGGCTAATATGATGCTGCCACATTCGGCCATTCGGGGCGAAAGATGTTCGCCAATGTCAAACGAAAGCAGGGTGGGGGGACGTTCGCTTCGAAAAGTAGTCAATCCGTCTGGCTTCCAACGAGACAAACTCGAATGGATAGCATTTTTTTCACGCCATTCAATTTCATCCCGGTGGTTGCGCCTCCGGCTAATGATCGATAGCAAAACATTGGTATCATACAATCGTTACATTGGCTAAAATAGTTCCTACGCCGAATCACCTCTCCCGAATTGCATAGGACAATGCCACAACATACAAACATTCGATGGGTTATCTGTGGACTGCTATTTTTTGCAGCGGTAATAAACTATATCGATCGACAGGTCATCGGCATTCTCAAGTCAACTTTGCAAGAAGCGTTCGTGTTTGACGAGCGCGCCTATGCCGCTATCGTTTTTAGTTTCCAAGCGGCCTATGCGATTGGATTGTTGGTCTCCGGTCGAATCATGGATCGCATTGGAGTTCGACTTGGATTCGCTATTGCGGTTATCGTATGGAGCCTTGGCGCGATGGCTCATGCGACGGCGGATTGGTTTCCGTGGCTGCGGGTGCCAACGATTGCGATCGATCCGCCCATTGTGGCGGTGGTATGGCTTACAAGCGCGACGGCAGGCTTTGCTCTCGCGCGTGTGATACTTGGACTAGGCGAAGCGGGGAATTTCCCAGCATCCATTAAGACCGTTGCTGAGTGGTTTCCAAAAAGAGAACGTGCCCTGGCAACTGGGATTTTCAACTCTGGCACCAACGTCGGTGCACTTGTCACGCCTATCGTCGTGCCCTGGATCGCGTTGCATTGGGGTTGGCAATGGGCCTTCATTGCGACAGGACTACTTGGCTTTATATGGGTTGTGTTTTGGATGCTCTCATATAGCGCTCCGGAAAAACACACGGGGGTTTCTGCTGCTGAACTTGCCCACATCCAAAGTGACCCGCCAGAATCGACAGAGGAGATCAGGTGGTCTCGCCTACTACCGCATCCACAGCTTTGGGCTTTCGCACTGGGAAAATTTCTCACGGATCCAATATGGTGGCTTTATCTTTTTTGGGTACCAGACTTCCTTCAAAAAAACCATGGGCTCACCCTCACGAAGATTGGTGCGCCCTTGGTCGTCATCTATCTCGTTGCGGATGTTGGAAGCATTGGTGGTGGTTGGCTTTCATCACACTTTCTCAAGCGTGGTTGGACACCGAATGCTGCGCGTAAGACAGCCATGCTTATTTGTGCGTTAGCGGTCGTTCCTATCATGTTTGCGGCACAAACAACCAACTTGTGGGTTGCGGTCGCTCTTGTCTCACTCGCTGCGGCAGCGCATCAGGGTTGGTCGGCGAATTTGTTTACGTTGACATCAGATATGTTCCCAAAACAAGCTGTAGGTTCGGTGGTCGGCATCGGCGGAATGGCGGGGGCAATTGGCGGAATGCTCATCGCGCTGATCGTTGGGGAGATTCTCCAGAAAACCGGAAGCTACGCACCGATCTTCATCATCGCGGGTTCGGCCTACTTGGTCGCGCTGCTCATTATTCATTTACTCGCACCTCGTTTGGAGCTAGCAAAACTGTGAATAATTGTAGAACAATCCGCAACCACCCCTGTCTCTCTCTGCTCCATGGAACAACAGAATTTTGGAACGCCTGCTTCTTTCACACTATTGATTGCCGATGGCTTTGAAATAGACCTGAATTGATTGACTGAACTCGGGATCATATTCGTCCCGACGCCCTTCGACTGCGTCCTCTGCTCCTTGATTCCTAAGTTTCCCCCAATCACGGTTGGGAAATCGGGTCATTCCCGGCAAAATGAGCTCGCCTTCGTTTTCGAAACTAGAAAGGTCACTGCCGGGAAAGCTCGATTGTGATCGCTTTCGCCGTGACTCGTTGCGCGAGTCTTCATTCGATTGGCTTGCAGATCGTTGATCCAACCTTTGTTGACTCATTGCACTGGCAAGTTTTTCAGCAGAAGCTTTGACCGAATCCTCAAATGCGCCGTGCGCTTCTGAATTCAATTGTCGATCCAATATGTCCAGCAAACGAGCCATATCGCGAGCTTCCGACTGATTCATGTCTCGCAATGCTAACTTGTTTTCGTCGGAACTGGAGCTTGCGTTTGGACTCTGCCGTTTGCTACCTACCATCATTACAAACTGCTCTTCGATTCGTTTAGACAGATCGGTAAGGTCTTGCGCAGCGTTGATTAGTTTGTATTGGGCTGAATCTGTGACAGGTCTTGCAAATGGAACAAAGGGGACAAAGGCTTCTTCTGCATTCGTTGCGTCAGAATGTTGTTGTTCTATTAGTTTTGTCTTCTTTGCAATACGGTTCAACTCCTTTTTAGCCTGATCCAATGAACCGCGTGCCACAGTTTCAATGCTCTCTGAATGACTCGAAAGGGCCATTGCATCTTGAGTGTTGCCAAGTCGTTTTTCGTGCCGACCGCTACGCGCAAGCTGGACAGACACATCTAGAACAACCTCCTGTATTTGCTGTTGCTCTTTTTCTTCCATAAACAAAATTGACGCTGGTGTTTCAGGCGAAGGCAATCGCTTTGTCGCGTCAACAATCGAATTCACTTGCTCCTGAAGCTGAGTCAGTTGCTCTTTCGCCAATTCAAGTTGCTCGATTGCCAAGGCTGCACGGGGATTGGGGCGATCAAGACTAGCGCGTTCGGCTTGTTCATACACTCCCATTTGTTCTCTAGATTGTTTTGCCAGTCGGTCCGCTTGGACAGCAATTTTTTCATCGGCCTGCTTCTTTACTAGTGCCTGTTCGAAATGGCTCGTTGCCTCACGCAAAAATTCTAATGCAGTTTCATTGTTAGGGCTTTGCTTCAAGTTCGACTTCGCAGACTGCCTACGTTCATGTGCAATGTCGAGATCCGCTTGACTTTGCTTCAGACGTTTGGCAGCTTGTTCGTTTCGCTGCAGTGATTGAGTTGCGAGCTCTCTAGTTTGATGTAAGATCTCGTTGCGAATTTGATTCTGAGTATTCTGTGCGTCAACTCGAATGTCTTGCTTCTTTCTCTCGTCTTTGTCGGTCAATTGCTCGACGAATGGCAGAATGACTTCGTATGCTTTTTCGACATGGACTTGCGAATGGTCGAGGCGATCGGCCAGTTCTTGAGATGCAGATTCGATAACGCGACGAGGAACTTCATCGCCCAATTTCCTCGCTGATTTCAAAGCGAGAACCAAATCATTGGCCGCTTGTTCTATGTAAGTTGCTTGCTCGTTGATGCCAGTTTTTAGCGCGGCTTGAGCAGCTTTGCTCAGCAATTTCGTAGCGAAGCGTTCTGCCTTCTCGGCAGCGACTGTCAATTGATCAAATATTAATCGCTTGTCGCCAGCAAGTCTCGCATCGGCATTTTCCAATTGCCGTGCTAGTGACTTCTCGGTTCTGGCTGCATTTTGTAACTCGTTTGCCATTGATTGTACATTGTTCTTTGAAATCTCTGATAATTCTTGCTGCATGGGCCGATTGCGTTTCAACACCTTTTCCAGTCTCGCTAGCAACGATTCCGGTTCACTTTTCGCAAGCGCCTCAAGCTCATCTGCCTTCTTGTAATCTTCCGTTTCGTCACGTATCGAAAACGAGTCGGTCATAAGCGGTTGTTGCTTTGGCGAATTCAGAGCCATTCTTTCAAGCTCGGCACCCGATTGGGCAAGCTCTCGGCTGGCTTCAGTTGCTTTGGACGGTTCGTCAAGCAATGCAAAGTGGTCAGCAATTCTCTCAAAGGCAGTTATCGCCTCAGCTTCCCTTTTCACAGCTTCCTTTGCCTTTTCACTTTGTTCTGCCATACCTTCTTTGGCTGCCTTCATCGCAACATCAATTGCATCGTTCATCGCAGGTAAAACAGCGTTCAGTAGTTTCAACGCTCTGTCGCTGTCGCGAGCGAAGTCGAGCTCTGCTTTTTGCAACAGGTCTTGCCTGCCCGCCAGCTCAATCAACGCGTCTTGCAATTGAGAAATCCTAGTTTGGCTCATCTTTCGTTCATGTTGCATTCGATCCTGCAACGGAATGGAGCCGCTTCGATTCGCGTTGTTCTCCAACTGTTCCGTCAGTTGCTTTAGTTCTTGGGTTGCCACCGCAGCCTGCTTGGCTAGCTCGGAAACAGTTGGTGAGAATTTTGCCAAGGTGGCCCGAGCCTCGTCTAGAATCGGTTTTGCCTCGCGATCAGCCGCTGCCCAAAGTAAGAGAAGCGATCGAAGATCGTCGGCACTCGAAACAAGGTTGGTATTGTTCGCGCTGCGTCTCGGATTGAGTTTTACTCTAACTCTCTGTGCAGGTTCAGACGAACGCAATTCATTGTACATTTCCACGACCGAGTTTGGAAATCTTGCTTCTCGCATCCATTGAATGGCGACCTCCAATCGAACATGAACGCTTTCCCATTGTCTGGGATTCATTAATTGTGCCTCAAGCGATCTCCATTCGTACTGTTCGATAGGGACGAGCGATTGGACTACCAGACGCGCTTCCACCGTTTCGTGGGCAGCTTCCAGAATGCGATAAGCATTGGTGATCGCCTGCACATTGGAAAAATGCGAACTCGCATTTGCTGGCTCGGCGACCCAGCGTGCGAGCACAATTGTCCAAGCTCGATACGCCATGCCTATGTCGCTTGCATGCATTGCATCGTTAATGGACCTTCGTTGATGGATGTCCCGCCGATCCAACATTTGACCTAATGAGGAAAGCAGCGTCTGGGTCACCTCGCTTTGGATTTTCTCATTTCTGGACAGCAGATCGTCGGTGGCAAGAGTTTTGTCATTGTTCGCTTCGTTGCGTACCTGGTGCCTATTAGCGAACCGCTCAAATATTTGCCATAGCGATCCGCTTCGGGTTAACAGTTCTTGCCTATGGCGATTAACGTCGTCACTTAGGGTTTCATGCAAGTTAAAGGCCCATCGCATATTCTTTAGTTCGATCAAGCCGCGTTCGATTCGATTTCGCAATTGGCTGCTAGACGCGAAATTAGCGGCGATCGTTTCATCCCCATTTGACTTGCTTTGCGTTCTAGATGCTCCAGCCTGTTCTGTCAGGTCTTGTTCAGCTAGTTCGGTTGTTTCCGTTCGCGAAAGCTCCATCTTGCGGTACAGCTCTCCTAAGCTACTCTTACAGTCTTGATTTAGGTTTGGTTCTATGTCTTTGGCAAGCTTGACAATCGCGTCAATGTGTTGGTGTGCGATTTTTTGGGAACGAGCGAGAAATATAGAATCATCAGCGTAATCGGTTGGACTCCCCTTCAAGATGTCCTGTTGAAGGTCGTACAGATTAGTGAGATCGAGCGTTAGCGATGCTTGAAGTTCGTTGCCAATGAACTGCTGGTAAATGTCCAAGCCCCTCATTGAATTGTCACAAGCGGAATCGTATGCATGAAGTAAACGTTTGATTCTCTGTTCGTAATCTTTCCTATGCCAAGCTGTCGATTCAGCATCCGAATTCGAATTCGATTGAGGCAATGGAGCTTCAACGCAAAAGCGCATCGTTGCCAACCACTCTTTTTCGATCCTTGAAACTAAACGGGCTGTGAGTTCGACTTCCGCTTGATCTACACAACGCCCAATTTCCTTGATTGTCCGCAAAGCCAATGCCCGCGTCGCTTGAGCAGCGGTCGTACTTGCCACTATCATAGTGCGGATGTCTTCGACCAATTTGACGCGTTGCACAATCGGAAAATCAACGTCCTTGAGTCTTTCCATTTGAGGACGCAATTGATCTCGAGACTTGTTCAGTGATGCAGATAGTTCCGCAAGCTTTGGAACGAGTTCGCTCCGTCTATACAAGCTGTTGTGCCGATTTCTATCGAAGCCGACTATTGCAAGGTTGAGTTGGATTGCCAAAGAATGATTTGTATTACCCTTTCGGTCAATGGCGGTAACTCTCGTTGAAATGGAATCGCCGGAGCTCGCACCAAGGCTACCCAAATCCCAAGCCCAATCCGCTTGGGCACTAAATGCAGGTCCTCCGGTATGTTCGATCGATTTGGTAATACCGAATTCAGAGTGAGTAGGGATTTGTTGAACGGTTACCCATGGCCCAAGATTGACCGATGCTTCCTGAAACAGTTTTTCGAAAGGCAAATTATCTGAAATGATAGCAGACAAACTTACTATCTCATCGGGAGCAACAATGAACTCCTGATTCGGTTTAGGAGGCTCGTTCCAAATTGTCTTGTCGCTCGCTAACCATGAAATGATCGGCACCGAATCCTCGACAGCAGTAATCTTGTATCGCGGGCTGTAAGTATTCTCAATAGGATTCGTCTGATAATCCCTGTCTGAGACCAATCGCATATGATAGGTTGCAGCCTCCTCAATAACCAAATCAGTTGTGAATCGTTGAACGGCGAAGGGAACTAGCGGATGCGATTCGTCTGGCTGGGCCAATCGTAGCACAACGACTTCCTTTCGTCCGGAAGCGGTGAACTCCATAGCAATACTTGCCTTAGATAGCTTTTGGTTTACGTCGATATCCCATTGAACACGGCTTCCTTTTAGGGCGCAAAGATCACCGCGAGTTTCCGTTGTTTTCACGGTTTGACTGAGGGCATACGGCGGTGGCTTGACCGTAAAATGAAACGCAAAAACTTTGGGGCGTGCAATCGGGGACGAGTCAGTGTTCGTGAATTGGCTATTCGAACGCCGCTCAGACGAAATGAATGGGACCATCGCTCGACCCAGCCGTTCTGCGAATTTTATATTGGGCATACAACGCGTCACTAGTACCAAAGCGATGACAGTAAGCATGGCAAGTACGGAAATCGCAGTAGTCCTCATTGGCAACAGAATTCTGATATCTAGCTCGTTAAGCTCCTGTGCAACGTTGTGTTCAATCGCGTTAACAAAAACTGCGGAACCCGACCGTGATGTTCCGTCTGGTCGCTTTAACTCCACGGTTGCTAAAAGGCTTTCTTGCAAGTTCGGGTGCAGATGTTCAACCGACCTTGCGACGATTTCTACACTTGCAGGAAAGAAGAACCTTTTTAGTCCAAAATGCCATCCTGCGAGCAAAGTGCAGACATAAAGTGAGCAAGTCAGCAACCCTCGCCAAGCCTCGTGCAGATGATTCGCCCAGTCGATCGCAACTATCAAATTGAGACCGCAAAAAAACATAACCACCGCCATTGCACAACCTCGAATGGCTTGCAGCAGTGATTGACGCAGGGCAAAGTTTGCAAGAAACGTCGAGACGGTTTCGCTAGGTGATCGCAACGAATTGATTGAACCGGAAATACTCGTTGGTGCAGACTGGACCATCAGATTAGTCCTGAACGCTTCCGTAAGTGCCATTCGATGGCAAGGAGTCCAATTATTGTTGCAAACCAAGGATAACTTTGCCACAACAAGGTCTGGGATTCGGCGATTCTGCCAGTTCGATATTGCGTTAGCTTCTCGGAAATTGTTGATGCCTTATCCAACATCGAAAACTCTCCTCCGGTCAGGAATGCAGCTTGTCGAAGCAACTCTTGATTGCAAGCAAGAGCCTGCATTTCGACATCGATCGGTGGATGGACAATGAATTGCGTTTCGAGCGATAACGCATCGTCAGTGACCCCAACTACTTCCAATCGAACCCGATAGCTTCCCACCGGCATCGGGACAAGAGTTGTCCGATAGAAACCGCGCGCGCCTGGCTCTTGATCGAGTTGGATCGACACGTGATGTACTCCGTCCCGTTCCAGTATCACTCGAACCGACGCATTGGTTAGAGGCTGCAAGTCATCTTGTTTGAGTTTGGCGCGGACCGTAATCGGATCGCCAGTGGAATAGGCCCGCTGTCCGGCGTCGAGGGATGCAAACGCATCATTTACAGCAAACGGGGCTCGCATTGACCAAATCGCAATCTGATTCCAAAACCGCTGCTGGTATAAATCGGCAACGTTGTATCGCCAGCGCCAGGTTTCATCAGCTGCGAAATAGACGACCCTGCCCTGACCAAAGAGTTTGGTGGCAATCAGCGGACGGAGCGAATGATTCCCTGACGGGCCTATTAGTTGAACCATGGCCTCGGCGCCTGGTTTTAACTCGACCATGCGAGCAGATTTCGGCGGTAGCAATTTTGACCAAATCTGGTCGCGAGTCAATTCGCTTTCTCCAAGCTGAAAGGCAGGTTGGTCGTTTGCCAATGGTGTAAGCCGCATGGATTTGATTTCGTCTGCATTTGACGAATCGACGGCATGTACGGGTAACAACGCCGAGAAAACAGCATCACTAGTTGAAACTGAAGGCTCACGGCTGCTATCAATAACAACCAGTCCGCCGCCGCTAAGTGCAACAAAATCGGATATCCAGTTCTTCTGCTCTTCGCCTAGGCCAATGATCGTATCGAGTGTTGCCAAAATCAAATCGTATTCGAACAGATTTGTTCTTGTCCTTGGAAATAAATCTTGAATGGCAAGGCGTCCGAGCGCAATGGTCGATTCCCAAGCGGGATCACGTTCCATCGCGTTTTTGATGTAACGCATTTCCCAGCCGCCGCGACGATCTAGTATCAATACTCGGTTCTTCTGATCGACACCCCACAGTGAATTTGCATACGAGTTGTTTTCCGTGCTTATCTCCGCTGACTCGCATTCGATTGCGAATTGGAGGTCAATAGGAACCGCCATTGTATCGATCCCACCCGTCAGTTGGCTTTTCGATTCATCTATAAGTTGTTCTGCTGCTATGTCGAATTCAATGCGCCGCTGCCCTTGGTCGTTTGATTCCAAACGATCTGAGAAGACTCTTTTCCCAAAATGCAATATGCTAACGCTGTACGGGGTCCCCGCCTTGATTCGTTCTTTGATCATTATGGAGCCTTTTACTCGATCGAGTCGATTAACCCTTTGCGAATGCTCCACCTGAACAATCCCAAGATCCTCAGGTTCAGATTCACTCCCGACCCCAATCGCAAAAATGGGAACTCTTCTGTTCAAGTAGCTTGATACTGCTTGTGAAATGCTAGTTCCAGCATTGGATTGCCCATCTGATATAAGAACAACGGCCGCCAAAACATCCACACCTGAGTCACTTGCACGACCGGGATCGCCCGCTGTATTGGCTGACAAATCCCCTCCGTTCTGAATCGCCTGTGCAAGAAATTCGCCAAGTGGTGAATTCCTTCCTTGAGGAGTGATCGATTCGACCTTAGGCAATGAATTGTTTGCCAGCGAGTTCCAGAGGAGCTTTCGGCCATTGACTTCGTGGGACGCAACCAATTCCACTCGATGGTACTGTTTCAATTCATTAAGCCAGCCGTTTGGTTCATCCGGTTTTTTGTCATTGCCAATGAGCCAATAGAGCGAACTTTCCAATCGAGTGCGTCCTTCTCTCTTGTCGTCGATCGTTGACATGCTTTTCGAAACGTCCAGAAGCACACGAATCCGACTTAGTTCACCTTGGATATGTTGATGATAAAGCGTTGGACCTGCAAGCATGAAAAAGATGAGAAAAAAGGCAAGTCCGCGAAGCAATGGCAATAGCCAGCGCATCGGGGTTTGTAGGTGGCATGACTCACGCCAGTACCAGCGTGAAATAATTAATGAACCTGCAATTCCAGCCGCTAGAATGAGCCACCATGGCCAATGTCCTGAAAAGCGAATCGCAGTCATGCATTAGTTCCTTGAAAAACCTTCCCAAATCGACTGGTTGTTCTCGAATTCAACCTCGGGGAAATGCTTTGTTCGAAAGCCATTTCGGCAAAGAAGCAAAGCACAAAGGCAGCCCAAATCCAAGTCCAAACTTCACGTCCTCGCCACTCCGACTGTGATCCAGAAAGGAGCTCCCGTGAATTGATTGAGACCGTTGCATGGCTGGATGCCGCGAGCTTTGCCATCTCATCTTGAGCTAAATATGTTAAAGTGGATTCTTCGGCAAAACGACTATCTTTGCTCATGGCACAAGCGACAATCGGGTTTGCTCTATTCTCGTCAAAACTGGCGTAATAGGTTCCTAACAGTCGAGTCTCGCGAAATCGCAGAACTCCGTCATCCGCTAACGGTACAGAAATCTCCATTCCGTCTGGGGTGGTGACACGAACCGTTTGCATGTCATTATGCGTAGCCGAGCTAGACTGATGCATCTCTCGTGTCCAAACATCGCCGGTGACCAGTCTGGTTGCTGGCGGATTCGCGTTGCAAACGAAGGCCGCAAGTTTCTGAATCAGCGGTACATAGATCGAACGAGTCGGCAAATTGGAATCTTCATCGTCACATGAGCTACTCATCCACAGACAACGTCCCTTCCCAATTCTTGATTCCAATATCCAAGCCTGATCGTCTTCAAAACGCATTGCGATCGAAGCGTCAGAAGAACTCGAAAGTGCCTCTGGATCGATTGCAATTGGCGTTCTGTTTTCGAAGCGAACGCTCGCCAATGAAGCTAGACTTGCGGGCGATAATTCGCGGATAGCTTCGAATTCGATTTGCTGCATTTTGACACGATCGCCCACCCTCATAGCACGCTCACCTGGAGAGTTAGACTTAATATCGGTTCGAGTTGCATAACTGGCGATTCGCAGGCCATTATTGGCCAATGTTGCCCATGATTGATATTGCTCCGTCCGAACTTTATCTCCGAGGAATACCATCAGGCCGTTTCCCTGCTTGACAAAGTCATGCAACAATTTCTGTTGTATCCCGGTCAATTCAGAAACATTGCAAAGAAAAACCGCTCGATATCCAGCAAGTATCGATTCGCTTAAATCATGCGGCTGGATCGTTTTGGTCTGAAAGGCATCTCCTTTTTCACCAGCCGCGATAGAAAAAGGGGAAAGCGCCAATCGTAAAAAATCGGTCTCGCTGCGCATGGCATCGCCCCGCAGATCACCATCCACGAGCAAGATTGGAATCGGCTTCTGCACCACCACTGCGGTTGAAAGTCGGTTGTCCGCCATTAAGTTATCGTTACGAAGAATTTGGACTCGAATCTCATGTTCCCCGGATTGTTTAGGGAACCAGAGAGCACGAAGCGTTGTTGTGGACGAGTTCGCAATGGAAACCTCTTGTCGGTCGATCTCAATATCGTTTACGAAGACTGCGACAAGAACAGAATCGCACTTTGTCGTCCCATGATTTCCGAGCGTAATATGGATGGATGACTCTTTCGCAACGGATAGTAGACTTGGCGAAACTTCAATCGAATCTACTGAAAGATTGGGTAGTGTTGACGCATTCACCTCACTTTTCGGACCAACATTTACGAACGAAAGCTGAGGTCGGAGCCTTTGGACTTCGAACAGTTTTGCCAGGTCCGATGTCTTCTCTCCCATCCAGTCCGACCATTCATGCTTTTGGAAATCCGAGATCAGGACAAGCTGTCGTTTTGGATGTGAGCTTTTCGCAAGCCAATGGGCAGACAAGCGAATGGATTCCTCCAGACTCAATTCGCTCGAAGGAATGGATCGTAAACCAATTGTTTCTAGCTTTGCTGCAAGCTCATCTGGAACTTGCCCATCTAGTGCTTCTGGCGTGGATCCTCCAAAGAGGACGAAGCCATTGCTACCTTCAGGAAGCTCCTTGAGAACCTCCGCAGCAGATCGGCATGCAACCGAGAATCGTGTCGAATTGGAGTTGCTGCCTTCTATCGGGTCGGTCGCGAACATCGACATCGAATCGTCAATAACAAAAGCAATCGACATCGCGGATCGGCCATCCGCTGATAAAAAAGAATGCAACAGCGGCCTCGCCATTGCCATCGCCAGCAAAACCGGCAATGCGCAACGCAATAGCAACAGGATTATCTGCTGCCATTGCATTCGTCGGGAGTTGAGGTTTCGAGACATTGGCAACAAGTGCATCGCGCTCCAGTCTATAGTTTGGTATCGGCTACGGTGCAGCAAATGAATGATCAAAGGAATTGTGAAGGCCGCTGCACCGAAAGCGAGCAATCCGTTTAGAAGCGTCATGCTCGATTCCTTCTCATGGCGATGTAGTTGGAGAGCACTACGCTGAGGGACTCCGAAGTGTAAACAGACACCAGATCCACACGGTTTTGTAAGCAGCCCTGCTGTAATTCGTGTCGAAACTTCTTTAGATTTTCCAAATACATTGAGCGGAGAGTCGTGGGATCGACCATGACTTGGTCACTATCCAGCTCCAACGAACGGAACATTGTACGCATTTGAAACGGAAAATCGATTTCGTCTTCGTCCCAGATTTGGAATACGACGATCTCCTGGTGGTTGCTTCTCAGTAACGCTAAAGCTTTAACGATGGACTGTACATCGCCAAAGCAATCAGAGACAAGAAAGACGAGGCCTCGTCGCTTGAAATGATTGAGAAGGCTTTGTAAAACAAGGCTCAAATCTGTCTCATTGCCAGGTTTTGAATTGACCATGGCTTCGAAAAGCGTCTGCAAATGATTGGGCCGACTACGCGGTGGGATATATGTTCGAATCGTGGAATCGAACGTGGCGAGTCCAACAGCATCTTGCTGATTGACGAGCATGTAGGCGAGGCAGGCTGCAAGACGAACCGCAAACTGATGCTTGGAAATCCCGTTTGAGCGGGAACCGGAATAACTCATCGAGCCACTTTGGTCGATAACGATTGTACAACGCAGATTTGTCTCTTCCTCGTACTGCCGAATGTACAACCGATCTGTTTTACCAAACAGTTTCCAATCAATGAATCGTGTTTCGTCACCAGATACGTATGGCCGATGTTCCTTGAACTCGATGCTGGAACCAACGTGACGTGATCGATGCAGGCCGCCGCTGACTCCTTCGACCACTCCTCGCGCGAACAGCTGCAACTGGGAAACTCGCGAGAGATCCGGTGCTGACAACCAACTCAACAAGGAGGACTTCACAATGTTTCGATCTATGTGGAGGCGGCTTTAGGAGAATTCATTTTCCGTCGCGGAAGCTCTTTTAACAACCGCTTGATGATAGTATCTGCATCGATGCCTTCCGCTTGGGCGCTGAAGGTAGGTACAATACGATGGCGGAGGACCGGTGCTGCTAGCGACTCGACGTCGTCGGTTGTGACATGCAACCGACCATATAGTAACGCTTTGGCCTTGCTCGCCATGACAATCTGTTGGCATGCTCGAGGGCCTGGCCCCCACTGCACGAACTGAGAAATCCACTTGGGGGCATCCGACTCCTTCGGCCGGAGAGCACGAACGATATCGAGTACAAATTGCTTGGCGTGTTCGGGAAGTGGCACCATTCGTACGATTTGCTGGAATCGAATTAATTCGGGACCCGTGACGACGGGAGTGATTTGTCGGAGGCTTGCCCCGGTGGTGCGTTCAATGATCTCCCCCTCTTGTTCGCGGGTCGGGTAATCAACGATAGTTTGAAATAAAAATCGGTCTCGCTGGGCCTCCGGGAGCGCGTACGTCCCTTCTTGTTCGATGGGGTTTTGTGTTGCTAGAACAAAAAATGGCTGGGACAGTTTGTACGTTTTTCCGCCTACGGTTACTGAATGCTCCTGCATTGCCTCCAACAGTGCGGCTTGAGTCTTGGGAGGCGTCCGATTTATTTCGTCGGCAAGAAGTATTTGGGTGAAGACGGGGCCCTTTGCAAAAGCCAGTTGTCGGCTACCGGTCTCCGATTGTTGAATGATGTCAGTGCCTGTGATGTCCGCTGGCATTAGGTCAGGCGTAAATTGAATGCGATGGAATTGCAAATCCATGGATTGAGCGAGCGAACGGACCATAAGGGTCTTTGCGAGCCCCGGGACCCCTTCGAGCAAGCAATGGCCGCCCGCTAGGATTGCGATTAGGAGCTGTTCTATGGTCTTGTCTTGGCCAACAATGACTTGGGCAATTTGCGTGCGAATTTCCTGAAAAGTTTCTTGAAGCTTTTTAGCTTGCAGCAAATCGTCATGGATTGGAGGCGAAACAGGCTGATTCATGAAACCAAACTTCAAAGGGGACCGCACATACATAGTTGACAGATTATTGTACTCGCATGTCTCAGTGGCTATGTGGTTGTGGGACTTGGAAAAAAATCTCAAAGAATATATCTGCGCGAACGAAAAGGAAGAAGTAGACGCCGGTTGTATTGCAATCTGGGACCAGCTGGGACCAAATTATAAAAAAAATATCAATTTCTAGAACTAACGACTGTTTCCAGTGTGCGAACTTGCCACGGCGATGAGACCTGTGTCATGATGTTAAAGTAAAAACCTCACCCCACCGAAGTTCGCTATGGTCATGCCGCTCAACCCGAATTCAAGCCAAGCCCCAGAAGCTCAGCTCGACGAGCTGCTTGTAGAGCAGGACGCATCTTGGCAAGCAAAGTGTATCATCACGATCGAGCAACTAATCCAAAGGCTGCATCCTTCGATCGATCGCGAGGATGCGTTGCTGGCGTTAATATGCAATGAGACTGCATTGCGAGAACGATCCAGAGAGAAACCAACATTGGTCGAGTATCAGCAGCGGTTTCCTGCGTTGGCCGATGCGTTGAGAATCCAATGGGAGATCGATCGCTTCTTGGACGGCGACGCTTTCGATCTCAGCCTCCCCGAACTTGTTGATCTCGACCAGCCCGACCATCAGACTTTGAACCGATCATCCGAGACCGACAGCACGTTCAATCGAGAGTCTCCTGATTCCGGTGTGAATCCTCACAACTCGGATACGATCGCCCAAGTTGGACAAGATGGCACTTTAAGTCGACGTAGTATCGGTCGCTATGAAATTCGAAGCGAACTGGGACGAGGTTCTATCGGCATCGTGTACCTTGCTTGGGACCCGAAATTAAAACGCCTGTTGGCACTGAAACGACTTAGGTCCGGCATGGACGCCAGCGACGAAGAACTCCACCGAATCCGCGCCGAAGCTCAAGCCATCGCGCAAGTGCTGCATCCAAACATCGTTCAAATCCACGACGTGGGGGATTTCAACGGTCTCCCTTTCTTTGTCATGGAATACTGCGAAGGAGGGAGTCTTGCAAGTCGGCTTAACGGGATACCTTTACCAGCATCACAAGCGGCCGAGTTGGTCAAGAGGATCGGACAGGGGCTGGCACTCGCGCACTCGCGACGAGTGATCCATCGCGATTTGAAGCCGGGCAATGTCCTCTTAGAACAATTGACAAACTGGTCACCCAAGATTACCGATTTCGGCCTTGCGAAGATGCTCGATTGGGACGTGACTGCGACTGCGACAGGGACGATTCTAGGTTCACCTGCTTACATGGCGCCTGAACAAGCGTTTGGGGATTCAAAACACGTTGGCCCTGCCGCCGACATCTACTCGTTAGGGGCCATCCTTTACGAATGCTTGACTGGACGACCGCCATTTCGCGGTATCAATGTTGCGGATACGCTAGACCAAGTCAAACATCGCGATCCGGTCGCAGTTCGACAACTTGAGCCAAAGGTCCCACTCAATTTAGAAACGATTACCCACAAGTGTCTTCGCAAGGACCCAAGTCAACGATATCTTACTGCCAACGAATTGGTCGAGGATCTATCTCGCTTTTTGGAAAACAAGCCGATCTTGGCCCGGCGGGAGAATTGGATTGAGTCCGCTATTCGAGTTGCCAAAAAGTATCCGTTGGCGGTTTCCTTGGCGAGTTTGTCCGCTCTGTTGCTTGTGTGTCTCGCGGTCGGATCGACGATATTTGCTGGATACCTTCGAGATGCGCTCGACAAGTCCAGGTTGGCAAATCGAGAAGCGAAGCTCGGACAAGCCGAAGCATTGATTGGGCGGGCACACGGCATACGCTTGAGCAGAGAGCCGGGGCAACGTTTCGATGCCTTAGCATCCATTCAAAAAGCGGTGGCGATCGGACGCGAGCTGGAACAACCTCCTGAGTGGTACGAAACATTGCGGGACGAAGCCATCGCGGCTCTCCAACTCCCAGACATCTATACTCAGGATTATCAGGAAGAAGGACGTACGCTGGTTTCGTCCGATTTTAGCAACGATCACCTGCTGTGCGCAATGAGTTTCCAAGGGGGAGATACGTCGCTCCGCCGATTGTCCGACCAGCACGAAATTGCTAAGATCCCAGGAATTGACGAACTAAATGGTTTGGCGTTTGTAGGCAATGATCAGCTGTTGCATTTTGGGTTCAAAAGCGGAATCTTCGAATTATGGAATGTTGACGAGTCAACTCCGAAGCGGAATTGGCGCCGGGAATCCGATTGCAAGGGATTTTATCTTTCGGAGAACCAAGAGTACCTTGCAGTTGGAAATGCCACGACCCTCCAATGGATCGATTTGGAGGATGGGACTTCCCTTTTCAGCAACCCACTAAGTCCATTTTTGCGAGATCCGCAAATCTCAGTGCATCCGACACTGCCTATCTACATGATACTTGGCTATTTCAATTCGCGAGCA
>JAYTVL010000387.1:0-1435 GCA_043744075.1 Pirellula sp. | reverse complement strand
TAGGGTAGGCTTCCAGCCTGTCACTTTTTGTTTGACAGGCTGGAAGCCTACCCTACCAAACGATCCTTAGTGGCTTCGGGGAGTGATTTCGACCGTTGCCTGCATCCCTTCTCGGAATAAATATTGGCCGTCCGGCGCTAATCGATTTTGTAGGTCAATGTGAATTGCGTATTGGTTGATGCCCTGTGTACGCGGCGAAACATAAGTAACACTCCCATCGACTGTTTCTCCTTTTCCTTCTGCATAGAAGATCGTGACGCGAGCAGGTGCATTTAACAGTAAGGACGGTGAGTCGGTAAGTCTTGGAGTTGTGCCTTTGATTCGGATTCGATCCATCGATGTCAGGTTTAAGATTGGCTCACCCGCTCGCACCCACGAATAATGTCGCTTAACGAGGTCGCTTACCATGCCAGTCCGTGGGGCGGTAATTCGTCGCAGATCAACTTGAACTTTGGCTGCACCGAGTTTGGCTGTCTTTACCCCAACGTCGGCAGTATCGCGTTGCTTTTCGATTTGCGAAACGTTTACCTGAAACTTTGCTTTCTTTTCTTCAAGTTTTTTCTTTTCGTTTGCCATGTTGTCTTCTGCTCCCAAAGCAACAAGTCCATTCGAAATCTTGACATCCATTGTCGCAACCTCGACTGCAGCCTTTGAGTACTTTAGATTACTATCGTCATTCGCCTTGAGGTTCGCAGCCAGTAGTTCTTTTTCCGATACTTCAACCTCTGCTTCAGCGAGTCGTGTATCGATCTCGATCATCAAAGTTCCAGCTTGGACAATCGTTCCATCGTCCACAGGCAATTTCGTGATAATACCATCTGCTTGCGCAGCGACAGGGATCTCGTCTGGAAAGAACACCGTTGCTCCCTGTACGATCAGCGTGCCACTTCCAGAACTTGGAACGTTGATGCCGGATGAAGGAACCGTGTTAAGAGTTGGAACTTGGGCGAGTCGTATACTCTGGTTTGATTTCGATTCGGTAGAGGGTTGCTGTACAGGAATTTGCGTTGAACGCGGTGATATGGCTTGTGCAAATTGAACCTCGAATTGAGGCTTAGCACTCTCAACTGTCTGCAAACCAGTGTCAACTGATGTAACGGGATCTTGAGCTAGTGGCATTTCGCGGTGACCGTGATTTTTTTCGTTTTTGACCAGCGCGTTCGAAGTTATCTTCGGGCCGTTGATTCCCAACCAAGGAACAGTCTGGTCGATCCAATCCCTCACTCCAGGAACCACTCCGATCGCAAGGGCGCTGCCACCCAGTAGCAATGCAACAGGCAATCCAAGCATCATTTTTCTTTGAGACATGTGTTTATTCTCGTGTGTTATTGGTAATCGGGCATCGATCACAACATGGGCCGCAAACCGTGGGCTAGCGCCCTTCGGCTAATCAGCCGCAACGCGCTAGCGTCCGGTTCAGCCCGACTTATGATCG
>JAYTVL010000386.1:0-4559 GCA_043744075.1 Pirellula sp. | reverse complement strand
TCGCTCGCAAGCTGGAAGCTTACGCCACTTATATATCGAACGGTCCTACTAACGCATTCCGGTTGATTTGCTTCAACCCTAATTATTGGTTCTGACGGAACTCTAGACTGCTTTGTCCAGAATAAAAATGCGTGCCGGTGCTTGCGTGGCACGGGCGTCTCGCCCGTGGTTACATGGGCGAGACGCCCATGCCACTTTTGGATGGACCCTAAAAGTTATTCTGGACAAAGCACTAGCATGCGCATCGCGTAAAAAACCGCAAGCAAACAGTGGCACTTTGCTCGCTTCCAATCATGATGGATTTCACTCGTAACAACAGACTTGACAAGGCAATGACATGCGTTCACTGATCCGTTTTTTATTGGCTACAACTATTTCGACAATGACCAACCTTAGTTTGCAGGCCGGAATGGTTTTAACCGGCAACCATAACCTGGTAGCCAACCAAGCCAACCAAGTCATTAACATCTTTGCAAACCCCTCCGTTGCTGGCGAGATAGCACCAGGGTTCAATCTCAATTTTGTCGTCGACGACGGCGGTTCGATTGTTGGCGGCGTAGATAATAACTCCCCAAAGATCACTAGCATCAATCTAAAACCCGCCGGAGGTCTCTTCACTGGTATTCCTGATTCCCAGTCCATTGTCCTTCAGACACAAAAACTATACCAAGTCACGATTGCCCCTACAAACGTGGCGAATCGTCCAGTTATAACGGCCAACACGCTTCTCGCCCAAATCACACTCGATACGACTGGATTGACGTTGGGCAATTGGGTTTTGGACTTAGATGGTTTGCCGACTAAGGGTTTGCCAAGTTCGGATTTCGCAGGACTTGCTACCACGGTCACCAACGGGACGGTTGGGATTACTGCCGTTCCTGAACCTGGCAGTCTCTTGGTACTCGGAATTGTTGGCGGCATTGCGGCATTGTCTAGCTTCCGTCGCCGGCGGACATTCAACCGTGCCAGTCGGCGGACAGCGACAAACGAATGCTAGACAAATGAATAAAGAAATATATTCGGTTGTCTTACATACGGTTGTTCTACCGAATTCGATTGCGATGTTACAATTCCGCCCCTATGAACTCTGATTCAAATCTGCCTGTTGACCGCGATTCGCTCGCATCCGAGTACCTCGATCGACTTCTCTATCCACCTTATCCGGTTCAAGAGGAAGCGTTACTTACCTGGTTTACTTGCGAGCAAGGATTATTAGTCTGCGCTCCAACCGGGACCGGGAAAACGTTGATTGCTGAGGCCGCGATTTATGAAGCCCTGCGAACCGGGAAAAAGTGTTATTACACAACGCCCTTGATCGCCCTGACCGACCAAAAGCTGATCGAAATCCAAGAGACGGCAACGCGATGGGGTTACCCAGCGAACAGCATCGGCTTGGTGACTGGCAATAGGCGTGTCAATCCGGACGCACCCGTACTGGTCGTGGTCGCCGAGATCTTACTCAATCGGCTCATGCAAGATCCTGAGTCTTTTGAGTCGGTTTCTTCCGTTGTAATGGATGAGTTTCATTCGTTTAACGATCCCGAACGCGGAATCGTTTGGGAGCTTAGTCTAGGTATGCTGCCTCGTCATACTCGCATCATGCTGCTCTCGGCAACGATCGGTAACAGTGTCGAATTCTGCGGTTGGCTAATGCGAGCGCATAGCAGAAACATGGAACTGGTGCAGAGCACAGAGCGCAAAGTACCGCTGCAATTCGAGTGGGTCGATGACGCGTATCTTGACGAGCATCTTGAGCGGATCGCAGAGGGGGACGAAGCAAAGCGTCGAACACCCGGATTGGTCTTTTGTTTCAACCGCGATCAGTGCTGGCAGTTGGCAGAAGTGCTCAAAGGCAAGAAACTCATTGACAAAGAACGCCAAGCAATCCTCACGAAACGCATCGAATCGTATGATTTCACACAGGGCGCGGGACCAAAGCTCAAGCAGGTCCTCATCCGAGGAATCGGTGTGCATCACGCAGGTTTGATGCCGAAATACAGACGCATGGTGGAGCAGCTGTTTCAGGAAAAATTGCTAAGCATTTGCGTTTGTACGGAGACTCTATCGGCTGGAATCAATCTTCCGGCCCGAAGTGTGATTCTGCCAAGTATGGTAAAGGGCCCGTTCGGGAAAAAGAAGATTGTCGAACCTAGTTCGGCGCAGCAGATTTTCGGACGGGCGGGGCGACCTCAGTTTGATTCCCAAGGGTTTGTCTATGTGCTTGCTCATGAAGACGACGTCAAATACCTGCGGTGGAAAGCGCAATTCGATTTGATTCCCGAGGATACGAAAGATCCAGGACTGCTCCGTGCTCGGAAAGCATTGAAAAAGAAGATGCCGACGAAACGAGCCGGTGAGACTTATTGGACTCGCGAGCAATTCGAAAAACTCAGACAAGCGCCAGCTGCTAGGCTAGCCAGCAAAGGACTTCTCCCGTGGCGACTTCTTGCATACATGCTTTTGAATTCACCCGAGGTGCAGCCGCTCCGAGACCTAGTCGGGCGCCGTCTGCTGCCGTCTAGCGAGATCCCTCAGGCACAGCGAGAACTCAATCAAATGCTTGTGACGCTTTGGTCCGCAGGATACCTCGATTTGTCTCCAAAGCCGACGCCTATCTCTAACTCAACATCGAACAAGGATGCGTCTGGAAAAGAAAAGAGCAAATCAGAGCCAGAGCGGAAACCTTGGATCGCCTTTTCTCCAAAGTCAGATCCGAATGCGACCGCCGTGGAAAGTGCAATCGACGACGAAGAGGAGGTCGAAACAGAAGCAAGCGATTCTTCCGACGGTGCGGAAGTTAGATACGAGTTAAACGAATATCGACCGGAGAAGGCGGAGCCAACCGAAAAACTGGACTTGCTTGTCCAGCTTCGGAGTGTTAATCCGCTTTTCGGCTTGTTTATGATTGATTTGATGCAACATGCTGACGAGGCAGAACGAATTCAGGCGATCGAGAGTGTCTTGGAATTGCCCGCAAACATATCGAAATTGGTTGCCTGCCCGCCACCCGACATATTGCCCTTTGGAGCACTCGCAACGAATGTATTGCACCCTCGGCTTTTGGAACTAGGGCTTGCCGGCTCATCGGAGATCATGGGGCAATGGGAGAAAAAGGAAGAGCCCGATTTAGAAAAGCTGGCCTCAGAAACAGGAGGCACCTCCCGCACTTGGAACGACAGATGGGAGCCGCCGCCTCCACCAGCACTTTCTCTTGCTGAAAAAATGCGGCGTTTGTTCAACCATCAATTCCCTCGAGTGCACGATTTGTACACGCGAGGCGTCTGGGTCGTTGGTGAGTTGTTGGAGTTTAACTGCGAATTTAACAAGTATATTTTGGCCAAAGGTTTCCAAAAACAAGAAGGGCTTTTGTTTCGCCACGTACTTCGTTTCATCTTGCTAACCGAGGAGATTAGTCAAATTGCGCCAGAAAGCTCGACGGAAGAAACGTGGGAGAATCCGTTGGACGCACTAGTTGAACGGCTTACCGAGTGTTGCAGGCAAGTTGACCCTGAAAGCACCGATAAAATTCTTCAGGAGGACCGAGAGGCGGCAGCTCTATTGCGTTCGGCTGCCAAGAAATAGTCTGCGTTAGTCAGCATGCTTGCGGCGTCGCGATCTATCGCAATCGTTGTGCTTGGATGCAACTGGAGTGCGCTCGCTGGTACAGAAGCAGTGATGGGGCCTTCGATCGTGTCGCGAATCGCTTTGGCTTTACCAACACCTGTAGCGAGCAGAAGAATTGACCGACTATCAAGGATGGTCGCAATGCCCATTGTTAAGGCTGTTGGCGGAACCTCGTCGATACTGCCGAAGTAGCGAGCATTGTCCTGACAAGTCCGATGCGTTAACGTTTTGACGCGAGTACGAGAACCGAGCGATGAACCAATTTCGTTAAAGCCGATATGGGCATCCGCACCGATGCCGAGAATCTGCAGATCGATCCCGCCAGCATTTTTGATTTTGCTTTCGAACGCTGCAGCGCTCTCATTCAGATCGACTTGACACGTCACAGGAACGTGGGTCCTTGATAAATCGATATCGACATGTTTGAAGAGGTTTTCAAGCATGTAGTAGTGGTAACTGCTTGGGCTCTGAGGTTCTACTCCGACGTATTCATCTAGATTGAATGTCTCGACTTGAGCGAACGAGATTTCACCCAGTGCATAGCGATCAATCAGTTCACGGTAGAGCCCGAGCGGTGTGCCGCCAGTTGCGAGACCGAGAACCGTTCTTTCTGAATTGTTCTGGTGACATTTGAGTAATGAACATACCTCGTCCGCGGCGAATTGGGTCACGGAGTTGGGTGAATCTAAGATGACAATTCGCAACGATAGGGTCCTTTTTTTGTAGTGAGGCCTCCAACTCAAATACCGCAGGCATGGCCTGAATGGCACTCACTTTGAGCCGCTGGCGCGCTAGTGCCGGAAACCGGAAGTTCCTTCCGGCTTTTGGCCATCAGCCGCTAGCACACGGTTTTTTGTGCGTGCAAAACCGGACGCTAGCGCGTTCCGGCTGATGTTGATAGGCTTTTTTCCGCTTGCGAAAGCGGAAGGGAATTA
>JAYTVL010000385.1:0-16605 GCA_043744075.1 Pirellula sp. | reverse complement strand
AGGGTTATCAGCACGAGACTTCGACTGCAGTTTGGCGTTGCAAACGTGGCGGCACGCGATTTCCTAGAAGCGCAACAAGCGTACACCAATGCGCTAAGTGCCATCGCACGACAACACGTGAACTACATCACAGATCGAACGGAGTTGTTTTTTGACCTGGAAGCCATTGATGTGGATTCGAATGGCTATTGGTCGGGAGTGCAAGAGGACTTTGGTCCACAAATAAACGTCGATTTTCCAGGGACAAATCCGAGACCCTATGACAATCTGCCTCCTCGCGTTTGGTATTCCAAATCCATTAGGCAGATGGAACAAATTCCACCCGGCGATGCGATCGTAGTTCCGCCACGATAAGAACCCGAACCTTCCGCAGCACGCATGCGGGATTCAAAATACCGCTGGCCTGGCCATCACGCTAGTGCCAAAACTCTTAAGCTCCTTCCACTAGATTGAAGCCTATTGAGCCTGAGGCGCTAGCCGATTTCCTGCGGCGTGGCTCGGCTAGCGCCTCAGGCTCAATCAAAGAAACCGGAAGGAACTTCCGGTTTCTTGCACTAGGGTGAAGGTAACGATCCCTTGGGATAAACCCAAGGGCATTGCATTCATGCTTACTTCTTGACTTCAAATTCGGCGTCGATAGCATCGTCCTCGCTTGGCTTTTCGGGTTCGCCGGTTTGGGCTGGGCTCGATTGTGCGCCTAAAGTCGATCTAAACGCTTGAGCCGATTGATCGAGCTCCATCGTCGCTGCTTTGATTGCCGCGGCATCGTTTGTTGCGATGGCATCGCGAGCTTTCTTGATCGCTTGTTGAAGCGGCTCGCGATCCGAATCGCTTAGCTTTTCCCCCTGTTCCTTGATCGCTTTTTCGAGACCATGGATAGTGTTTTCGGCGCGATTCTTTGCCTCTGCGGTCTCTACAAATTTGCGATCTTCGTCCGCGTTGGATTCGGCATCTCGTCGCATTCGCTCAATCTCGTCCTTGCTCAGGCCGCTCGATTGTTCGATTTTGACACTCGATTGTTTTCCTGACTTCAGGTCCTTGGCAGACACATTAAGAATTCCGTTTTGATCGATATCAAACTTGACCTCAATCTGCGGAACACCACGAGCCTGAGCATCAATACCTTCGAGATTGAACTGGTCCAGCAAGCGGTTTTGCTGTGCCATTTTGCGTTCCCCTTGAAAGACACTGACAGTCACCGCTGTCTGACCATCCGCAGCAGTAGAAAATACTTGTTTCTTTTCAACTGGAATGGTTGTGTTTCGTTCGATGAGCGCTGTCAACACTCCGCCTTCGGTTTCGATTCCTAGAGTCAGCGGAGTCACGTCGAGCAAAAGAACGTCACGTCGATCACCCGAAAGTACTGCACCCTGAATCGCGGCGCCAACAGCGACCACTTCGTCCGGATTTACTCCTTGATGAGGTTCCTTACCGAAGATGTCCTTCACAATCTGTCGGACTTTTGGAACGCGAGTCGAACCGCCAACTAAGACAACTTCATCGATATCCGATGGCTTCATCTTGGCGTCTTGAAGCGCTTGCAGAACAGGCTTACGACAGCGTTCGATCAAATCATCCACGAGTCCTTCGAATGTGCTTCGAGTGATCATCATCTGCAAGTGCTTGGGGCCTGTCGCATCCGCTGTGATAAAAGGCAAATTGATGTCCGTTTGAGGCAAGCTGCTCAGTTCCTTTTTGGCCTTTTCGCAAGCTTCTTGCAAACGCTGCAATGACATAGGCTCCTTGCGGAGATCTATACCATTGTCCTTATGGAACTGGGTGGCAACGTGATTAACCAAGGCTTGGTCAAAATCATCACCGCCCAAGTGCGTGTCACCGCTGGTACTGATCACTTCAAAGACTTTACTGTTGTTCTCGTCGTCATTGCTCATCGCAACTTCGAGAACAGATACGTCAAACGTACCACCGCCCAAGTCGAACACGATGATCTTTTGATCCTTTGTCTTGTCCAAACCATAAGCGAGAGCAGCCGCCGTAGGTTCGTTAATAATTCGAGCCACTTCCAAGCCCGCAATTTGGCCAGCATCCTTGGTCGCTTGTCGTTGAGCGTCGTTAAAATAAGCAGGAACCGTGATGACGGCCTTGCTGACTCGATGTCCTAGATAGGACTCAGCTGCTTCTTTGAGCTTGCGAAGGACTTTCGCAGAGATTTCTTGTGGCGTAAACTGCTGATCACCGATTTGAACTTTAACGTATTCGTTCGCGCCGCCAACGACCTGATATGGGACAATCTTCTCTTCGGATTCGACTTCGGAGTGGCGACGCCCCATGAATCGCTTTACGGAGAAGACGGTACGGCGAGGATTGGTAACGGCCTGTCTACGGGCTGGCTCGCCGACGATCGTCTCACTCTTGTCCGTGAAAGCGACAACGCTTGGGGTTAAACGATTTCCTTCCGCATTTGGAATCACCTTAACCTCGGTCCCTTCCATGACAGCCACAACCGAGTTAGTCGTACCTAAATCGATGCCGATAATTTTTTCGCCTGATGCCATGAAATGATTCCTCTGAGTTAGGATGTGAACAGTAGTTGCGATTGCGAATTTTTTGGATGTTTGGTAGCCGCTGTTGACTATGCGGCCCCATAATGCAATTGGTGTGCCAACTAAATCCAAAAAAACATTGTTTGCCACCTAAACTATTGCCATCAAGAGATTTACGGACGATTCGGTTTTTCCTAAAGATACGTCCATCAATTAAATTCCGGGCAAATGAACGCCAATTTGACAGAATACGGTCCACCCTTACATCCCCCTTGGTCTAGGAGTCGGAATTGCTCGACAAACTAAAGGAAATCGACTCGAAGATTGTGGCATTGGCCAGAATCCGTTGTCGGCTGCTTTCTCAGTGGCAAGAACAAACCGAGAAATCCGGCAGCAATTTCATGACCCTTCGAGCTGCCCAGGCATCAACCACCGATGCCGAAGTTCAAGGCCTTGAGGATCAGCTACAACGATTTGTGGCAGGCTTAACTTATCAGACTGCAATTCGTCGCAGTTCGATTGCGTACCTTGGCCCGGAGTTTTCATATTCGTACTCTGCCGCCGCAAAGTACTTTGGTGCCATCGACAGCTTACAAGCCGTGAACACGATTGCTGCCGTATTCGAGGAGATCGCAAACTCGAACTCAACTTATGGAGTCGTGCCTATTGAGAACTCTACGGATGGGCGTATCGTCGATACATTGACCATGTTTATTCGCAAGCCGATTCGCATATGCGGAGAGGTCTTGCTTCCGATTCATCACAACTTGCTTGCTAAATGCGATCGCAAAGACATACGCGATGTTTACAGCAAACCACAAGCGCTTTCGCAATGCCGAGCTTGGCTGAGTAGTCATTTACCGGATGCTCGTTGGGTCGAAGTGGCAAGCACGGCTCTTGCCGCCAAGATCGCGTCGACAACTCCGAACGCCGCTGCAGTTGCATCGCGAGAAGCTGGTTTGCATCACGGACTTGACATCATCGCGGAGTGCATCGAAGACAATCGCCAGAACGTAACCAGGTTCGTAATCATCGGCGACGAACAAGTTGCACAGACAGGAGACGACAAGACATCGCTGATGTTCCAAGTGCCTCACCAACCGGGTGCGTTGGCCGACGTAATGGTCATGTTTCGCGACAACGGATTGAACTTAACATGGATCGAATCGTTCCCGGTGCCTGGCAAATCCAACGAGTACTTTTTTTTCGTGGAGTTAGAGGGGCACAGTTCGCAGCCAAACGTTCGCACCGCTTTGGATTCGCTCGCAAAAACCGCATTAAGGCTTGATTTTCTCGGCTCTTATCCTAAAGCCCGAAACTGATCTTTTGTGACCGGTTTGACACTCGGAGCGGTTTACAAATTGGGTGGCACGCTCTAAGGCTCGTTCGGGCGTGTGAATGTCAATCACCTCGTGGCGTGCCACCCTATTTACAGGTAGATTTCAAACTGCCGCTCGCCTTACTGACCGGCCTCTTTTACCATTTTGTATCTTAGGAATGACTCCAAGAAGCCTTGAAGCTCCCCACCCAGAACAGTATGGAAATTACCGATTTGAAATCCAGTGCGAGAGTCCTTGACACGTTGGTCCGGGTGCAAGAAATAGTTGCGAATCTGCGAACCAAAGCCAGTAACCGTTTTGTTCTGGTACTTGGTGGCTTGTTCTGCCTCTTGCTTTTCTTCTTCGATGCGGGCCATCCTCGCTCGCAACATCTTCCAAGCTTGCGCGCGGTTCTTGTGCTGGCTTCTATCGCTCTGGCATTGAGCAACGATTCCCGTTGGAATGTGCGTCAATCTTATTGCGGAACTAGTTTTATTAACGTGTTGGCCACCGGCACCAGACGCTCGATAAACATCTTCTCGAACATCTTTTTCGAGGATCTCAATTTCGACTGCATCGCTGACTTCTGGCGATACATCCACGGCAGCAAAACTTGTCTGTCGCTTGCTTTCTGCGTTGTACGGACTAATTCGAACCAATCGATGGATGCCCTCTTCGCCTTTGAGGTATCCATAAGCGGAAGGCCCGCGAATAATGACAGTGGCTTGAGTTATCCCGGCTCCCTCATTATCGGATCGGTCGACCAATTCGGCAGAATAGCCACTTTTTTGAGCCCAAGCGATGTACATACCCAAAAGCATTTCGGCCCAATCGTTGGCATCAAGCCCACCCTCGCGAGCGTGAACCGAAAGGATTGCTCCACAATCGTCCATCGGGCCGCTCAAAAGGGCTTTCAGTTCCAACTGCTCAATCGTTATTTCGAGCTTTGAAATCTCGGTTTCAACTTCGACTGCGACTGTAGGATCGTCGTCCAGCATGCTTGCCAGTTCCCCCAAATCGTCGCACGACTGAATTGCAATCCGCAATGGCTCAGTCACAGACCGGAGGCTCTTTAGCTGTTGGACAATCTCTTGCGCTTTTTCAGGATTATCCCAAAACGCGGGACTTGCCATCTGCGCGTCCAGTTTTTCAATTTGCGCAACCTTGTTCGCGTAGTCAAAGACCGTCTCGTAGTGGAACCAAACGAGCACGGGCCATATTGATACGACTTAGTAGATTGCTATCACTCATCAGGAATGGTTTGGGAAACAGTGTCAAAGTGAAAAACGGGTACCAGCCCAATTTGGACTCACGCGGCTAGTGACAACTTGCCGATGGAAACGATTGTAACACATTGGCAGAATTTAGGTCCACGGTGAAGTCATGCAAATTCAATCTTCGCGTTTTGGCAAAATGGACATCAATCACTCAGATATGCTGCTGATGCCGCATGGCCTGATCGGGTTTGAGACATGCCGGCATTGGGTTTTGCTTTCCACGCAAGGCAACGAAGAGGTTGCTTGGTTACAGTCGGTTGCTCAGGCAAATGTGGCTATTCCAGTGATTAGTCCACGACGTTTCGCTCCAAACTATCGAGCGCATGTTAACAAACGCGACCTCGCTTTATTGCATCTTCACACCGAGGATCAACTCTACGTATTGAGCATCGTTAGCAAGAGCGGAATCACATTGACCGCTAATTTGAAGAGCCCGGTTTTGCTCAATGCGTCTCGCCACTTGGCAATTCAGGTCGTGGTGACCGACGAACAGCCATTGGCAATGCCGCTCGGATTGACCAATGCCGCCGCAATTCGCAGGGCCGCTTAAAAAGGATAAGAACAGTTTTTCCATGTTGAGTTGAAAATAGCTCCTCACTTCTGTGAAGTAGAATAAGCGATTTGGTTTATGAAGACTTCAAAGTTTCTCGTTCCCTGGCTCTGCCTGGGAACGCACTGCTCCGGAGGCTCTGCCTCGCTTCGCTATGCAAGCGAAACACGAATGCTTGACGATTCTGCAGGCAGAGCCTGCAAGTCAGTGGGTTCCAAGGCAGAGCCCTGGAACCAGTCGGTGGCGATCAGCGAGAAGTGTCGATTATTTTACATATTTGCGTTTATTCTGTCGGTCGTTTCGCTGATTGGCTGCACGACGACTCCTGGCAGTCGAACTTCGATATGGCCGACTCGCACTGCTGGTGCGTCTCCGACTAACGCAATGGGAGCGGTTGGCGTGACTGGTTCTATCGCGTCAACGACACAGGCTGTAAAAGGTCAATTCTCTTCGATGGGTAGTGCGGTTTCGTCCGCGTATGGAAAAGCCAAAACCGCGATTTCAGCTCCATTCGGTGGAGCTTCGGAAACGGGAGACCCAACGAATTTGGGCACGAAGCCATCCGTTGGCCCTGAATTGTACGTGATGAGCGGTGCGGTTCATGAGAACCAAGGGAACTACACGAAGGCTTTGGATAGTTATAGCAAGGCTCTCGAAATTGAGCCAAAGAATCCGCCTGCTTTGTTGAGCACTGCCAGACTCTACGATCGTCAAAACCAAAAAGACAAGGCTATCGAGTTTTATCAAAAGGCGGCCACAGCGGAGCCGAACAACTCAGCCATTTTTGCTGACATGGGCGGCCTCCAAGCTCGATGTGGCAATCTAACAGCGGCTCAATCCGAATTGCAGAAGGCCGTGAAACTCGATCCGAAAAGCACGGCATATCGTTCGGCACTTGCGGGTGTCATGCTAGACTCTGGCAACGCTGATGCAGCGATGGCCGAACTGAATCAAGTGAACAATTCTGCCATGGCAAACTACCAAATGGCTTATTTGCATTTCACCAGAAAAAACATCCCTGCGACACAGCAATATCTTGGCTCGGCACTGCAAATTGATCCGAACCTAAAACCGGCTCGCGACTTGATGGCCAGCATGGGTGGCGCTCAAAACATCACCCAAATGGCTCAGCAGGGTCAGCAGGCGATTCAGCAAGCTCAAGGAATCTATCAGCAAGCTGGCGCAATCGGATCGAACATTCAAGGGCTAATGAATACGACGCCGTCATCCTTGGCAATACCGGCCAATTCGCAAACTGCGATTGGTCAGAGGCAGATACCGCTACCAAACAATGGAGTTACAAGCTTCCCGTCTTACGAACAAGCGGCTCAGCCTTCGGCGCCATTACGACGCTAATGTATTTTGAAAATGAATGTCAGTCGTCTCAATATCGAGTCTGAACTGGTGGGATTGCAGAGTTGGAAGCCGAGTTGGTCGGCAATGGAGCGGATGCGTTTAAGTTGGAAGTCGCCGAGGAGACTGATTTGGGAGCTGAATTACCGGGCGCTCCAGTTGCCCCAGCGATGGTAGTTCCGGTTGTCGCCATTACGTTTTGCGTTAGTCGAACGTTGAGGGCTCCGATCCTTTGGTAGAGATCGGGTTGCAATGAATTAATCGCAATGCTTTGCTGGTAGTTTTGAACTGCCTGCATCAACTCACCAGAGGTTTCCCGCAATCGCCCTCGTTCAGCCCAGGCCTTTGCGTTGTTCGGATCCATTGCCAAAGCTTCGTCGAGATACTGTTCAGCGATCTTTGTTTGGTTGAATTCTTGATGGAGCTTGGCCAGTTCTACACGTGCGTCGGATACGCTTGGGCTTCGCTGGGCCCATCTTTTGAGCAACGTAAACGCTTTGTCAGATCGACCGGTTTCGACCAAGAGGACAGCCAGCGCCCGGTGGCATTCGACGTGATTTGGCGATAACTCGAGTGCTTGGTTGTAAATCGCTTCTGCGTTATCAAGCATTTTTTGATCTTTGGCGCTGGTACCCAAACGGTGGTACGTTGACGCAAGATTGTAGTACGAGTCCGGATTGGTCGGGTCTGACTGTTTGGCTTGTTCAAACGTTTGAAGTGCTTCCGCGTAACGACCTTGCTGGTAAAGACTTACGCCAGTTCCGTTCTGCGTCATTCGAGTGCAACCGCTCGATCCGAAGCATGACAACAAGACAAGCAACATACTGGTCGCGAAAATGAATCGGTTTGCAGTAAATAATTTCATGCGTTTCGGTCTCTTTCTAACTCCACCATCGCCCTTGAAATCCAATACCAGGAATTGTCTTCCTAAAACAAGAGGAAATCGGCCCAAGACAGCCCATAGGGTGCTTATCGGAACTTGTGGCGATTTCCGGATCGTGGAGTCTCCGTTTTCAAATTAGGAGGGCTGGGATGGTTCGACACCCAATAAAGCAACGTGAAATCGAAGAATCAACAGACCGACGGAAGGACTAGGCATACGCGCTAGATTGCTAGTATTCCAAGGTCAAAACGAAATTTCACGCGCCGCAAACGCCATGCTCCCGACTGATCAATGATCCACGAGTGTCGGCTGAAACGAAAGAGTTCTTGTTGAAGGAGCTCCTGGACAAGAAAAATTACCACTGTACCTTTCGTTTTTCCAGTTCGTTCACAACACTCGAAAACGCGGCAAAGCCCTGCTGAATTCGCTCGTCGAACGACTTGTAGCATGACCTCACAGGAACACCGGATGAGCCACCCAAATTTCCTTCCTACCGTATCGCTATTCGAGTTCCCCAGTTCGTCCGACTCGATACACGTGAAATGAGTAACCAATTCTATCAACGGGTTCCAACTGTTGCAGGTATTGTAGCCCAAGTTCATTCGGAAAGTTGAATAGCGACCGGACGTTTACAATATACCAGCAATCATCAGTAACGTCATTCGGCGTAGCATCTGCTCGAAACGATCGCGGTGATTTGTTAGGCAAGTCAAATAGTTCGCCGTTACCGCTATAGTGAGACATCGTCAGCTCAAAAGCCAGTGGACGACAGTTTGGATGCTCCCTAATCCAGTCGTCGACCAGCAATATATCTTGCCCCCAATCAATGTTGGAAAATCCAAGCAATCGCCATCCGTTCGTTGGGCCACCCGAGGCACTGTTGAAATAGCCTAAGAAGTGCGGTGAGACTCGTAGCGAAGAAGTGATCATGCTAAATGTCAAGAGTATAGCAGCGCAGCAAAACCAATTGGCTTTCACGCCTTGACGACAAAGACTAGCTGCCAAAACGAACATTACTGGATAAATTTGCATTACGTATCGGTGATGGTGATTGAATCCACCCTGCAGGCTAACGGATGCAAATATAAAAATTGCAGGAATTCCCAAGACCAAGATCATAGTGTACGATCGAATATCGGCTTGTCCCTTTGCGATCGTATAACCTACAACAATCAATCCAATGAAACCGGCCAATAGTGTTGCTTCAGGAGTCTTGATCAAGGTTGTTACGCAGTAGTAGTGTGGCCAACTTCCGTTCCGCCACTCGCCGAGCATGAACGACCACTTTTTTTCTTCAACCTCATATTTTAAGTAATCGATTCCCGATAAGTAATTCTTGGGAAATGGAATAGGCAAATGTCCTAGCCAATGGTTTTCAAATCGATTTCCGTGCGATATCGCATTCGAACCGGGGCCACCAAATGCGACACTACAGAACCGGAAATCACGTAAAAGAGTTCCGGATCCCTCAAATAAATAACCTGCATTCAATATCATCAACGCTGTCACAACCATCAGCCCACAATCCGAAGCCCTCTTCTGTGCTGACCTTGTTGGTAACTCACGTCGCCCAATCCATGCACAGATTAGTGTAGTCAACGGAAGAGTCACCAGCCCCGTAATCCATGTCAATTTTGTGAGCAGCGCAAACCCCAATCCAATTCCCGAGATTAACGCACCATAAGTCGATGGAACGAGAATGTAATTCCATAATAAGTAACCGGCCACCAATCCAATTGCAACCGCTCCAACGTCTGGAACAATTGTTTGTCCATGCGCTAACACGTCCGGCGAAAAACACCAAAACGCGCATGCCACATTTGCGGACAATGCGCCGTAGACTTGCCAAACCCACAACGTGAGTATCAGCGCACCCAAAAGTGAGAAGCATAGGCAGAACAAGCGAGGAACGATAAAGTCTTTGTGAACCGCAAGCTTAGCGCTGTCGAGTCTGGCAACGCCAATCGTAAACTCTGGCCGTCTGCCTGGATCATCCGAAAACCCACTCCAATCGTACGCAACACCGTTCAGCCAAGCAGGAAATCCAGCGACCAACCTAACCAGAGGCGGATTGACTCTATACATATCAAAGCGTTGGTATTTCCAATGAAAAACACCTGACGGCAAATGCCCCATTTCGTCGGTGTTGGGAAAGTGGATAAGTACACCATGTGCAAGAATGCAAAAATGAATGATTATGCACAACAATGCCGGAATCCATCTCGCCATTTCAGCGTCCCATTTTGCATTTTTCAAATGCGATGCGTAAATTCGGTCGAAGTTCGATCGTCTAAGATTGAAATCGCATTCGAATTCGTTTGATTGAGAACCATGTGACTGCGGCGGCGGCCATCAATATGACAATTGCACTAAGCGCACTTCGCCATGGATGCGACGGTATTGGAAGCTTCAAAACGCCAATTCTCTCTACAAAAACGCTTTTCCCACTTCGCTCGTCAAAAACATTGGTCCCTTCTGGAAGCTTATAGTTGTGGTAGTCGAATTCCGTTTCAATAAAACGGTCGTTGACCCTGCTCCAATGAAACTTGTATTCAATTTCGTAGGTTAATCGTTCGAACACGAGCGGAGCTGACGAAGAGCTAGGTAAGCCACCCGGTAAATACGGTAAGTTGGCTTTGTGATGATACGAAATCGGAACATAGACACCATGTTGGAGTTCCCATTCAATCGCGTGATCTGCAAGGACTTCAATTGGGATAAAATCGCTTTCCGTGCTATGTTCTGCGCCCCATTCTTCGGTGCTTTTTATAGGCACAAAGTCAGCCAACGTATCGATCCAAATTGAATTTCTCCGTCTTGCTTCTACGTTAACTGCCCAAAGTCGGACCAGCCCATTTTCTTCTCGTGAAGTATGCTGGTTGGGATGAAATTTGAAGTAATTTTCAACTGCATCTTCGAGGGAATCTCCATCGAAAAAATGTGACGCGCCGATCAAACCTACCGCTCGAACATCTACGAAGAAGAGATTACGGGGTTCTAGTGTTCGCCTCTTTTGCGGGGAGTCTATGCTAAAGTGCAAATGATTAGGGGCATCTGGACTGAAGTGAAACGACTTATCAGGTAGACTGCAAAAGATCGTTCTCCGCTCGAATGATTTCGGTTCCGAGTCCTTTCCTTTGTTAGAAGGAGTTGTAAGATACGGTCCCAAATGATTCGAGAGGAAAAATCCTCTCGCAAAATCAAATCGCATATCAATCGTGCCTTTGCCTTCCACGATTGCTTTTGGTGTGCGAGTGTCTCCAAATCGCTCGAACCCGTCTCCCGTTACAACGCCACTACGAATTTTCTGACGTTTTGTTATTAGATTATTTTTGCACTGCTGAACGGTAAATTCCGTTTCAGAAGGTTCCTGACTGAATGACGGTGAAATCAAGTGATAGAATAACAACGCGATAAACGGAACTTGATTGTACTTTCTATCGACTATTCGCATTTTTCACCTTTGTCGCAATCGTAATTTTGATCGTTACATCCACTAGATCGACCAATCAACAACGTTACCAACAAAACGTTTTGGTCGATTCTTAGACGGGCGGCAGACTCAAATATTCAACCTAGTTGCTCACCTGTTTGACGCTTCGGATCTACTCTCACGGAGGTTCAGTGTAACAAACCGCACTATGAGAGAGCCGAGCGAGGCGCGGAGAAGATAAAGCCTCGTTCACCGGTTGCCTCGCGATTTCCTTAATCTGAACCACCGCCCTGTTCAACGGGACAAACCTCACCACCCGCTATGCATTCTTGACGATCATCGGTAGAATTGTAAAAGAACGCCGCACGCTGGCAGGCACCTGCTTGTACACAATTACAGTTGTAAACGGTCATGCAGGGAATAAAGCCTCCGTCTAATGGCAACGCAAAACCGCTGGACGATCTCGAACAGACGTCAATTGAATTTGCCACTATTTCAAAACGAAGGTCGGTTGGTGTTACACCACCAGGATTTGGCGGAAATGTAAATGGAGTTGCTGGTTTAGGACACGTAAAAAAGCCCCCTGCGGCCTGGCAAGTCCCCGAACCACAGGAAGTCGAAGTAACATTGCCCGAACATTTAATACTATCTTGCTTGTAGCAAGTCTCACCCCCTTCCAGGCTGCGCAGGCTCGAAAACAAGGCAGGTTTGACTTTCATTCCATCGAGTTCCGACACAACAAAAACCGCACCAGCACAAAAGAGCGATAGACTTGAAACGACCGAGAGAGTTTTCATGATAACGTTTTCCTTCTTCGAGTAAACTGACAACAAAACCAACACAATGCAAAGCAGGAGCCTATCCCAACAACATAGAATTCGATGGCGGGACTAGCGATACGAAAAAAACTTGAGATGGATTCGTTGGCGGAATTCGAGACCACCAAGACTTCCGGCGAACATAGCGAATGAACATCTTTCCATTTGCCTTCAAGCGATGACCCGTTTCCGCAGTCGACTAGAACATGGTCATCCCACTGTATGTTTGATGACTTAGACAGAACTGCGAAGTGTCCGTTGGACCGGTCACTTTGCAAATGCACAATCACAGGGTTATTGGTCTGAAGAATCGTGTTCTTTCCCAACGAAATCGGATAGACATTCACGCCTCGCTTTACCAACGCGAGCCGCAAATCTTCCATGCAACTAAACTCCTTTTTGTTGGGCTGGATTTCATCGACAAGAGTGAGGAGTTCTTCATTGATTCCAAGTTGCCGCAGCGCAATCGCGACAGCGCGTGGTCCGCAATCCTGTAGTAGAGCTATGGCATTCGGTTTAACATCGTCTGCCCTAGCTCTCGACAAAGGAAAACAAAATGCGAGTCCGACTACGATAACGACAGTACGAAGATTAAGCTGCTTGTTCATTTTGGATTCATTCGATAGACAATTCGACTGGGATTCGCAACGATCTTTTTGTTATTGATGGGATCTCGATAATAATTTCGCCTGTTTTTTGTAGCTTTTCTCGATTTTCGCAGGTCAGATGCATGAACCAACGGTCGTCATTTGACCGTGTGATTGTTGCTCCAATGATTGCAAGGAACGGATTGGTTATCCTGAATTCGTTACTTGCCTTTGGAGGATCAACTCCCAAAAATGCAATCTCCAGGTCGCAACTTGAGGTTTGACTATTCGAACTCGACAAATAGACCCGGTCAGGGTAGACAGAGAATGGCGCTGCGACGACAACGAACGTGGGAACCGAA
Source organism: Pirellula sp. (assembly GCA_043744075.1). Classification (GTDB taxonomy): domain Bacteria; phylum Planctomycetota; class Planctomycetia; order Pirellulales; family Pirellulaceae; genus JBKCUI01. Next base: position 3,519 of record JAYTVL010000385.1, on the reverse strand, counting down.
ACATCACAATCGTTGCCCTCAGCTTTGAAATCTATAACCGATTGGTGCGATCCAATCGCAAGATCCTGAGGTAAAATGGAAAACGTACAATCCCATGATTGGCGTGCTTTGCATTCAAGATTCTTTGCGTCGTCTCTCAGCACCACAGATTTACACCTTACCCATGATGGCGTCACTACGTGGAGACTCGCCCAATCCTCATCCGAATAATTGTAGGCAATAATTACCTTTGTGGGATTCTCATCCTGAATCGTCACCCTCCAGTCGACTGTCTCGCTACTTACATGCAGTTGATCTCGCACCATTGCTCTTATCACAAACGATGGTCCTCTCGCGTCCGTAAATTCCATTTCAATTCTTTGTAGCTCATCGTGTGAAGTCAAACCGGCGTTATAAGTCACCAGCACCTCTACCAGTTCCCCCGGGTCGTATCGCTTTTTCTTTGACGCGACAACCACACATCGACAGCCGGCTTGAAACTGTTTGACTTCCATTGATTTCCCAAGTTCACTGCGAACGCGAAACAAGTGATCATGAGTTGAATTTGGCTTAACCAAACCAAAATCATGTTCAAATAATTCGCGAGATCTTCTCGGCGAATTCTGGTCAAGCTTGGTGCTCTGCGTGTTCGAACTCCGGGAGCATCCAACATCCGCGACAATCGCCAAGATTAATAATCCACATTCTAACAATTGGATTTCTCGCAACCATTGAATACTCTTTTTGCATGTCATTGGTCGCATCATGCCAACCCCCTGAGACGTATCGAAGACATAGCGTACAAATGACGCAATCCATCTCTCCAACATCGCAGATGTGAATGGTGTCCCCTGCCATCCGGATAAAGCGTTATCGGAATTTCACAGATCCTCAATCGCTTGATCGTGGCTTTAGCGACCATCTCACTGGCGAACTCCATTCCTTGGCAACAAAGGTGGAGTGAACAAATCGACTCGCGTTTAAATGCGCGTAGTCCGCAATGGAAATCACGACAGTTCGGTTGAAACAGTGCTCGACCAATTCCGCTTAAGATAGGGTTCCCCAGGTAGCGATGGTGAAAAGGCATTGCACCCGATTTGATACAGCCTGCAAAACGATTTCCCATCACTAAGTCGTATCCTTCAACGAGCTTTTCCACAAATCGAGGTATTTCGCGGAAGTCGTAACTACCGTCTGCGTCTGCCATAACGACAAACAGACCCGTCGACGCACCAATGCCACCAAGTACCGCCGCGCCATATCCACGACTCTCGACTTCAACTATGATCGCTCCCTCTGCTTCCGCAATGCTCTTTGACTTGTCCGTGCTCCCATTGTCCGCGACAATAATTTCGCCCGGAAAACCGTCAGACTCAAGTCCAACGCGGGCGCTACGTATGCAGGCGACTAAAGTCCGTGCTTCATTTAGACAGGGCATTACAACTGATACTTGAACAGAGCGATTCAACTTAAGGGGTTCTATTGGGTTGTGCTCTCGGTCGTTATTCAATGCTAATTGTATTGCCATCGCGCCTGTTTCCTAGGAGTCTAAAGGTAACCGTATCGATGTCATATGAAAATGTGTGTACAGAACCATCGCACAACACAAAATTTCCTGATGTATGCGCGGAACCGAAACTGCCTATAGACATCATGCCTGAACGGTCACGCGAGTATTTCCATACGGGATTTGTGCTTCGATGGTTATCGTTGTTGAATCCACTAAACATTACTTCGTTGTCTCCCCAGTCTTTTCCAGAACGATACTCTCGCCGGTCAACGTATTTTTCGCCAATCATGATTACATTTGACAATCCGTCCGTTACGCCTGCCAAACGCACACCAATTCGCAAGTAGCTAATACCGGTCCAATCAATTGGAGGTTGCGGCCATTTCCCTAACCGGGTGAGTAGACGAGATTCTTCTAGGTCAAACGGTCCTGCGAAATCCAACGGCCAAAACCCCAAATTGGAACCGGGTGCTCCGTCTCCAATATTTGCAGCGTAATCAGATCGTGTCGTTGCTTCAATTCGCCCCACAATTCCCAAAGGCGTTCCGCAACTAGTACAGTTGACGGCAAATGTTTCAGGACTACGCCGCGAGGGACAATTGTAAATCGCTACCGGCACGACGATTCGTTTTCTAAGTTCTGCGTCTCGTAACGAATTCGTTGAAATGTAGATTGCAGTGTGGTACAGTGACGGTTGCTCGATAAATGGAAGCAAGCTAAATGTCCAAGCCCCTGGCTGCCCAAGGTCGCCGCCGATATCGGAAAATCCCTGCCAGTTGTAGCCCCAACCGCCACCTGGAAACCGTCGCTGGCTATCCGAAAACGCATGCATTGCTAACCCAATTTGCTTCAAGTTGTTTTTGCAGGTTGCAACACGTGCAGCCTCTCTCGCGGCATAAATAGCCGGCAACAACATTCCCACAAGAACGCCAATGATCGAAATCACGACGATCAACTCAACCAATGTGAGAGCATGACGAATCGAACTTGCTGACTTTTCGGCTCTGTTCAGTTTGCAATTGACTTTCATATACGTTCTCTTCTGACATTATCATGCGACGGCATCGACTCATGCACAAATTTGACCGAAAGTTCTCTCGTCTCACCGTCGAAAAGCTTTAGGCTCATTCGCCAAAAACCCCAACAAAGCCGGACGTTTCTACCTAAATCGACACCCAACGATTTGATTCCGTGATTGTTCAAGCAGGAAGATAAATCAAGCATAGTGCTTCCATCTTCCTTAGGAGCAACTTCGTCTAAAAGGTCGGTAAAATTACTTTTGCGTCCATAGAAGTTCAGGATTTCCTGCACTGCGTTTGGACCGCATGCCATTGTTGAAGAAATGACTGATTCACCACTTGCTTCGGGTTCGTCCCCGAGAGCGGTTGTGGTGGTTGAAACAACCAAAAAGGTAAAAGCAGCAATACGGAAAAACTTTGAATCTGGTCTATGCACGTTTGCTTTCACGATTCGCTTCCTTAAATACAAACAGTGTGCAACAGGCGAACACTCACGGTAATAGTGCCGCCATCGGCGAATTGAAACGTGACTTCCACCGCAAGATTGGCAGGCACGGGTTTGTTGCCGTCGGTTCTCGGTGCTTTGTTAAAATCCAAACGTACTGCTCGAGCAATCTTGTCTACTGATTTATGGAACTGAACAATCGACGGTCGGATGCATTCGCAGGAAGTTTGTACCGAAAGCACTTCGACCGAATCAGCGATTCCCAATTTGCTTAGTGGCACGCACAGATAGCTTGTCTCGTCTGTGAAAACGATACCGGCATCAATCACGATTGAGCAAGGCGTCGCTGGCGACTCGATCGCAACAACGTTTCCCGCCGAGTTAATCGAAGCGTCAGAGATCGCTTCGCACCCTACGTGAGATAAACCCAAACCCACCACAATTAAACACCAAACCCGTGTCACTACTATGTGAGCTTGTGAGCTTGTGAGCTTGTGAGCTTGTGAGCTTGTGAGCTTGTGAGCTTGTGAGCTTGTGAGCTTGTGAGCTTGTGAGCTTGTGAGCTT
>JAYTVL010000384.1:0-4569 GCA_043744075.1 Pirellula sp. | reverse complement strand
GCTAAAGATTAGGGTAGTGGACGAGGCAACGAGTCCCGTATGCGACGCAAATCACAGGGACTCGTCACCTCGTCCACTACTATCAAACCCTAAATCTTAGCTGTCACAATGCACTAGCCCTCAAGCTTGTGGAGCGTCCTCAAGTTTTCTGGTTGTGATGCTCGAAACCATCACGCGGAGCGTGATGAGTACGTACCCATCACGCTCCGCGTGATGTCGGATGTAGAAGCAGTAACGGGAAAGTTTATTGCTCTGAATGAAATTGACACCAGAGTTTTACCAAATCCGATAGCGTCTTCACACCTAACTTTTTCATGGCTTTCGAACGACGCATTTCGACGGTTCGAATGGCAACTCCCATTTTTGCGGCAATCGACTTATTGAGTGTCCCATTCACGACAAGTTTTACAACTTCTAATTCGCCGGGTGTTAATCTATCGAATGGATTCTCGCTTTTGGGAATAGCGGGAGACTCAGCGGAATCAAGTCGTTTTGAAATGCCAATCATGCCGACGGGCGCATCTTCGAAGAAAACTAAACGCCGCCAGACTTGAAGCTGGGCACGGCCTCCTTCGTCGTTCCAGATTTCGCAATTGAGTTTTTGAATCTGCCCTGGCTTGAGATCTTCGACCCTCTCCAACTTAAAGCTATCGTTCCATGGATGGTCAGTCATCATCGGCATAAAGGACTTTTTCTGCCAATTCTTGAAGTCCAACTTGCACACGCTCCAAGCGGAATCGCTTATGTACGTCAATCGTTGTTCCAAATCGTGTGTGAAAACAACAAAGTCCGATTGCTCTTACTCGAACAACAGCTGCAACAGTTGATAAGGATGACTCAGTATTTGTTCGACTTCGGAGTCGTGTTCTGAGGGAATAGAAATTGCGTCCACGCTGAATCCTCGCATAGCGAAACAACTGCGATTGAAACATTCGGTTTAATTTTACGCTTCCCATGCGACAAAATATACCGTTCTCCTAATTATTTCTATTTTTTAGCCAAATGGTTTTTCAGCCATGATATCTCCTTTGCGATACCCTCGTTCAGGCTGCCCAATCGCATTGCTTCAGGCAATACCCCCCAAGCGTAGGTCTCCACCTCGAAGTGTCCTGTAAATTCAGGCAGTTGAGACGCTGGGCCGGAAAGTATGTCCAGAAGCTTAGTAATCTCGTTCTGGGTAGATCGAATCAAACCAAATTGTTGCAAGTAAATTGGCACGTGGAAATGAATTCGCCATTGCCCCAAAAGGTCGGCAGGCATTGACACCGATGACAGCGCGATCGGCAGGTCTTCTACCAACTCGCTTTTTGATTTCGTCCCAATTTTGCGGTTGGTTTGATGAAGATACCGATCCTCTGCAAATCCTCTAAGTTGGTTAAATGCTTCATTTCGCTCGGGGACGGACATCATTTCCCATTCGACTTGGATTGCAGAGGACACTTGGACTTTTCCAATTGCGATTTCGTCATTCTTAAGTTGTTGCAGTTCTTGCTTTTGGTCTTCGTACATTACGGCTGCATGGCATACGTCGTGGCAAAGAGTCAGGTAATCACCGACGATTTCCGAAGTTCCAGCGGGCAAGACGCCAGACCGTAGAAATTGGTTGTAAAACATGCGAAACGAAGCACTGTCGGTCAAATAGCAGCCCGGCTCGGGCTCGATCGCCAATACGATCTTTCGCCCCGTGTCTTCGAAGAGTTTGTGAAGCACTCTGGCAACTTCCACGAGCTGTGATGCCGCTTGCCTAAGCTGATCTCGGGTAGGTTCTGGGCTGCCCCAAGCAATGGGCAAAGTTGAAATAGAGCCTATTTGCCCGGGTGGAAGAATTTGGTCAAGCAATTGAATCAAGTTGAGGGTATAGTCGAGCCGCTCTTGCTGCCACCAAGTCGGCTGATAGACTCGATGTTTAACCACTTGACTGTGGAAGTCGCCCTGCGGAAAGCCATTCAGGGTGAATGGTACCAATTGGAACTCAGCCAATTTATTTTTTAGGCGAGCCAGTTGCTCTGACTGCATCGCCTGCGCGGCGGATACTTCCGAAAACCATAGTCCAACGCACAATGGCTGATCCAAAGCTACAAGTTTTCGAATCGGAAGGCAGTGCTTTGCAAGGTTTTCTAAGACACTTGGCAAATCTCTCCCAGCGTGGACATTGGTACAGTAGCCAACTTGATACCTCTTTGGGATTAATGAATTTCCTGAATTTGTCATGCGATAAGGCTTTTTGGTGGGCTAGAAAACAAGAGATCGTGTCTGCCAATTGCGGCTTGGCTAGGTGCTGACGACAACTAGAATGGGTCTTTTGCTAGTTTACCTCTGACTGAATTTCGAAACTCTTTATGCTTCGCTATTGGACCGCTGGAGAATCGCACGGGAAAGCCCTGCTAGCTCTGATTGATGGGTTTCCTGCTGGATTAGAGATTGATCCAGATATGATCAATCACGAATTACGGCTTAGGCAAGGCGGATACGGTCGTGGCGGTCGACAAAAACTGGAGCAGGACACGGTCGATATCCTGACCGGGGTCTGGCAATCGACCAGCTTGGGTTCTCCAATTGCGCTTCAGGTCGTCAACAACGATTACAAACTGGAGAGGTTAAAGGAATTGGAAAGGCCGCGGCCCGGGCATGCCGATTTGACCGGTTCGATCAAATACCTTGGTTCGATTCGCGGAGTGCTCGAACGCTCGAGCGCCCGAGAGACGGCGGCTCGAGTTGCCGCAGGAGCTCTTGCAAGGCAACTGCTGTCGCAATTTGGAATCGAGACGATCGGCTACGTTTTGGAGTTAGGCGCAATGCCAATTGGTCGCGGTGATTCGCTTCATCACAACATATTCGAAGTTAGGAAAACACGTGCAACTAGCAGTATTTACTCAGTAGATCAGTCACGTGACAAAGAAGCTGAGCAGTACATTGATCGAATGGCGGACGAGGGGGATACGCTAGGGGGAATTATCGAGGTCCGTGTGGATGGCTTGCCGTTCGGATTGGGGACACATGCGCAATGGGACCGCAAACTGGATGGGAAACTTGCCCAAGCTGTCATGGCAGTTCAAGCGATTAAAGGGGTCGAAATTGGGATGGGATTCGAGGCTGCTCGTACTCAAGGCTCCAAGGTTCATGACCCAATTCATTACGATGCAACACAGAGCCACCTCCCTAATCTTGGCTATATTAGACCGTCGAACAACGCTGGAGGACTGGAGGGAGGAATGACGAATGGCCAATCTCTTATTATTCGGGCTGCGAAAAAACCGATTAGTACGCTAAGAAAACCGTTGGACTCCATTCGAATGGTGGACAAGGAGCCTCATCGGGCCAGTTACGAACGCAGCGATGTCTGTGCGATTTCAGCAGCCGCGATCATTGTTGAGCACGTCGTAGCCTTCGAAATTGCTGCTGCCTTTATCGAAAAATTTGGCGGTGACAGCATCGTCGAAATGAAGGCGCGGTATGAGCTGTTCCTTGAAATGGCCAGGAAGCACCCAGAGCAGTTGAGCTAGACGGGGCTAGTGGTCTGGGACAGCTAAAGACAAGGGTAGTGGACGAGGCAACGAGTCCCGTATGCGACGCAAATTGCAGCGACTCGTCGCCTCGTCCACTACGATCAAACCCTAAATCTTAGCTGTCACAATGCACTAGTCTAGGTCTGGAGAGGCTGCTGGCTGACATTGTACTTAGCTCAAACTAGAATATATTCTTTACAACATTTAGCAGCACAAGTAGAAATGTTATGGATCGCGAAGAACTTAACGCATGGATCCGGCAAGGCCCAATTCGAATTACAATGAATAGCGGAGATTCGATTGAAATCAGAAATCGCGAAATGGTTACCGTTAGCTCGATGACGGCGGTTGTCCTAGTACGATGTGAAGACGGCAAATACCGTCATCATGTCTACCCACTCGACACGATGAGCAAAATAGAACAGCTAGAACCTGCATCGTGAAAGACAATGAAACGGGACGAGTGAGCCCCGCGTTTTAGTGCAGATTGAAATCAAAAAAAGGCACTCAGTACAAAGTACCGAGTGCCTTTTCGTTTAACTGGATTGGCCTCTCCACGCACCAGACATGCATGGACGCCAAATCGACTTCGGAAGACTAGTATCGATCGCGTCGGCCACCGCCGCCACCGCCGCCGCCACCACCGTAACCACCGCCACCGCCACGGCTGCCGCCACCGCCACCGCCACCGCCACCGTAACCACCACCGCCGCCGCCACGACTTCCACCGCCGCCACCACCACCGCCGCCGCCTTCGCGAGGACGTGCTTCGTTGACAACGATTTGGCGACCATCAAGTTCTGCGCCGTTCAGTGCACGGATAGCTTCGTCAGCTCCCGATTCCATTTCAACAAACGCAAAACCTTTGGAACGACCCGTTTCACGGTCGTTGACGACCTTAGCGGACGTTACCACCCCGTACTGAGCAAAAGCTCGTTCGAGACTTTCGGACGTAGTGGCCCACGCAAGGCTACCCACAAAAATGTTCTTACCCATCAAATAACCCTTGAACTTAACCTGTTTCCAAATCACCGATCGCTACCACAACGGCAGCATTTTAAAC
>JAYTVL010000383.1:0-61303 GCA_043744075.1 Pirellula sp. | reverse complement strand
CTTGCCGCTCCCAGCGCAAACCTCTCAGGACGGCCTAGCGCTACTACGTGGCAGGCCGTCGCAGAAGATCTTGACAGTCGGATCGCCGCAGTGGTTTGTGGCGAACCGACCGAATTCGGTCTAGAAAGCACCGTGGTGGATGCAACTTCGAATCCGCCCCGAATACTGCGACCAGGCGGCGTTTCTTTTGAGCAATTGCAAGCAGTATCTTCTGAAATCGAACCGTATGCACTCCATGCAGCAGTTTCCAATCCAACAATTATCAACTCTCCAGGACTGAAATACAAGCACTATCAACCGCACGCAAAAGTAATCATCGTTTCAGCCGCGACAGCGTATTCCGAGGTTGACATGGCAACAAGTGCTTTATCTGTTGCCGATTATGTTGGAGTTCGTCCACCCAGAAACCCGTCTCGCTTTAGGTCCATTCTTGTTTGTTCCAATGCGTCCGAGTACGGGGCAAAACTCTTTGACTTCTTTCGCAAAGCCGATTTGGCAAGTTCACACGTGGTTTGCTGTGAAGCCATGGAAGAAATTGGTATCGGAGCGGCATTATTAGATCGATTACGACGGGCGAGTCAGTAGAATTGCGTCGACGTAAAGTCCGTGTCCAGCCCGGCAGCAGTTCGCGTCCAGCCCGGCAGGCTGGACCTACTTGGTTGAGCTGCGGCGACGCATGGCTTCGGTAACTTCTTCCAGCAATGTGAGTCGACCGCCATAGGTTCGCCGCAAGTTTTCCGGAGTAAAAGTAGCTTGCATCGTTCCCCAGGCTACAGCTCGAACGTTTAACAAAATGAGATGGTCGAAGTATTCCGGAACCGTATGCAAATCGTGGTGAACCACCAAAATCGTTTTGCCCAAAGCCTGTTGCTGTCGAAGGACTTGAATGATGGATTGTTCCGTCGCCGCATCGACTGCTGCAAATGGTTCATCCATAAGGAAGACGTTGGCCGATTGGACGAGAGCTCTCGCAAGAAAAGTACGTTGCTGCTGACCGCCTGAAAGTTGGCTGATCTGCCTGTCCGCAAGCTCTGCTATTCCGACCTGGTCAAGCGCTTCCATTGACCGTTTGCGATGCTCTTTGCGAACGGGCATAAACCATCCGATTTCGCGGTACAAACCCATTGTCACAACATCCAACACTGTAGCCGGAAAATCCCAGTCCACCGACTCGCGTTGAGGAACATATGCGATATTGTGTCGTTGTTTTGCTAATGGCTCATTGTGAATCTCCACCGTGCCTGAAATACGAGGCACCATATCCATGATGGATTTAATGAGCGTGCTTTTTCCCGCACCGTTGGGACCAACCAATCCGACTAAGGCGCCACGAGGTATCGTGAGGTTAATTTCCCATAAAACTGGTTTGCGTTGATACGCAACTGTCAAATCAGCAATTCGTATCGCGGTATTGGTTTCGTTCATATGCATGCGGACAGAAATCGTTGTTTCAGACTTATATCCTTCTTTGTTGGTCGCCTTATTGCTCAATTGGATTGCCGCCAAGTGCTTTGGCGATGGTTTTGAAATTATGTCTCATCATTCCTTCGTAAGTGTCCGCCCCACTTCCGGTAGGCCCCATTGCGTCTGAGTAAAGTTCACCGCCAATCGCAACTTTGCATCCTCTTTTTTCTGCTCCTTCGATAATGGACTGAACGGATTTATAAGGGACACTAGATTCCACAAACGCGGCAGGAACCTTTTTTGAAACCAGCAACTCAACAAGCTCAGTGATACGTCGTAGGCCCGCTTCCGAGGAAGTTGATATGCCTTGGATTCCCTCTACCTGGAGTCCATAACGCCGTCCGAAATATCGAAACGCGTCGTGGGAAGTGATCAAAATACGCTGCTCTGATGGTATGGAATCGATCCATTTCTTGCCGAGCAAGTCTAGTTTTTGCAAACGGTCGCGGAGTTGATTTGCCCGCTCAGTGAAAAGTTCAGATTGAGCAGGAATTCGATACTTAAGTTCCTGCTCGATCAAGTGAGTTGTGGCGGACCAAAGCATGACATCCATCCAAACATGCGGGTCGGCGGTCTCGTGTTCGGGATCCCCAAGGGCTGCATCTTTCGGAAGTACATCTACAAGGGCGATATGCTTCTTAGGCGCAGCTGATTTGTCACTCAGCAGGTCGCCCATGCGACCTTCCAGCTTAAAGCCATTGTAGAAGACAAGCTCGGCGGAACGAATCGCCTTTACGTCATCCGTATTGGCTCGGTAAAGGTGAGGGTCCACACCGCTGCTCATTAACTGTAAAACTCGGACTTGGTCGCCTCCAATTTGTCGAACAAGATCGGCAACCATACCGGTCGTTGCAACTACCTTGAGAGTATTAGGTGCAGCTGGACTGTCGGTAGTTGTACTACTTTTGGAACCCTTGCAACCGAAAGCAGTTCCGAAGAGCACAAATATTAGCAGGAACAGCGCATGCATTGAGTTTTTTTGGCTCGGCTTCATTTCAAAACGGCTTTTCGCTATTTACGATGCTAATTGTTTACCCTGCGCTAAAAACATTTTAGCAAGCGCTAAATTTGCGTCAAGAGGTCAAAACAAGTGAGAGGAGTTTGCTTCGAAACTAGATTAGGAGATCAAAACCTTTCATGCCGATTGGTTCTTTCGAAGCGAACGGTTCTCCGTAGCGTACACCAATTGCTCTGCCCCAGAAAGCGGTCTCTTCTCTAAGTCTTTCGACGAAACTTGGCGGTTCAGCCGAACGACCGGTAACGAATTGGCTTTGGTATGCATCGATTGAAGCGGCTTTAGCCGGCCATTGCTCTGTTATATCCAGGATAAAAGCTGGTTGCGGCACGAGTTTTAAATGGATGCAGAAATAGTAAAAGATACGTTCGGGGTGAAACGGCTGGCCCGCCAAATCACTTTTCGAAAGTTTGCTCCAGAACCTCGCCGCTTCGACTAATTCCGTAGCTGCGATGTGGTCGGGATGTGCATCATGCCAATACGGCGCAAAAATCCATCTAGGCCGCGTCAGTCGAAAAAGGCCAGCGAGTCGATGCCGATTTTCAAGCGTTGGTTCGAGAAAACGGTTCTTCATTCCCAAGTTGTAGCGCCACGAAACTCCAAGTGCTTTGGTCGCTGCGGCTGTTTCGACAGCTCGAATCTCAGGGCTTCCGAATGGCGTGGGTTCGCCATTGGTTAAGTCTACGATACCAACTCGACGTCCCTGCTGAATCATTTTGCAGATAGCCCCACCCATACCGAGCTCTGCATCGTCGGGATGGGGAGCAACCACCAAGACATCTAGCGGAATCGATACATCGGGCAGGTTTGCGAAGTCGAAGTGCGCATTGCTCATAGCTGGCCGTCAATTAAGTGTTTCTGAATACGGGAAAGGATACCGCGTGCCACCTCGGGTTTCGGGCCAGTAAGTTGTCCTAAGATTGAGCCATCTCGCAAAATGACTTCGACGGTGTTGTCATCGGCGTTCATAGCTTCCGCGCTATTGGAAACAATCATATCACAGCACTTGCGAGACATTTTGACGATGGCTCTAAACCGAACGTCCTCTGTTTCTAAGGCAAAGGCAACGACCCATTGGCTACCCCGTTTCGAGTTTCCAAGCGTCGCAACAATGTCTGGCGTTTCGATCAACGAAAGCTGAAGACCTTCGCCGGTCTTGGTCAGTTTGTGTTTTTCGATTTGCTTTGGCATATAGTCGCAGGGGGCGGCCGCTCCGATCAAACCATCGGCAAATTGGAACGCGGAGCGCGTTGCATCGAGCATTTCTTGCGTGGTAATGACATCGACAACTTTCGCATTCGTAGGATAGGAGACCGAAACAGGGCCGCTAATGATCGTTACATCGTGACCAAGGTCCAATGTAGCTTGGGCTAGCGCAGCGCCCATTCGACCGCTCGATCCGTTGGTCAAGTAGCGTACGGGATCTAAATACTGTCGGGTCGGTCCAGAGGTAATAACGATACGAGCCATGATAGCTTTCGTTGCGAATGTATTACGTGAGAAACGGCTCACATGCAGCCAGGATCGCATCGGGTTCCGACATTCGCCCCGTACCGATGCGTCGACAAGAGAGCCAGCCTGACTCCGGTCCAACTATATGAACGCCATCCGCTTTTAGCTGATTCACGTTTCGCATTACGGCTGGCTTTTCCCACATCGGCGTGCTCATTGCCGGAGCGAACACGACCGGGCACTCCATATTAAGGTAAAGGGTCGAAAGCAAACCGTCAGCCATACCAAGTGCGCAACTACAGATCATATGAGCCGTCGCGGGTGCAACGATAAAGAGTTTGCAGTCAGTAGCCAATTCGATGTGGGGGCCGAGGGGAAATCTCGAATCGAAAGCACTTGTAACAGGGGCGCGATTGCACAAGGCCGCAAAGGTAGCGGCACCGACAAACTGTTGCGCAGAATCGGACAACACGACTGATACTTCAAAACCGCGTTGTGCCAAGCGGCTAACAAGAGCCGCTGACTTAAATGCGGCGATGCCACCTGAAATTCCGACAACAACGCGCTGATTCATCAACAGTCACCGAAGAAAAGCGTGTGTCTTTCAGCCTGAGGATAGGCTGACCTACGTGGGATTACGTCGAAGCCAATGATGATTCGAGATCGGTGGTGTCTGTCAGCCTGTGGAAAGGCTGACCTACGTGAGAATACGTAAACAATATCTATAGATCGCTGGTGTCCAGATCTAGCAAATCTCCTAGGTCCGCAGTTTCGCTCAGGACCTTAAGCTCACCAGAAGTGGTCAAATAGATTTTGTCCTGCAATATTTCTTGAATAACGACTTCCATTTTATCGTCTGTATTCATTTCGACCAACGGCCTACTGCCGCGATTGATCTGAACCAACCGCTTTTGGATCAAAGTGGATAGTTTGAAGCGGCCGCCAACTTTGTTGACGATAAACTCTTCCTTCAATTCTTCGAGCATCGAATTTTTTCTCCTTGGTACTGCACAAGCAGCTTGCACAAATGCTGAACCGTTGTATTGATATGGTCGTTGACAACTTCGTGAGTGTAATGATGTCTTAGAGCCAGCTCTTCCGCAGCTACATCCAATCTTCGCTGAATCGAATCTTGGGTTTCCGTACCACGGTTTCGTAGCCTTCGTTCGAGTTCTGCCATTGATCCCGGGTGTACAAAGATGGTGATTGCTTGCGAATAGTCTTGCAAAACCGCAAGCGCCCCTTGAACATCAATCTCTAATACTACCCACTTTCCCTCGTTTAAGCCAGACGAAACCACGTTTCGAAGCGTTCCATACCAATATCCTCTTCCGAACACTTCTTTGCATTCGAGAAACTCGCCGGAATGACGTAGTTTTTGAAATTCATCATTGCTCAAAAAAATGTAGTTCTTGCCATTCTCCTCCCCTAATCGCGGGGGGCGAGTCGTTGCTGAAACGCTCAATAGAAGTGGCAATTCAGACTCTTCTAGTAGCTTTTGAACGACCGTAGATTTGCCTGAGCCTGATGGGCCAGAAATAATCACGAGTTTTCCTACATTGGTCATGGCAGAAGGTCTACTCCACATTTTGGATTAGCTCACGCATTTGTTCTATGGCAGTTTTAATCGAAACGACGAGCTGGGAAACCTGCGAATCGTTGGCTTTTGCACCTATTGTATTGGTTTCTCTGAACAATTCCTGGATCAAGAAATCGAGGCGTCTGCCCTGACTTTCAGGATTGGATAACGCTGCTTGGAATTGGCTGAGGTGACTAGCAAGTCTAGTTATTTCCTCGGAAATATCACAGCGGTCAGCGTAGATGAGCACTTCTCGCAGCAAGTCTATTTCCGTGAGCTCGTGTCCTAGATTAGCGAGTCCATTGCGAATTCTCTGATCCAGTTTAGTTCGATACTCGGCAATGACAGCGGGCGCACGTAGCTCAATCAACGATTTATTTGTAGTAATTTGCGAAAGCGTGTCGATGAATTGAGTCTTCATTGCTTCTCCCTCCCGGCTTCTCATGGATTGAAGGTCTTCGAGAGCTGATCGAACAGTCGAACGAACCACGTCGAGCAATTGTTCGTCATCCAGTTGCCTGGTTGATTCGAGAACGCCAGGCAAAAGCAAAAGTTGACCTAGACCGTACGCAATCTGAATGCCGAGCTTGTCCGCAATCGATTTCGATTGCATCAAGTAATCTTCAAGCGTTTCTTGGTTTATTTTCGACGCATTGCTCGTTCCAGCTTTGCAAACCCGAATCGATACTGTCACGCTCCCTCGCTTGAGAAATTCACGAACGATCGACTCAAGTTGGGGTTCTATTGTAGAAGCGAAATCGGAAATTTTCGAAACGACTTTGAGATAGCGGTTGTTGACTGTTCGAATCTCAACGTCAATTGCAAAATCCTCGTGCCGCATGGCAGCTTCGCCATGCCCGGTCATACTTAGTAGCAACGAACGAATACCTATCGAAAAACGGCGGAAGTGAGGAAACGGAAGCGTATAAACCGCTTACGGTTTCGGTTCAGTCGGACCGGCTGCTGCGGCCGGCGCTGGAGTATTAGTTTTAGTGGGTTCAATAGGCGTTTCAGGAACCACTGCAGGCGGTAGATTTGTTGGGACCGGGCGGACGTCGGGTTCTGTTGAAACCGGTGGAACATTATTTGCGGGAGGCAGATCGATTAATCCAGCAGGGCTAGGGGTTGTCTGCGGAGTGCTTATTTCGCTTGGCTGAGGATCACTCTCAGGCGGGTTTTCAGAGGGTGGCAACGGATTGCTGGAACCCATCCCGCTCATTTCGCCTGCATTTGACTTCTTTGAGCTAACTGAATTTGGATCACTGGCAATATCGAGGGCTTCTGGAAGATACCAATAGCAAGTCAACGCACAAAGAACGATCCAAAGCAGAACGGAAACAGCTGTAATTCGGGTGAAAATATCGCCAGCCTTCACACCGAACGCACTTGCACCGCCAGCCCCACCTAGTGCTCCAGTCAAACCGCCTCCGCGACCCCGCTGGAGCAAAATGATCAACACAATGAACAGCGAAATAAGAAACAAAGCTGGGCCAAAGACGTATTGGGATAGCATCGCCAAAGGGAAAAACACTGCTAAATCTCCTCGACCGCCTCGAAAAAAACCAAATGTGACACTGCTGCCAAAAAAACGGCAAACCGGAATGTAGCAAAAGGCAGACCTTTTGTTGAGTGCCGTTTTCGGTTTTTCCGTGATTTGGCACGACTCGAAGAATGATGTCATTGTGTAGAGATAGGTCGTTGACATGAAAAATCAGTCTGGTACGCTTCCAACTTACCAATTTTACGCAAAGCCCCTAACCGGCAATGTCTGCCACCGTAGGTTAACCACGGCAGCCGTTGCGGCACGGAGCGCCAGAAATGTTTCTGGCTGATTAGGTCCATAACTCAGGAAGTACATCGTGGCGTTGCGTGGATCCATGTTTAGTTCTCTCGGGAGGAAGATTTTGATGAATAAAGTACGATTGGCATCGCTCGCACTGGCAGCTTTCGCTGTTAGCTTCGGATCAGTTGCAATGGCAGATTGCGGCGGAAGACAAGGCCTTTTGGCCAAGCTGCATGCGAACAAGAGTTCAGGATGCGGCGGCGGCGGCTTGCTCGCTAAGATTCACGCCAAGATGGCCAGCAGGTGCGGTGGCGCTCCAGCTTGCTGTGCTCCGGCTCCAACATGCTGCCCAGCTCCAGCACCAACATGCTGCCCAGCTCCAGCACCAAGGTGCTGTCCAGCTCCAGCACCAAAGTGCTGTCCAGCTCCAGCTCCAAGCTGCGGTTGTGCAGCACCAGCTCCTAGCTGCGGTTGTGCAGCACCAGCTCCTAGCTGCGGTTGTTCAGCTCCAGCTCCTAGCTGCGGATGTGGCGCTTCCGTTTCGGCTCCAATGGAATCCTACGTTTCTGCACCGATGGTAACGTCGGGTTGCAGCTCCTGCGGAACAACAATGGATGCTGGCACAATCAGCACCTCGACTATGGTTCCACCAGCACCTGCAGTTTCAGCACCAGCTGCTCCTGCTGCTCCAGCATCGGTAAGCGACAAAGCTCCATCAGCGTAAGCTGATTGAGTCATTCGCAATCCGGCCATCCGGAGCAGGATTGCATAAAAACCTTGATAACCGAGCTGCGAATTCAATTGAATTTCAGCTCGGTTTTTTCGTTTTCGCCAACTAATGGCAATTAAACTGTTGCTGACGGATTATTCATAGCCCGATGTGTTAGAGAGAACTTCCTTTCAAATCCCTCGTTTCGGCGTCGGGTTGCCAGTCAAACCAATTAAGAACGCACGTGAGTCAGTCGATCCGCCATCCACAACTTGACAGCCCCACTAAATTCACTGCGCGTTGGCGATTGCTAATTAGTTGCCTCATCATCGCGCACTTCGGAGCGATTGGACTTACATACGCAACGAATTGGCGAAGATCTGCACTCCAAGACAGCGTGCTCTTTTGTCTACAGCCCTATTTGATAGGAGCCAATTGGTACCAAGAAATGCTTCCCATCGAATGGATATCGGACGCACATAGTTCAAAGAGGATTCGAATATCTGTTCAATCCAACGACAATCCTCACGGATGGGAGAGCGTTCTAGAGACCAAGAAGTTGGCATTGGACAACGCGAGAACGGAAAGGTTCCTCCATTTGTTAGCTGAACTGAATGGCACCGAAGACACTCAGGGTCTGACAAACGTTCTTAAGTCCATCGTTCTGCATATCGAAAACGGACGATCTTCCAATATTTTGAAAATTCGGCTTGAGAAGACTTCAGAATCGTTAGCGGAAAACGAGGAGGAGAATGTCCTTTACGAAGCGTCCTTGGCCCGATTTTCGAACGGAGAGTTTGCTTTCGTACCTAAAATCGAGAACCACCGTACCGTTCGAGCTCTCAACGCTGTAACGGGGGCGCCATGATGTCGAGTCGGCAGGAGACTGTTCATAGTTGGGATGAGGTTTGGTTCAGGCCAAAATCGCCCGAAACGATCTCGCAAGTGCGAATTGCATGTGGACTCATTGCTGCCATTCATTTTGTCGTGTTGCTAACAAATGGTCCTGAATGGATAGGGCCCCTTGGCTGGCTTAATGTAGATGCAGGACGTTACTTAATCGGCGATGGAGTTGAGGGCACAGGCAGTCATTTTCGTTGGTCGATTCTCTATTTGATTCCATCAGCAGTGCCAATGGTCGCCGGAGTCGGGCTGCTAGCCAGTATTGCGACGTTAACTGGCATTGGCGCTCGAATATCACCTTTTCTTGCTTGGATTTGCTTGACCACTTTTCATCAACGTGCACCGTTGCTTACACTGGTCTACGAACCGCTTCTTGTTGCCATATTGGCTTATTTGATTATCGATCCGGGTAGACTTCTATGGACATTTCGCCCGGGGCTTGCAAGCGGTCAGGCGCGCGTAAGCGTCAATATCGCTACGCAGCTCATTCAGTGCCACCTTTGGATTTGGATTGCGTTTAGCCTTCTTTGCATGCTGGCCAACTCTTCTTGGTGGAATGGCGACGCGGTCTGGTTATTGATTCAACAAGGGCATGGATGGCTTCATTTGTCGAACGATTGGCAGTGGTTGGGACAACTTTTGACGCATTGCGTTATCGCGAGTCAAGCAGCTGTTCTGTTTTGCATGACGCTGAGCATTTGCAATTGGATGGGAAGATGGATGCTCTTTTTTTTCGCCTTTAGCGTACTTTTGTTGCTAGGCGACTGGATGTATGCTTCAGTCTTACTTGCCGCGAGCTTGGCCGTGTGGCCCGTTCATTTGTCCCGCCAGAATACTCTACCGAAACATAACGATGCTTCCAACATATGACGACGTTTCACGGCGACGATTCAATCAAGTTGCTTTGGCGACAGCTTCTGCGACGGTTCTTGGATTACCGTCAATGCAATACGTATCAATGGCATCCGACGCTCTTACCGCAAACCTAACCAGGAAAAACAAAGTGAAATACTGCCTAAATACCAGCACAATTCATGGCGAAGTTGTACCGATCATTGATCAAGTCGCCATTGCACAAAAGGCCGGCTATGACGCAATTGAATTCTGGCTGCGCGACATCAACAAATATGTTTCCGAGGGTGGAACACTGCCAGATCTGAAAAAGAGAATAACGGACGCAGGTTTGACCGTCGAAAGCGCAATCGCTTTTGCGAATTGGATCGTAAACGACGAAGAAGTTCGCAAGAAAGGGCTGGAACAGGCCCGAAAAGACATGGACATTGTTACCTCGATAGGTGGTATTCGAATCGCTGCACCGCCCGCAGGCGCGACGCAGGAGAAAGATGGATCGCTTAATCTAGACCAAGCCGGCGAACGGTATCGAGCTCTCTTGGAAGTAGGAAAGGTGGCAGGGTGCATCGCGCAATTGGAAGTTTGGGGATTCTCAAAGAACCTCTCGAAGCTCTCGGAAGTGCTGTATGTAGCTGCTGCAGCCCAACATCCTGATGCCTGCGTTTTGCCCGATATTTATCACCTATACAAGGGCGGTTCGTCGTTCAATGATTTGACGTTATTGTCTGGAAGACGAATTCACGTATTTCACATGAATGATTATCCTGAGATCCCGCGAGAAAAGATTAACGACGCAGATCGAGTTTACCCAGGTGACGGTATTGCTCCGGTTGCCAAAATCCTATCGACAGTTTTCGAAAGCGGTTTTGACGGCATTCTATCACTCGAATTGTTTAACCGAACCTACTGGCAACAAGATCCGAACGTGGTGGCTGCCAAGGGACTTGCCAGCATGAAATTAGCCGTTTCGCAAGCCAAGTGATCGAGCAGCCTGAGCCTTTTGTAGTTTCGGCCGATTGGATTGTTCCCGTTGAATCCGATCCGATTCCCAATGGCTTTGTGGTTATCGCCCACGGCGCCATATTGTATGTTGGAAATCATCTTCCTCCGGAGTTTTTTGCTTTAAAACTTTTTCGTTTGACTGGCCATGCGATTTTGCCGGGGCTAGTGAACTCGCATTGTCACCTTGAGTTTAGTGATCTACCAGAGCCATTTCCAGCGGGCGATTCTTTTCCAGATTGGATTAGGCGACTCCTGACCTACCGAAAATTGAAGAGCGATGATTCAGAACATCTTGCGCTTTCAAGATACGCAGCGATAAAGTGCGGGATTCGCGAGTCGTATGAGGCCGGCGTGCGATGGATAGTTGACATGACGACTCAGCCTTGGGATCCGGATTGGATTGAGAGTAGTGCCAAAGAAATCCATGCGTCGTTACCGCTATCATTTGCGCCGAAAAATCCCATCGCCGTTCAACCTTGCATCGAGTACTTGGATCTTTCAAAAAATCAATTCGAGCTATCCGTTTCGTTCGCTGAACAGCAAGCCAATGCACCGAGGTCTGATCAGATCGGCCGAATCGGTTATGCGCCGCATGCACCTTACACCGCATCGCGAAACGTTACCAAGCTGTGTGCTGAACAGTCGCTGGCACAAAGCCGATTGGTCACAATGCATCTCGCTGAATCCGTTGACGAGATGGAATGGCTTCGGGATCGAGTCGGGAGTTTTCTCGATTTGCTTGACCCATTCATTTCGACCGACTACTTCGAAGAATTGGGCCAAGTTTCAGAACATGTACAATTGTTGAAACAGGCATGGCGCGCGACTGTAGCTCACGGAAACTATCTGTCGACTAGCGACTTATACGATTTAGCATCCCATTCAGAAAACATGGCAGTCGTTCATTGCCCGAGAACGCACCGTCATTTTGGCCATCGACATGGAGCCAGTTTGAAATATCCGCTGGCTGAACGAATTGCTTCGGGCGTCCGTCATTTTATTGGCACCGACTCACGCGCGTCCAATCCGGACTTGAATTTATGGAGTGAAGTCAAGCTAGTTCGTGCTAATCACCCGTCAGTCTCATCACTTGAGATACTGAAGATGATAACCACCTCTGCGGCCGAGTTCCTCGAAATATCGGATCGATATGGTTTAATCCGTCCAGGACAGCCAGCAACATTGACTGCAATTAAGCTTTCAGAGGATTGCCTTTTGCCAAATTCCACGGTGGATGCAGAACGAGTCTACGATGCGCTATTGGCCTCGAATACAGCTTCTGCTCCGCTAGAGATGGCCATCGCAAAGGGGGCAAGATGGATTTGGCCTGGTTCGCTACTCACTTCGTGCCCATAACAGTTGTCAGGTATTGCTATTCAGTACTATCCACTATGTTTGCATCGGAGAATAGTATCTTCCTTAGCTGATTACCGATACGATCGAGTTCAATTAAGTTGTGTCGCAAATCCTCATGCAACATAAATCCATTTAAAATATCTGCGCATGCTTGGTCCTCCGGCAGAATACGAATGTGAGGTTTGTGTTTGTTTGCGCTCAAGTTGTAAGCTCATCGCGTGCGAGTGCATCTTGTAACTCACCAGCAAACTGGAGGTTCGCGAGCGGATGGATCATGGTTGGTTCAAGGTGGCTTCTCCGTGTCAACAAGAATGTATTTTCCGCTGAAAAACGTTCGATGGCGAGACTGTTGTGCGATGTAACGACTAGTTGTCCTCCTAGATGGAATCGCCTACGAAGCATCACTATAAACGTACCGACCTCGGAGAGCGAAAAAAAATTGTCTGGCTCATCCCAAAAACAGAAAACAGGACCGTACTGAAAAGAGAGATGTGTCGCTGAGGCCATAACCAGTGCGGCTACGAAGAAGCACTTCTCCCCGTCCGAAAGATCGTTAAACGGAATAGCGAGTGTGGTCCCGGCTTGCTCAAACTGTACTGAAAGGCTACGAGCATCCTTCGCAACAATTGGATTCTGAATATCCTTAAAATCAGGCATCACTTGCCGGATGTAGTTTTCGAACGAGGAGTAGGAAGACGGAGATTGTGCCAATAGTCCAGCGAACCATTCCCCAAAATTGGAAACGGATTGGTTTGGAAACAAACTGACTCCCGACGAATCGCCTGAGATATCTGAAGGAACCGGCGCGAGAATCATCATCTTGGCAAGAAAGTTCTTCAAGATGTGCAACGGGTCTTGCACTGATTGTTCGAGGATCAGAGGCAAAGCAACTAAATGCCAATCAACTCGAAATCTGGACTCAGCACTAGAAGCAGCTCTTGATAACGCAACTTGTGCAGTGCTTCTTTCGTAAATTATTGCGCCCTGATGGACGAATTTTTCCTCAGCGATGCGTAACTCGTTGAAGCCAGGAGGCAATTCAAGAGCGAGAGAGTACGCAAATGTAGCCCCAGCAATTTCTACTTCGATTTCAAATCGAATGGGTACGTTGCTGTTGCCTCGACAAAAATCCTTTGGACTTACTAAGTCGCCAACTCTATTGATACCCCTCGCCAACCGTTGCAGCACTTTCAAAGCCAGACCTACCGTTGACTTCCCGGAGCCGTTCTTTCCGATGAGCAAAATGGAATGATGCTTCCCTAAAGGCAGCTCGAAATTTTCAAGACATTTGTAATTGTGAACGTAGAATCGTCGGATCATTTTTGTTCATTCAAACGTTGAACCAGAGCGAACCAATTCATCGGAAAGATCGTGCACTGCATCTTAATTGCCGTTCAACTATCAAAGTCGTGTTAACCAGTTTTTGGTAGCAGGAGCATCAAGGACTCAATCCACGGTTAAGCGGGTTCAGCCGGGCCAGCTATGCACAAAAGATTTGATCAAATCGGCAATATTTTGACACTTCTCGCCGAACGCTCGCTCGTGTTGTCGTAAGGTCGGGCTGGATAGTCGCTTAACCGCGTGAACATCGCCCCGCGTATTTGCATCCGATAAACTGTCGTCGCGGCCCGATGGGCACGCGGTTAAACGAATAAAACTTCGATATCGATACCGGCGATCAGCGACAAACCGGCGATCAGCGACAAGCATCAATATTTTCCAGATTTTCCAAGCGTTTTCTAGGGGCCACGGTGGCTTTCATCTGCGCATCGCATGTTCATGGCGTTTGACATCTTGTCCCCAGCATTCGTTAGTCGATAGAAGTCGTCGGGTTAGTTCGCAGTTTTTTGGATTGAACATGAGAAACCTTCTGACCTATCGAGACCACGATAGCCAATGACGAAAAAGTGACTTAACAAACGGCGTGAGACGGGTTCGATTGAACTGATCGCCAAGCTTGCGTATGGCTTCTGCTTGAGTTGGGTACGGATGAATTGTAGACGCGATTCTGCCTAGTCCAACTCGGTTTGTCATCGCGAGCGTAATTTCCGAGATCAGATCTCCTGCGGATCGAGCCACGATGGTAGCGCCAACGATTTGGCCCGAGCCCTTCTTGACATGAATTTTCACGAAGCCTTGCTCTTCACCTTCTAGGATGGCGCGGTCTACGTCGTGAAATCTCTGCGTATAAGTGTCGATCGCGATATTTTTCTCTTTCGCCTGGTGCTCATAGAGCCCCACATTGGCAATCTCGGGTGAGGTGTACGTGCACCAAGGAATCACCAACGAACTTGATTTTTTGCGTCCCTTGAAAAGCGCATTTTGAATCACGATCCGAGCCATGAAGTCAGCAGCATGGGTGAATTGATAGGGCGAACAAACATCGCCCGCTGCATAGATCATTCGATTGGTGGTTTGCATCCGATCGTTGACCGTTATTCCTTTCTTGTGGAAATCGACGCCAACCGCCTCGAGATTCATGTTGTCAACGTTGGGAGCTCGACCGACAGATACCAAGAGCTGGTCGACTGGTTGATCATAGGCATCGCCATGCGACTCGACGGACAGCCGGATTCCGTTTTCATTTCGAATGGCCAAATGCTTCCCGCAGCAGAGTAAGGAAACTCCATCGCCAAGCATCGCTTGATGCACAATGTCCGCTGCATCGCGATCTTCACGGGGCAATATGCCGTGTTCAGCCTCAACCATGAAAACTTCCGATCCAAGCTGTGCAAAAGTCTGTGCCATCTCGCAGCCAATTGGACCAGCACCAATAACGCCAAGTCGCTTTGGGAGCTCAGTTAGCGAAAAGAGGGATTCATTTGTAAGATACTTGACCGTGTCCAATCCAGGAATCGGTGGGGCGGCAGCTCTCGCGCCTGTCGCGATGACCGCGCGTTTGAATTTGAGTTGAGTACCGTTCACTTCAACTGTGTTGGAGTCAACAAAGCTGGCTTGTCCAAAGTAAACGTCCACGCCGAGGTCCCGAAATCGCTGAGCTGAGTCATTGGGACTGATCTGCGATCTGAGTCGACGCATTCGCTCCATCACTGCTGCGAAGTCGACATCCACGCTGGCAGATGCATTGATGCCGAAGTTGCTGGAATGTCGTACCGCAGATGCGGCTCGTCCCGCGCTGATCAATGCCTTAGATGGAACGCAGCCAACATTCAAGCAATCGCCTCCCATTAAGCCGCGTTCGATGAGTGCAACTTTGGCACCCAGCCCAGCAGCACCGGCGGCAGTTACGAGTCCAGCCGTACCTGCGCCAATGACCACTAGGTTGTAGCGTCCATCGGGCTCGGGGTTTGTCCAATCGAGCGGGTGAACATTTGCCTGAAGCGTTTCATTGAAGCCATCGAGCGGTTCCAGCTGTTGTTGGTAGTTCATGATTTGCAATCACATCGAAAATGACTAAAGAACGAAACTGCACGCTTGATAGCCAACGGCAAAACTCCGATGACCACAAAAGCGAGTAGCATTTGCCAGCTCAAGACACTTCCCACGCCGTCCTTTGCTAAAGTCGCTAGACTGGGTACCGCGGAACCGGCATAGACATAAGCGGCGGTGCCAGGCAACATACCGATTTGACTTACCCACCAGAAAGTACTGGCGCGAACTTTCGTTAAGCCCATGACGAGATTTATCACAAAAAACGGCACGGCAGGAACGATTCTCAGTGTGAACAAATAGAATGCACCTTCTCGCTCGAACGCCTCATTGATTCGAGTTAGTCGGTCCTGCATTTTACTTTGGACCCAATCTCGCAGCAGATAGCGGCTGAGGAGGAAGGCAACCATAGCGCCCCCAGTGGACCCAAAACTCACGACGAGTAAACCTTCCCAGAAACCGAAGTACCAGCCGTAGGCCAACGTCAAAACCGCTGCGCCCGGCAAGGACAAGCCAGCCACCGCAACGTAAATAGCAACACCAGCAATAGCTGCTAGCAGAGGGAAATCCACTTGCCATTGCCGCAACTGCGATTCCTGGCTGGCGAGATAGTCGAAAGATAGCGATTCCCGAAATTGCCAATAGACGGTTGCTGCGATCACAAGCGCGACAGCTAGCAATAACAGTTTCTTGATCCAAGGGCGGGTGCTTTGAAGTTCGGCGGGAATTGTGTCTAACTCAGTCATTTCATTCTCCTTATTTGTTCACGAATGCTCGGCTTTCAGTTCGCAAACGCTAGCAAATCATAGCATATTTGTCACTTTTTCGACTTGACGGGGACCCCTGGTTTGGGACACGTTGTTACATAGTTGATTCCAAGTGTGCTCTCCCACTGGGGCAAACCTGAATGCAACGATTGGATCAGGATGATCCAAAATAGGTCCCGCCTAACTGCGGAAACGTCCCAGGCTTTAAAGAGCAAACACCCTAATAATTGGCAAGGAGGCCACAGGCATGTCGCGAAACTCTCATTCGTCTGTATCACTTCGCAATCTTTTCCCGTCAGCACAAATTGTGGGCGCCGATGATATTCGGTGTGGCGTTTGCCTTACTACCGCTGAGCACGAAGCCAACGATTGCGTTTTTGCAATTGGGTTGGACGCAGAATCGGACCCCGCTCGCGATGTAGTCAATGCCATCAACAGTGGTGCCAAGGCAATTCTGACCGAACAATTCCTCCCCTCAAGCGTCCCACAGTGCATTGTTCCAGACGTTCGCGAGGCGTATGCTCAACTATGCCATGCTCTGGCTGGCAAGCCGAGCGAAAAGATGCTGATGATCGCTGTCGTCGGTACACACGGAAAAACGACCGCCGCATTGATGGTGGCTTCGATGATGAAGAAGATCGGTGAACGAGTTGCTTACTATACATCGCTTGGCGCCAGCGATGGGAAAGATGCAGGCCTCGTTGCGCATTCTGATGCCAATGCCCAGCAGCTAGTGCAATGGCTGGAGACCAGCGCGGAAAACAAGACTCCAGCCGCCATCATCGAATTGACGGACGACATGCTTCGTTCGCATTCAACCAGCGGCCTCGAGTTCGATGTCATTTTGTTTACTGGTCTCCGAAAATCGCAACGAATCGATTCCTTGCAAGCTCGCGGTATCGAGAATGCCATGCATCGCATTGTGGGTCAGTTGAAGCAACATGGGATCATTGTATACAACGCCGATGATGCACGATTGAACCGATGGATTGAACGTCATCAACCGCATTCAATAAGCTATGGCCTAGATGCGGTTGCCGATGTTCAAGGAAAACGGATGAACAGTTTGCCGGGCGAACAGTCGCTCATGGTATCAGCTGGAAATTGTGTCTCACCGGTCACGAGTTTACTGCTCGGTGACCACAATGCTCGGCACATGCTCGGCGCGACCGCAGTCGGTTTCGCTTTCGGTTTGGAGTTATTTGAGATCGTTCAAGGGATCGAGAGGTTGCATAAGATCCCAGGCCGTTTGCAACGAGTTCCGAACTCTATTCAATGCCCAGTATACATCGACAACGCTGATCAATCGGATCGATTGGCCGTGGCTCTACATGCATTGACTAAGCATGGAAATCCAATTATTTGCGTAGCCGAAGTTCCAGAGGCTGCTACACCCGAACAGATGGCAGCCTATGGTCGTGTGTTGGAGAGATCCGCTTCGCGCGTGATTCTGACCCAGAGTCGCCAATCGACTCGAAGCGGACAAAAAGCCATGTGGCAAGTCTTGGATGGTTGCGAGTATCCATCCGCTGTTCAAATCGTACCGAACCGAGAAACAGCAATCGAACTGGCGATTCGAAGCGCCGAACCAGGCGAACAAGTACTGTTGGCAGGCTGGGGCGCCAATCGATGGACCAACGATCAAACCAAGGATCTCAAGAACGATATTGAGTGCGCTGCCACATTACTCGCAAGACTACCGACCAAGCAAACGCAAAGGAATGCCGTCTCGCAATCGCCACGTCTGAGGATGTTTGGCGGTGCCGCGTAAACGTAGTTTTGCTTCTACGAGGCGGACATGGGGACATGGGGACAACGGGTGGCACGCCCAGAGTCTGTCATTTTATAGTACCCGTCACACTCCGTGTGACGTTGCCTCAAAAACCAAAGGTTTTTGAACTGCGGACGTCACACGGAGTGTGACGGGTACTATAAAATCACTGCCTCTGAGCGTGCCAACCGGCCCGCCAAAACGAATCCTCTACTGAAATCGGACGGGAGGCCGATTTGCTGGCGATCAGCGAAAAGTAATTTTTTATGCGCGAGATTCGTTTGTCAATCGGTGGCGTTCAGCGAGAGTTGTCTAAAAACACCTAACTAAGCCTGTCGCTGGCTGCCATCGCCATGGCTGCGTCTTCTTGCTTCAGCTCTTCGATCAAGGGCCACAACTGGTCGACCTCTTCGCTAAATAAATTTCCGACTAAGACATCGGTAATGAGGTTCTTCTTTTCTGGATACTTGCGAACTAAGCGTCCAAAATTAAGGCCGTCGTAAAACGCGCAAACCAAATTTCGCATTCGGTCCATCGCCTTCACGTACTCAGGCTCCCAACTTCGCAACCGCTCCTCGCTCGGGTCGTTCGCATCCAACGCGGCGGCAATTGAATCTGCCGCCATGGACGCCGAAGTTAATGCGAGCATTACACCCGATGAATAGAGCGGATCAAGAAATCCGAATGCGTCACCAACCAGCACCCATCCATCGCCAGCCGCTTTCTTGGCCTTATAAGAATACTCCTTCTGAGCTTTGTATTCTCCGTCGCGAACCGCGTCCTTGATCCTGGGCTGCACACCCGGGCAGCGAGCAACTTCCTCCATGTAAATTGCTTCGAGATCTTTGGTCCATCGATTTTTAAATAGGTAATCGTAACCGGCTACCACTCCGACACTGACAACATCGTCATGTAGCGGAATATACCAGAACCATCCCTTTTTCTCCTGTGTTTGGATAACGATGGTCCCACCCTCGTCGATCCCTAGTTCTCGTTTGGCTCCTTTCCAATATGTCCATATGGCAGCCTTCTTGAGGATTGGATCCCATTCCCGCAAATTCATACGATCCATAACGATCGACGACTGTCCGCTCGCATCGACCACCACTTGTGATCGCACCTCCTTTTCTTCTGACCCCTCCAGCTTGACTCTTACGCCGACGATGCGATCTCCTTCCATCAACACGTCTAGGACTCGTGCGCCTTCATGAACCGTCACCCCTTGCTCCGTAGCATTGTTGATTAACATATGATCAAACTCGCTTCGAAGCACCTGCCAAGATTGTGATCGTTCGTGCGGATCGTATTGGCTAAATCGAAATGGCTCCGAGAGTTTGCCCTGCTCGTTAATAAATTGGACGCCGTACTTCTTAGTGAAGTGGCTTGATTTCATTTTTCCCAGCATCCCGAGTCGCTCAATCACCGGGTAACAATAGGGAATCAAGGACTCACCGATATGGAACCTTGGGAAGTGATCACGTTCGTACAATGTAACGCTGAAACCGCGTTGGGCAAGCAAAGTTGCCGTCGCAGAACCAGACGGCCCGCCACCAATTACGATCACATCGCAAGCGTTCACGGATTGAATCATCGCAAGGTCCTAAAAATTGAATATTCTTATCGGTCCACGAAAAATGATAGTCGTCTAAACAACTATTGTCTAGACAAGAAAAGCAATGAGATGAAAAGTAAGCCAAAAAGTGAAAAATTTGAATTCAGAGATCTGGCAAAATCCCGCAGGGTAAAGAGGTCGTGCGCTTTCGCCCCGAATGGGGCAGCAACATATTAGCCCAGGGCAAAGCGCAGCGACGGAACGTCGCGTAGCGTCGCCCTGGGAACCACAAAACGCCTAAACGTTGCCCTGAAGGGGCCCAATAAAATGGTTGCGTCTTCGATGGCTAATTAGTTCGGCCCCTTCAGGGCAATTGGGCCGGGTTCGGTCTGTACCCAGGGCGTCGCTGCGCTTTGCCCTGGGCTAATATGTTTAAGCCCGTTGGGCTAAAAACGACCGAGATCGCCGATCGCAAGTATGCAACTCCTGCGAATGCAATCGTTTCCGTTGGCTTTACGCCAAATGGCACTCACTTTGGGAATTTTGAGCCTCAATGCGCTAGCATGAGGGCTTGAACAGTCATTGATTCATTGACTCCCGGCCCGCACGCTAGCGCGTTGCGGCTCAAAGTGAGTGCCATTGGGCTTTACGCCAGCGGGACGGCAACTGATAGCTACCTAAATCGCCAAAACGAATCCTCCGCTGAAATCCAACGGAAGGCGATTTGGTTGATCAGCGAGAAATGTCCAGATTTTGCATTTTTAATTTTGCATTTTTAATTTTGCATTATGCGTTAGGAATTTTTCCATTGCCTGTCGATTCGACGGGAACGCAAGTCTATTCAAGATCTCCGGTGACAACTCAGTCCACATCCATGCCGACACCTCGGAATCGTCATGTGCAATCTCTTGATCGTCCAATACATTCGCAGAATAGAAAATGTCGAGAACGGGGAGCGCGACCCCGTGATAAGTGTAAGTATTCGGGGCCGTCATTAAGAAAGCGAGTTTGCCCACCGAAATTCCAACTTCTTCTTGAATCTCGCGCCTAAGAGCAACCTCTGCCGCTTCATTAGGATCGACAAATCCACCGGGCATGCCTAACTTGCCGAGACCTGGCTCTTTCGCCCTCTGGATCAATAATACCAGTCCCTCCTTGTTGGTGATCACAGCACCCACTGCCGTGACCGGACCAAAAAAACTCGTGTGACCGCAGAACTCGCATCGAAATGGCCGCGATGGAGTAAATCTTTCTCGCTTTATACCACATGCAGGACAAAACCTATAGATCTGAGAGATTTCCATCACAGCGTTACCGTTGAATAGAGCGGAGTGCGTTTTTGCGTGCTGCTTCGAACTCGTCTCCCGAAGCCCACGATTGCATCTCATCTGAATTGGCAGCCATCCATCCAACGTGAAAAAGCAATTGAACATCAAGAACGGCCCCGGCGAGATTCCAGCTCGGATCGTACTCGTCGGATCGTTGGTGATAATGTTTCTCGGTCCAAGCATCCATTTGTTCCTTGCCCCATCCGTCTGGTTTGCCGATGACGACATGACCAGAGTGCAAATAGACTCCAGGCACTCCCACCTTTGCGAGCGAAAACTGGTCTGACCTATAGTAGAATCCCTTGCTAGGTTCTCGGTCAGGAACGACTACACGACCTTGAACCTTGGAAACCCTTTCGACCAATTGATCTAGAGAGCTTTTACCTAAGCCTATGACATTGACGTCTTTTGTCGGGCCAAGAAAATTGATGCCATCAATGTTGACCACCGCTGACTGCTTACCATTGGGAATCGGTGGGTGTTCCGCAAAGTACTTTGAGCCCAGAAGCCCTTGTTCTTCGGCTCCAACTGCGGCGAACAAGATGGATCTTCTGGGGCGAACGCCGCTTTCTGTTATTGCTTGCGCTATCCCCAGCAAAGCAGCGATTCCAGAGGCGTTGTCGATTGCGCCGTTGTATATGCTGTCCCCTCTAGCATCGCGATCCGGAGCAATACCAATATGATCGTGATGGGCCATGAACAAAACATGTTCGCTCGACAACTTGGCATCATTACCGGGCAAAACCGCAAGCACATTGGCAGTCGTCTTCTCCCGAATTTCGCAGTCGATGGTTGTACTCAAAGTAACGCCAAGCGGAACTGGTTGGAATTCTCTTGATTCCGCATCTTGCCGCAAAGCGTCTAATTCGAATCCAGCATTTGCAATTAACTTTGCAGTTGCCGCGTTGGTCATCCACGCCTTCATGTCCATGCGGGGAGCAGAGCTATCCACTAGCTCAAACTGTTCGCCAGTCCATGATGTTTCGATCACTGTGAAGGGGTAACCTGCCGATGGAGTTGTATGAATAATAATCGCTCCGGCTGCACCTTGTTTAGCCGCGCTTTCATATTTGTAATCCCACCGCCCATAGTACAATCGTCTTGCGCCTGCAAAGAGTTTCGGATCCGATTCAGGATCGTTGTTCATCATGAGCAGTATCTTGCCTTTGAGGTCCTTTCCTTTGAAATCATCCCAGTCGTATTCTGGCGCTTGAATGCCGTAACCGACGAATACAATTTCGGCGTTATTGATTTCGATCTTGGGCTTGGGTTGGCCTGCAACAGCAATGTAATCCTTGAAATATTCGAAGTCGACCGATGTGTTTTTTTTCATTGATCTAATCGACCAAGTCTTAGCTGCCTTGGACGTTAGCCCAAGCATTGGGAACTTTTGTCGGTACGAATTGAGCGACGCGATCGGCAAAAGCCCCATCCGTTTGTATTGCGACTCAATATAAAGCTGAGCGATGTCGTCCCCTTTCGAACCTGGCCCTCGCCCCTCGAGCAGATCGTCCGCTAGGAAACGCAAATTGCCATGCAGTTCATTCTCATTGATTCGGCTCGCTATGCCGACAGCTTCACTATTAAGAGTCGCGGCAGGCGTGGAGTCTTGCCCCTGGGTTACTGAAAACCAAGTCAACAAGAGAACTAATCCGTTTAGCATCGTGCGATTAATTAGTGTCGTAGTAGACGAGGCTACGAGTCCAGTGGCCAGGGACTCGTAGCCTCGTCCACTACGGGTTCCGACAGTTATTTTCCGCTCGATGTTTACCCAGAAATGCTTCCGTAGGTCCCGCCCGACGGGCAGGATTCTCGGTAGCTCCCAAGACGTGCAGCATATGCTCATGTGGTTACTCTTTGGCCAACAGCTCTACGATTTTTTCTCTGATCTTTCGGCCACGAATATGGATGCCAGCAACATTTCCGTCTTTGCCAACGATTGCGATAAACGGAATCGCGGAAATCCCAATTTCCTTGGCTAATGGAGTATCAAAGCCGATCGCATCCGGTTTGCTGGAAACATAAGTGGTCCACAACATTTTTTTGGAGGCCAGGAATGACTGCAGTAATGATCGGTCTTCATCCAGATTGATCCCGATAACTTCGAATCCATCCTTGTTGTAGGCCTCGAATGCTTCCTCGATATTCGGAATCTCTTGCAGGCAAGGTCCGCACCATGTGGCCCAAAAGTCGATGAGAACCACTTTTCCATTGTACTTTTTGAGATCGACGGACTTACCAGCCATGTCGACCAGTTCACTCAAATTCAACGGTTTGTTTAGAATTGCAAAGTGACTCTTGAACTGTTTGCAATTTCGTTCTAGCTCGACGCGAGCATCCGGATCCTTGAGGTTTTCGATTTGTGTTTCCGCAACTTCAAACAACTGCTTTGCCAACTCAAGACGGCCAGAATTCTCAACTTGGATACCTATCTGAACAAAGAAAAATGCGGTCCAAGGCGAAGAGATCTTAGCCATGAGTGCATCAATTGCTTTTCTTGCGAGCACAGGATCCTGGTCTTCTTTGACGTTAGGTTGAAGCAAAGAACCGACTTCAATCGCTTCCTTTAAGCGACTTGCATGCAACTCCCAGGCTGTCAGGGCCAATTGGGGTTCGGAGTTTTCGCGGAACGCTTCTTCCGTCTTCTTCGCAAGTTCCAACGCGGCATCCTCCGCTGAACGTTTTGAGAGGACTCCAACAGCTTGTGCCAACGCATTTAAGTTGGAGGCCGTCAGTTCTTTCCCGTCGGCTAGAATAGTGTTTGCTAACGACATCAGTTCATCGATCTTGGCTGTACCGCTATCGTAGTCGCTGACCATGAGGCTCAGTGATATCGCTTTTGCTTGTTGCGCAACACGTTTGTCCGCGTTCTTCGATTCGGCCGAAGCCAATTCTCGCAAACTGTCCGATGCAGCCACGTCTCCAAAGCTGGCCATTTGCGAATACGCTTCAAGTTTCCCAACTGATGCTGCCGCTTTTTCGTCCTCGCTGACTGCGATCTTTTCCAATCTTTGCGATGCCTCCAATTTCATTCGCGACAGTTCCATGCCACGTTCAAGAAGGACTTCCTTTGTAAGCTTCTTTTGTCGACCATGTGCAATTAGCTCTCTAACAGCCCGCGAACTTGTTTCGAGGAATTTCAGCAAGGGTTGAGCACTATTGACATCCCCAAGCTTCAGAGTCATGTACATTTGAGATGCAATTTCTGGATCGAGCTTGCCAGGTTGAAACGAGGGAGCAGTTGGCGCTGTGGGCAAGCTATTTGAAGTATTTTGGTTGACTGGCAGACTCGAGTTTTCAGATATTCTCGAGTTGCTTCCCTCTATCGACTTGTTATCGGTTAAAGAAGACCTCGCCGCCGATTCCTTGGCAGGCTTATATCCACTGGTTGCAGCCGAGATTTCCGCTGGCTCCGATGGACCGCAACCTACCATTGGAATCCATAAAGGCAAAGCTAGCAAATGGCACACGGCCCAAGCCAATTGGCTTTGCGGAGGGCACGAATGTTTACGCTCGAAATCCAGAGACATGGTAAGCCTTTCTCATAATTCATGGGATTGAATTACGTTAGCTTGACCGATCTTGTCCTCCCATGCAAGTCCGTCTATCAAGCAGGAGTGGGCCGCCAGCCACTATCCTCATCTGAACCAACCTGGATAGATTGTCCCGCTGCGGTTTCTGCTGCGGTCACTTGGTTCTTGCTACCAACCTTTTTCATGCGGTTGAAATGATTAATGCAGTCATAACCCCAGAGCAGGGAAACAATGATCGCAGCAACCATTCCCACAAACGGGGCATTCAATGTAAAACCATTGAACAAGAATAATGCGACGGCCGACGAGACCGCCAATGCCGTGACACCCAATTTGACGAAAAACGCGGAATTGGTCCTTCGAATATCACTTCGGTTAATGGCCCGACGGGCGTTGGTGTTAGCCAATTCCCTCAGTGCGGCCAAGTCATTACGTTGCTTTGGAGCCTGCAGTCGCGGCGCAAACAACTCTTCGTCGAGTTTCGTAGCTTCTAGCTGAGCCTCTGAATCGTTTGGGGTAGGACAATTGGAAGCCTCTACGCGAGGTCGAGTATTACTCCTTGAAGAAGTCACGTCGGTTTGCACAGATGATTTCAATGTTGCTGGGCCGGTGGCCTCTTCACTTTCGGAACCACCTCGAACTCGACTTAAGAGTCTTTGCATGTACTGCTCTATCGATTCCTCTTCATCTGCACCTGGGCCGTTTTTCTGCGGCGATTCGTCTTGAGTCAAGCGATTGTTACTATGGCTAACATCTTGTATTTCGTCCGCGTCTTGTTCAGTCTCTTCAAATGAATCGCGGTCTTGCTGGTTCTGCTCTTTAGGGACTGGTGATTCGCCATCTAATTCAGCAGGTCTGGACTGTTTTTCTGAAAACGAATCGGGCACTGAGTCTTGTTGGCTGTTTTCTGTCGACTCTTGGAGGTCATCTTGATCAGAGGGCAACGATTCAGCCTGAAAAGCTTGTTGTAGCCGATTCAATTTACTAGCCTGGTTGCCATCGACGGACGACTTATTGTGTTTTTGCGACCAACTCAAAGACGTTGGAGGATTTACAGTTCCTCGTCGTTGGTTCGCATCCATTAACATGCGCTGTAGACGATCTGAAACGGAGTCAATGTTGTTTTCGGAGGCATGTTCCAGTTGCTCTGACCTCTCGAATAGCTCGGGTTCATACCCAGCGTTGGAATAACTACTCAAGTCAGGAATCGCAAATTGCTGGACGGGCTCAACCGGAGAACTAGTCTCAATCTGCCCCGTTGATGGTTCTGTAGAGTCAGTGCGCGACGTGACCGGCTCATCCATTGTAAACCAAGCCGGCAATTGGTTGGTCCGATGGTGAGGCTCAGCCTGAAGAGAATCTTCGTCGAGATTCTCTGCAACCGCAGGATCTGCAAACAGAACTTCAGAATTCGTGAGGTCTAAATTTGGCGATTCTATGTACGGAGCCTCTGTGTACGAAGCCTCTGTGTACGGAGCCTCTGCGTATGGAGCTTCTGCGTATAGAGCCTCTGTGTACGAAGCCTCTGTGTACGGAGCCTCTGTGTACGGAGCCTCTGCGTATGGAGCTTCTGTGTATGGAGCCTCTGTGTACGGAGCTTCTGCGTACGGAGCTTCTGCGTATGGAGCTTCTGTGTATGGAGCCTCTGTGTATGGAGCCTCTGTGTATGGAGCTTCCAGGTACTCAATGGCCGCACTGGGAGCCAATGCATAATTAGGCGGCTCGCTCGTTTCTGTAGCAGCCTGCACCGACAACCATGACTCAGAAAGAGAAGCAACCCGCTGTTGGGCAGAATCTCTTTCGGTCTCTAGAGTTCTTAGTTGTTGGTTCAGTTCTTGGATTTGAATCTGCGCCCGTTCCAACGATTCAGCCAATTGAGTGTCTGTGACAGAAGTACGTGTTTCTACGTTAGATTCAGGCACGCTTTCGGAATGGGACTCCAATACAAATGCAGCTTGTTGAATTGGAATATTTGGTGTTTGGAATGCGATTGCAATTTCAGATCGCAAGACTTGAACCGCGTCAATCAGCTCACTTCGGTGAGAGCTCACTTCCTGGAAACGGGCTTCAAAAAATTCTTTTTCTGAATTAGCTTGCACAAGCAGTTCACTGAGTGAATTAGCCTGTAGACTTGTTGAGTCGCTGAATCGGCTTAGCTGATCATCGATCGCACCGAATCTGTCTGTAAAGCGATCTGCAAGACTAGCGATTAGCGATTGCTGAACGCCCGTCTGGTTGTTTAGTTGATCATTGAGAGTGGTAAACAATCGCTTGCCAAACTCATCGATCCCGTGCGATACCGAATCGACGATCGATTCGTTCGCATTTTTCGTTTCCGTTCCAATAGACTCTTGCATTTTGTCTAGGGAGAACTGCAATGACTGTAAGAGTCGTTCAATGGAGTCGAGTTTCGAATCAACAGCGGGTGGTGGGGGCGATTCGATCGAAGCGTCAATCGAATTCATAGAGGCGTTCGGATTCTGGGCGTTCGACTTTTGAACGCTTGACTTCGCAGGCTCTTGAATTAATGGGGCCAATTCATTGCACAATCTTGCCGCTTGATCGATCAGACTATCAGCTCGAACTACCGTTGCGAGAACGCCAAGTGTCGGATGGACAATTAATCGAGATTGGCCAATCACTATTTCCGTAGAGTGGTCTATCAGCCATTCGCGCACGTGGCGGTTGGAAATCAGGGTTGGCCCTGAGGAACGCAGCAACGTATGTTTCTTGCCGAAAATCAAAGTCGCATGAAGCGGCGCAACGCCAAAAGATGTCAGTTGCACGCTGCAGTCCAGGCTTGAACCAATGGTGCATTTTGGGCTTCGAATCTTCCAAGACTTTACAATCTCCCCAGACTCCCCAATCAAATCAATCTGCCCAATGGCACTATCGATCTCGACCGATCTGGTTTGTTGCTGAAGTAAAGGGGCGAGATTTCGCATTTGCTTTGCTTGGTATTGCGGTTTCCAGTGTGAGCCTATGACCACCAATTGGCTCTATCGGCCAAAGTTACAAGAATCCTTTCTTAAAAGAAAAAAGCTCCTGATTTTTTGGAAATTAATGATGGACATTTGGCAATGCTTCAAAAACACAAGGGAATTTTGGAAAAATAATCAAAAAAAATGCACAAATTGAAAGTTGTCGCAAATCCTTTGCTGGCAAATAATTACGTACTAAAATTGGCCTTCGGTTAGATTTTTGGTCTTAGAAAACTCTAGTTGTGTGGCAGAAAACGAACGCTTTCCCTTGGAATGCGTACTATAGTTCATGGCATCCGGCACCCTTCGTCTGGTGGGGGGGGCCAAACATTGTCGCGGAGAGCATCGTGTCACGAAAAGAAGCATTGACCAAATTACGGGACGTCCTATTGCTTCGCCGCGAAGCTTTACGCAAAGCACTCGATGGCGACTTAAGCATGCTTCAAGCGCTTTCGCAGGATGGCGGCGATGTCATTGATGTAGCGATGGATACAGCCCAAGATGAGATCAGTAGCCAACTAATCGAAGTAGAAAGCCGCGAACTTTCGCAGATCGAGGACGCTTTGACTCGTCTTCGTGACGGACACTACGGAGATTGTGAGCATT
The DNA here is from genome assembly GCA_043744075.1 of Pirellula sp. GTDB lineage: Bacteria > Planctomycetota > Planctomycetia > Pirellulales > Pirellulaceae > JBKCUI01. The sequence goes on along the minus strand of JAYTVL010000383.1, from coordinate 33,260 downwards.
GCGACAAACCGATACCGCTGGCTCGACTTCAAGCGGTCCCGTATGCCGTTTCGTGCATAGAGTGCGCACGCAAACAAGAAAAGTATTCGCCCCGATTCGCAGCCGGACTAGGCGATTCATCACAAGCGTCCAACGCATCACTCTGATCATCGCGAACAGAAACGTAGCTTAGGCTTCCAGCCTGAGACTCCATGTTCACAGGCAGGATGCATGGCAGATAACTGGCGATCGCAAAGGCTTTGCGCAATTCCAGCCTGAGACTCCGGGTTCACAGGCAGGATGCCTATGCTACGGTAACAATAATCCATTTTCGATTTGAGGCATTGCCAGTATGCTTGATGAAGTGATTTGGTCTCGACGTGATGGCCAGACCGGCAGTTCATCTCCACCAAAGCACCATGGCCGACAGTTCATCTTTTGCATTGAACCAGCTACTTTCGCAAGCTATCGCAGGCAATGGCGAAGCGCTTGGCGAAGTCCTAATTCGGCATCGATCGTATTTGAAAATGCTTGCGTCGGCACAAATCCATCAGCGGCTCCAAGGCAAAGCCGATCCATCCGATTTGGTTCAGGAGACTTGCCTCGTAGCCCACAAACAAATCGGGACGTTTCGAGGCTCATCTAATGTTGAATTTGCTGGCTGGCTTCGAGGGATTCTTGCCAATCTCCTTGCAAAGCACTTTCGCCGCTTCCTCGGCACACAGCAGAGGGACTTGAGTATTGAGCAGTCGCTCGTTGAGTCATTGGAATATGCGTCGGGATGTATGCAGCGTGGGTTGGTCGCTAAAGTTGATTCGCCTAGTGAAGTACTAATGGAAAACGAGACCATGCTCGAACTCGCAGCGGCCTTGGAGAAACTACCGGAAGATTATCGTATGGCCATTTTACTTCGAAACATCCAAGGTCTTTCGTTTCTCGATGTCGCAAAGGCGATGAATCGTTCCGTAGACAGCGTTGAAAAACTTTGGGTTCGAGGATTGGCTAAACTGAAACAACAGATGGATTCGAACGATCAAAACAATCGAACCAACAAATGAATGACATGGACAAGACTAGATCGATCTCGATGGGCGAACAAAAGATAAACGAAAACGACGAAACGCTCTCTACATCAGGTAACTCGCCGCTCGTCGCTGCGGTAAAAAAGTACATGGCACTTATCGAGTCAGGCACCGCGCCAACTCCGGATCAGTTTTGTTTGGAATACAAGGATATTGCCGATGAGTTAATGCCTTGCCTTGCAGGACTGGTTTTGGTCGAGCAAGGATTCGGAAAAGGTCAAAAATCAAAAATCGTAACTCCGAATTCAACGGAACCGTGGTCCGATCCTGAAATACCAGCTGCGCTCGGCGATTTTCGAATTGTTCGCGAAATAGGGCGAGGCGGGATGGGGATCGTTTACGAGGCGTATCAGCTATCTCTCGGGCGACGCGTCGCACTAAAAGTACTTTCGTTCGCTAGTGGATTGGATCCAGTTCGATTGCAACGGTTTCGAAACGAAGCCCAATCGGCGGCCCAACTTCATCACACTCATATCGTTCCAGTCTACGCGGTCGGTGCAGATCGAGGTGTGCATTATTACGCAATGCAGCTAATTGAAGGACGCTCGTTGGCGCAGGTCATTGCGGCATTGCGGCAAGCAAGGGATTCCGCTTCGGCAAAGGAACCTAGCCAAGCATTGGATGTTTCCAATTCACCATCGCGCGACACGAATGAAGTGGAAGTAACCAATCCTATGAGCGGTCGCTCTGGTCGCAACCGACATTATCGAAACGTGGCGAAAATGACAGGTCAAGCGGCTGAAGGATTGGCACACGCGCATCTATATGGCGTGATTCATCGTGACATCAAGCCGGCTAATCTTATGCTCGATCCAGTTGGAAATATTTGGATCACGGACTTTGGCCTCGCCCAAATCCAGACAGATTCAAACCTGACTCGAACCGGCGACATGCTAGGAACTCTTCGGTACATGAGTCCGGAACAAGCCTCAGGCGGGAAAGTGCCGATGGACCATCGCTCCGACATTTATTCACTTGGAATTACGTTATACGAATTGCTTACTTTGCAGCCCGCAATTTCTGGAATGGGCTACCAGGAAATCGTCAATCAAATTGCCGAACATGATCCCGTAAGCCCGCGGAGCATTGACCCAAGCATACCGCTTGAGCTGGAAATCATCATGCGCAAAGCGATCGCGAAGAGCCCGATCGAACGCTATGAAACAGCGTCATTGCTTGCTGACGATTTACAACGATGGTTGGACGACAAGCCCATCTTGGCTAAGCCGCCAACGGTGTTGCAGCGTTTAGCCAAATGGCGTCGACGGCACTCAAGTTTAGTTACTGCCGCAGCTGTTTTTGGAGCAATCACGATAATTGGACTTATGTTGACGACAATTATTGTTTTTCGCGAGCAACTAAAAACGTCCAGCGCGCTTGCAAATGAGAAACAACAACGAGAGGTTGCCGAAATGAGTTTTCAGCAGGCTCGTCGGGCTGTTGACACCTTCAGTGAATTGAGCGAAACGGAGTTGGCAAATCGTCCTGATCTGAAATCATTGCGAAGAGAGTTTCTAGAAGCATCTTTAGATTTTTATCAAGACTTTATTGAGTTTCGAGGTGACGATCCGTCGTTGCAGGATGAGTTGTCGGCAAGCAAACAACGTGTTGAAAAGATGGTCGAGACGCTAACGCGGCTTGATCGACTCGAACCTCTTCAGCTGCTTGTTTATTCGTCGATTCGAAAGGAACTTAATATTTCATCCGAACTCCACAAGGCAATTCAAGAGTTTCTCAGAGGTGCTGATCTGTCCGTTGGGGAAGCGCAATTCGATGACTCGCAAAACGTTCAAGCCGCGAATATTCTGGCGCAGTTTGAAGATATGTCGCAAAAACTGACGGAGCCGCAATGGGATAGGCTGCGACAGATCCACCGACAGTTGCGACTCCCATTTACCTTCAAATCAGTTGAAATCGCTCAGGCCCTTGGCCTGACTCAGTCTCAAAAGCGAGAGATCGTTTTGATCATCGAACAAGAACGACCCGATCGCATGACTAACCGGCAAGGTAGAGGAGATATGGAAGGGCCAGGGCCTCCTCGATCCAGTGGCGGGCCTTCTAGACCCGGTTTTCAAATGGAGCCCCCTCCGCATTCGGAGCCATTCAGGGACGGTTTCAGAAAGGAACGAGGCCCCAAGGGCCCTCATCCTGGCGAACGCGGCCCACGTGGCGGTCGAGGTTTCGAACAGACATTGTTTTTGTCACAGACGGCAAAAACTGTCGATCGAATTATCGCGATTCTCACTCCAAAACAGCGAGCTACTTGGCAGGAATTAATCGGCGAGCCCTTTGAATTTCAAGGTTTTTAATCTGGCGGAACACGATAGTAATGTCCCGCCTCCAAGCCAGCACGGGAACAATTGGGATAATTGTTCTACTAAATGTGGCGGAAAACGTCGGCTTTCGGTACTAGATTCATATGATGGTTGATTGACGGTAATTTGCCCTAGCATTTCCAACGGAGATCCTTGATGAAATCTTACCATAGTTTGTTACTTAACATCGATTATCTCAGAACCAGAAAGAGCCCGAACACGTGAATCATTGGATCACCCGAACATGCTCCAATTTCTTTGGACGCCTGTGTAAAGAAACTCCGCTCAGGAACGCGCTGTTGGATCGATTCATTCTTGGAATTGCATTCGTATTGAGCTCTGTTTCCGACACTCTTGCATGGGAACAGTTCGCTTATCACCACGTCAATGTTCTTGGCACCAACTTGGAACTCCGTTTAGAGTGTTCGCAGGCCGAAAGTGCCGCAAGCGCAGAGACTGTCGCACTGGTCGAGATCGATCGCCTTGCCAAAATCTTCAGTTCGTATGACTCCCAAAGTGAAATGAATCGATGGATCGAAGACGGCGAAGAGGCGATACTTTCGAAAGAACTTACGGAAGTACTTAAAGCCTGCGATCGTTGGCATTCGAGGACCAATGGGATATCTTCATCAACAGATCAAGTGGGGATTGTGAGATCTCGTTGTTACAACATGGGTTGGTTGGAATTTGGAATGACTTGCACAAAGGTAGGGACAGCGGAGTTCCTTGGAGCATTTTGATCGATGTTTCGGCGGTCGTCATGATCGTTAGCGGAATAACAGGCTTGGCAATGCTCTTTTTCTTGAAACGAAAGCGAGTTTCTGGCTTCGGTTCAGCCATAGTAGGCGGTTTGCTGTTTATTGCCATTTATTTCTTTTGTGTTCCGTGAAGTTTTTTGTGTATGCAAAAAATGGCGTCGATCACAAGTCGGGCTGAACCGGACGCTTACGTTGCGGCTGATTAGCCGAAGGGCGCTAGCCCACGGTTTGCGGCCCATGTTGTGATCGATGCCCAAAAAATAATTCTAGAAAATGCGACGGAAACCAATTGTCCTTGGGTACTAAGTAGATAGCAATGAACCCTTTGCGAAGTCTTCAATTACCCAACACTGCTGGATTGCCAATAATGACATTATCAATCAATCAACGAGAACGTCGTCGCTTGCTAGCGACTTCTTGCGTTTTCGCTGCAAGTCTCTTCAACACACGCGGTCTTTTTGCCGACCTATTGAGTTCGCCGTCATTGACTGAAGGGCCCTTTTACCCTGACCATCTGCCGTTAGACGTGGACAACGATCTGCTGTTAATCAATGACAGAACGACACCCGCAGTGGGTACGGTCACTCAGCTCTCAGGTCGCGTTCTCGACGCAAAGGGAGATCCGATGAAAGGATTGACCGTCGAAATCTGGCAGTGCGATGCCAACGAAGTCTACTTGCATTCCCGCGATAGCAATTCAAAGAAGAAGCAACAGGATGCTAATTTTCAAGGCTTTGGACGCTTTGAAACCAGCTCCAAAGGCGAATACAGATTTCGAACTATTAAGCCAGTTCCCTATCCAGGTCGGCCCGCGCCCCACATCCATTTCAAAGTGAAACGAGGTGATCGCGAGTTGCTTACAACACAATTGATGATCCGAGGGCACGAAGGAAATAGGCGGGACGGAATCTTTTCTGAAGCAGGAGATGCAATCGATCAGGAATTGATTCAAGCCGACTTCTTGCCCATCCCTGATTCCAAGATTGGTGAATTTTTTGCGCATTTCGACATCATCCTTGGCAAAACGCCTGAGGAGAAACATTAGTTCTGCTGAATCATTTGAAGTTCCGGGCCTCGATCATAAGTCGGGCTAAACCGGACGCTAGCGCGTTCCGGCTGATTAGCCGAAGGGCGCTAGCCCACGGTTTGCGGCCCATGTTGTGATCGACGCCGGTTCTTGAGGAGATCGAAACCATTCGTCGAAAAAGAGTTTAAGCGTAACCCGCTGCGTAAGAGAGGGTATTAAGGTGAGGGATGATGTGATCCCTCGCTTACGCAGCGAATTATGAAACACTATTCTACGCATCGTGCAAGCAAGCCGGTGTGACTTCCAAGCAATACTTTCAAAGAAAAAAAACAATGAGTAAAAATTCATTTAGGACAATTGCCATAGGTTTTACAATCCTGTGTGCCGTAAGTTTAGCACTGAGAGATAGTCTTCATCGCACATTCCACAACGTTCAGGTCCGCGTAGGCGATTGGAAATTGCATACGATTGCAATGGGACAAACACCCGGCCAGGAACTTGATGGACGGGGTCAGCCAGGAGAACCCGGTCAAGGTGGACGGGGACCCGGTGGACGAGGACCCGGTGGACGGGGTCCTGGTGGTCCCGGCGGTCGCGGCGGGCCTGGTGGTCCGGGGCGAGGGAACTCTCGTGCCGCAACGACTCTCGAAGCGTTCGTCGCCAAGTGGCTAACCATGGATGAAAATGCTGACGGGCAGTTATCCAGCGACGAACTCAAAGACGATCGTCTGAAACACTTGTTTAAGACATCGGATAAGAACTCGGATGGCATTCTAGGTAAGGAAGAAATGAAATTGCTATTTGAATCTACCAATAATGCTCGAATGCAAGGCGGCGGACCGGGCAGTCGCGGAGGACCTGGCGGTCGTGGAGGTCCCGAAGGTCGGGGCGGCGGCCAGGGAGGTCCCGGTGGACCGGGAGGACGTCCTCCTCGCGAATAACTATCGCTGTTGACTCGGATCGATTCTTTGCAAAGGTTACCGAACGGCTGAGATTTCTTGAATTAACAACTCAAAGACTGACGAACGCGGGTGTTAGTTCAGAGAGGTCGACGGTAGGTCCCGCCTGCCGGGCGGGACTTCGAATCTGAGATCCTGCCCGGCAGGCAGGACCTACTTTAAACTCTTTTCTTTGTAGACAATCCTTAACGGGAGGGAAATCTCATGCGAGTCTTTTATTCCATGTCCTTGGGGCTTTTAATTGGACTTCTGGGGACGGAGGTTGCTTCCGCGCAGCGACCCGGCGGAGGTGGAGGTAGCTGCAATCGCAGTCAGCCGACGGGCTCAAGCTACGGTAACAGTCAATCACCTTTGGCATCCCAGTACTCACCTCAATCTTACTTGCAACCGTCTTATCAACAACAAGCGTATATGCAGATGCAAAATGCATATTTGCAGCAAGCGTATATGCAACGACAAATGGCGATCATGCAGCTTGCGGTTGAGAGCAATCAACAAGCCCAAGCCCGTGAGGCTGCGCGGATCGCAAACGTTCGCAAAGCCGCTGATGCGAGAAGATCATTGGAAGAGAAACAACGTGAAAAACGTGGTGAAAAAATTGCTTCCGCCAAGGCCAAGCAAGTCGTCGAATAAAGCCTCGCACTCCCAATCGTATTCTAGGCAGAAAGTTGACACTTCTCGCTGATCGCCGGTAAATCAGCCTTCCGTCGGATTTCAACCGGCGGAGGCACATCTGACAGCTACCTTTCATTGGCAAGGCCTCCCGCAGAAATCCGTTCGGCACGGCTTCGCTGTTCCGGACGGATTTCTGCGGGGAATCTTTGGGCGATTTTATGTAGCTGTCAGATGCCGTCCCGTTGGCGTAAAGCCAACGGAAACGATCGCATTCGAAAGAGATGCATGCCGGCGATCAGCGAAAAGTGTCATAAAGATTTCAGTTTGCCGCTCGCTAGAAGCCCATCAAAAAGTCGTCCCTTAACTAATTGCGAGGAACATCTTGTCTACCGTTGCACCGCCAGTGCAAACTGGATCGCGTTTTCAATTTGAGTTGTCTCGCCAAGAGCGTCCCAAGCAACGACTGCTGCTCTTTGCTTGGCTGCGAGACATTCGATCACGTATGCCTGACGAAACGGTTTCGTTTCTGACGAGCCTTTTCGTGCACGTTTTCTTGGTCTTGATTTTGGCTCTGATTTCGACGTCCCTGAACGCCGGACTTCGACCGCTCTTGCTATCGAACGCGAACGATGTGTTTTCCGTCGAATCATTGGACGTTGCAACATTCAAAGCGGCTTCGGTGAATTCAGATCAAGAACAAAATGACTCTAGTAGGCAATCGATTAGCACGCTAGATATGGCGCTTGCTGAACCAAGTTTACCGCTTGACGAAATCGTTTCGCCGCCGTCGACCGTCAATTCACTTCCATTGACATGGGTTCCGAGTGATCTGCTTTCGAACGCGGGGAGTTCCAATCCTCAGCAGTCGATCGCCAGTGCATCATCAACGTTTGCTGCCAGCTCGCTGGAAGGAAGATCGCCAGAAAACAGAAAACGATTGGCGATGCAGAATGGCGCTAGCAAAGCAAGCGAAGAAGCGGTCGATGCTGCTTTGATTTGGTTTGCTGCGCATCAGGCAGTCGACGGATCGTGGAGTACAGCGATGAGCGATAAGCCATGCAACGGTCAATGTCGACACGGGACAGTTGAAATCGGCTCGCCAAAGAGGATCGCAGCGACTGGGCTTGCTCTCCTTTGTTTCTTGGGTGCTGGTCATACGCACAAGCAAGGCGACTATCGAGACGTGGTCTACAAGTCGATCAATTACCTAATCCACGCAATCAAGACTACCGCGCCTAACATTCGTGATTTTAGGCCAAATGGGAGATTCCTCGATGATAGCGCTCAGTACGAAATGTACGAACATGGAATCGCTGTGTTGGCGATGTGCGAAGCGTATGAAATGACAGGCGACTCCATTCTCCGAGCCCCTTGTGAGTTTGGAGTCGACTTCATTCAACGGTCGCAACATTCAGACGGATCATGGGGATACCGACCAAGCACGTCTGGCGATCTGTCCATTGTGGGCTGGCAAATGATGGCGTTGAAAAGCGCAAAGAAGATTGGCTTCAAGCTTCGCCCTGATGTCATCCAACGCGCCGACAAGTTCCTTGACAGCCAGCAAAGCGAACAGGGAGTCTTTTACGGCTATCGCTCGACCCAAAGGGAGGCCTGTACCACTGCAATCGGTTTGTTGCTGCGACTATATCGAGGTTGGCCCCGAACCGACCCACGAATACTCAAAGGAACGCAATACATAGCGGATCTAGGTCCATCAAGTGACGGCATCTATTACAACTATTACGCAACGCAGCTCCTCTTCCACATGAAGTTCGAGAAATGGTCAGAATGGAACGCTACGAATCGAGAATATCTAGTGCGAGAACAAGCCAAAGAAGGGCATGAAAAAGGAAGCTGGTATTTTGGAAGGAGCCATTTCAATCAAGTTGGCGGTCGATTGTATTGCACCGCCATGGCGACGCTTACCTTGGAGGTCTACTACCGCTTTATGCCAATCTATTCAGAGATAACACCCGACACATTCGAATTCTAGGGACTGTTTCTAATGTCATCATCCATTGACGTAGCTTAGGCTTCCAGCCTGAGTATTCATGAGAAATCCCCACAGGCAAGATGCCTATGCTACGTTTAGAAACAGGGCCTAGAACTAAAACAGTTCCCGAATGAACTTGGTGTTTTCTGTGAGCTTCAATATTTCTCGAGGCATTCCCTGCGCAAGTCGCAAGCTTGCAACATCGAAGAGGTAGTGAAAAATCGTTCCAAGCAAGTGTTCAATTCCAATCGGCTCGGAATTGGGCACGTCATTCTTGGCCCCCGACTTTCCGATAACTTGTCCCATTGAAAGACCGCCTCCAGCCAGGGCTAGCGTACACAAGCCTGACCAATGGTCACGTCCGCCACCATTATTGAGTTTCGGAGTTCGTCCAAAATCACCCGTAATGATTGTCAATACTCGGTGGCTCAAACCGCGTTGCTCAATATCGTCGAGGAAAGCGGAGAGTGCTTTGTCCACCGTTGGCCCTAGCATCTTCATGCCGGCTTCCATGTTTGGATTGTTTCCGTCAGCATGCATGTCCCATCCCGCGCTCTGCACAGTGACGAAGCCAGCCCCAGCCTCGACTAGTCTTCTCGCAGTGAGAAGTTGCTGTCCCAACAACGAAGGTTCGCGTTTTCTGAAACCAATTTGTACCGAGCTGGTGTCATACCGTTCGACGATGCGAGGGTCTTCCTGTGAGAGATCGAAAAGGTTAGCGATCTTGCCGCTCATAAGCATCTGATAAGCTTGCTGCTGGTATTCGTCGAATGCAGCCATGTTCCCAGTACTGTCCAACTGCTGCTCGAAATTGTCCAGCGACTTTGCCAATGTTTGTCGGTCGACGAATCGTTCCATCGGCAGTTGTAGCCGAATGGACTTGGAATTCTCGTTCGTATCATCTGGAATGTATGGTGCATACATTGCACCGAGAGTTCCTGATCGAGAGCCAGAAACAACTCGCTCCAACTCCTTGCGATATTGGCCATCGCTGTGTGGATGGGTGAGCACGATATTGTTCGGCAATCCCGTAGTGCTGGTTCCTAGTACTCGTGCATGGGCCGCACCCATACCAAAACCTTCCTTGCGTTTTCCATCTGGATCAGTTCCACCGGTCAACATCATGCTGATCGACTGCTCATGATCATTGCGCTCATGCTGCATCGAACGAACAATGGCCATTCGATGGGCTCGTTTGGCAAGTTCCGGAAAAGTAGAACCGAAAGAAACTCCCGGAATACTAGTCTTCACTTCGCCCGTGACGCTCCGATACGGCTCCGAAGCTCCGCCATTTGGGTTGAACGTTTCGATATGGCTTGCGCCTCCACCCAGAAAGAGCAACACTACCGAACGGTCCTTAACGAAAGTCGGCAAACCTGATTTCGCGGCCATTCCCTTTGCTTGCAATAACCACGGAAGTGTTAGCCCCCCTAGTCCCAAAAACCCGGCGTGCAGGAAATTCCGTCGCTCGATGAATCTTTGCGAAGTCAAATTGGATGACTGATAAAGTGTAAGCATGCAATCCAGCGAATTCGTTGTTACGGAGGGATAAAGTGCTGAACAATTCGCATTCTAGCTGAGTTTGGATCTGTTTGCGAATTGTTTAACCCGCGCAGCGGCGGGTCGGCCATGGTTGCACCCATCTTTTAACCTAGGTATTTGAAGAGTGCAGCGTCCATCCGGCACCCACGATCTCCGCTAATCGCTCCGATCGGTTAAACATGAGCTTCAAGTTCGCGGCTTGTTTAACCCTCAATTTCTTCCCCGATTTTCTTCTATCGCGTTCGGAAAGCCATTTTGCTAAGGTCCAGGGGCGACCTGCTTTGCTGCAAGGTGATTGTCTTCCGAAAATCAGACTGCTAGGCCGCCCGATGAGAAGATACCGGAGAAATAGGTCCATGGCCCGATCAAGGAGGCGAACTAGCCGACGCACAACATCGCAACGCGCTGCGAATCTTATCGCGCTTGCTTTGCCAGCGCCGGTACAACGCATTGCTGATACTCGAATCGGATCGCTTCTCATGCTTGTTGGTTTTCCTGTGATGATCGTGTTCGGACTACTCAATGTAACTTGGGTCGATGGATTTCCCACATTTACCTTCAATCGGAACAAAGCGGCTGAACTTAGAAACGCGGCTAGCCAACAAATCAACGAGCTCGAACACCAAGCCGTCCTTCAAAATTGGAGCCAATCAACGGTTGACTTGCTCCATGCGGCTCAGGGGCCTAACCACACGCATCGCTCCCCGGCCTTCCCGTCGACGCAACCACAAATAGCTAACCAAGCCAACGATTGGCAACAGCAGCAACAACAACTTTATCAACGGCAAGTTTACGAACAACAGCTACGCCAACAACAGCAACAACAGTTTCCTTATCCACAGTACCAACCGCCCTCTCAACCTTGGCCAGCTAACGCAGGTCAACAGTCGGCTCAAGGAAACGCTCCGTCGACCTACGGTCAATATAGCCAATACGGACAAGCACCAACTCAACCCTACGGCTACAACACTCCGCAATACAACAACAGTTATGGTTTACCCTCGGCCAACAATGGTCAGCAGCCTTACACAAACCAAGGCGGACAGTTAGGCAGATACTAAGGAACAGTCCCGAAATAATTTCCGTGTTTGTGATTTGGCTTGGAATTGCTTTTCTTGTGGTTTAGGCTTCCACAGGAGGGACAACCATGGATGGTTATTCGGTAGAGATCGAGAGTCCAAGGCTTCGCGAATACGTCGATTTCTGGTTACCAAACGCACTCACCATCCAGACAAGCTGGATGGCGTCGACGAAAGCCTTCGTTAGATTTGAAGTTACCCTCGCGTTATTCCCTTTTTGGCTTCGGTTTGGTTATCTTGTAAACCTTTCCATCGCAATCATAGGTTGTCCATTCGCCTGTCTGTTCGCCGTTTTCAAAATACCCTGAGCGCATTATCACGCCATTCTTGCGATACCACTCCCAATAACCGGTCGCGACGCCGTCAATGCATTGGCCTTTTGCCCAGACGGTTCCGTCCTTATGGTAGCGAATATCTTCTGTTTCTTTACTTCTCTTTTTTGTCATTCGAGCGACCTCCAAAATAAAGTTGACTAGAATTATTAACTTCGTTTTGTATTCCCTTGGTTCCTTTGAACTGTCAGAGCTGGTTTCGGCAGTAAAGGCTTACAATTGATGTCAGTTGATACAAGTCTTCCGCCGCTTCAGCCGACCTCGCGCGCTAAGCGATTGTTTCCACTGTATTTCAGCCCAATTGAATCTTTGTTCATTGCTGATGATCGCCCAGACTACCCGATGGCTTTTATTGTGCAAATGACTTTTTCAGGCAATGTCAATCGTGCCGCGTTCGAGTCTGCTTTGCCAGCTGCATTGGCTAGGCACCCGCTGCTGAAGTCGCACCGAAGGCTGGCAAAACAAGGATTACCGTGTTGGGTGCCAGCTCTCGCCACAATGCCGGTAGTCGAATGGGGTAACGAAAGTAATCCCGTCGAAATGCCGCAAGGGGAATCGATCAACCTGGAAATCGAAGTGGGACTGCGGATTTGGATTCGCGAGGGTTCTGGGACGACGTTAATGACCATGCAGTTTCATCATTCATGTTGTGACGGAATTGGCGGATATCGATTCATCGGTGATTTGTTGGCACTGTACGGCCAAATCTCAGGTTCGGATGCGTCCCGATATGAACTGGCTCCGCTTGATCCGGAACTGCTTCGCAATCGAAAAATGCGAATGACTGAATTTGCTTTTCGAGGAAAGACATGGCAATTGCATTGGCGCTGCTGGAAAGAGATCGCAAAACTGTTTCGGAAGAAGATATCTCCCCTTGCTCCGCCAGCAATCGCGCCAGTGGAATCAGCACGCGCTGCTTATCCTCAGATTGTGGTCACATCGTTTGACCGCGAGACGTACACGCGACTCACGAATGCGGCCAACGAAAAGCAAATTGGAATCAACGACTGGCTGATCGCCTCGTTGTTCAAAACGCTTCATGACTGGAACGTACAGAGTAAGTCTCCAACGAATACACCTTGGATACGAATCATGATGCCGACCGACATGCGCGACGCAGAAGACTATGCGATGCCTGCAGCAAACATTGTAAGCTACACGTTTCTAACACGAAGGATGCGTGAAAGTCGATATTCGAAATCGTTGGTCGACAGTATTCGCCGCGAGACGGATTTGATCAAAAACGAACGGCGCGGACTCCTTTTTGGCGACACCTTGGGCGGAGCAATGCGATATCGTTGGCTTCTTCCTTTTATGGCCTCCAGCAAACGCTGTTTGGCGACGGCGGTTTTGTCGAATGCGGGTGATCCTTCCAAACGATTTATTGCAAAACTCCCGCGAGACAAAGGCAGGATTGTGGCGGGAAACCTTGTTCTAGAAAACATCATCGGTGTCCCACCGCTTCGAATTAATACTCACGCATCGATTTCGATAATCACCTATATGCGCAAACTCGAAATCTGTATGCGATGCTGCCCAAGAATGTTCAGCATAGACGATGCCAAACGCCTGATCGACATGTATGCTCAGTCGATCCGCGATCTGGTTGATTGACCAAGAAACCGCTGTCGGAATTTCGTTTTTTCCAGTTCGCGTTTGGTCGGTTAGCTGAGGATTTTCTCAATGGTTGCAATTGGTAAGTACAAATGAAGTGAATCGTCCAGTAACGAGACAAAGCCAAACTTCTTGTAGAATGAAGCTGCTGCATTGTCCATTGCATCAACCTTGACGGCGTACACTCCTAAGTCCGCCGCCAATGACAACGATCTCTGAAGTGCATCCATCAGTAGCCCCTCTCCTATTCCTTTTCCTTGGGACGATTTATCGACCGCGAGTCGACCAAGAAGCACGACTGGAATCGGATGCTTTGGAAGTTTGCGTGCAGAATACGTTGGCATTTGTTCAAATGAAATCGCTCCAGCTGCAAGAGTGTAATAACCAATCACCGTTCTATTTCCTTGGCTATTGTTCGAAAGTACGGCCACAAACGTCTTACCCAGGCTCCTCTTCTCATATTGGCTAACACGCATCCGAAGAAAATCATCAAGCGGCTGTTTTCCACTCGAGAATTTCGATCGGTCGTGCTCCGTAGTCCACGGCTCGATGCGCCAATGATCCATGATGTATTTCTCAGCAACGACTAAACTACTATTCTTTGTTCCGAGCTTTATGCCGAACAGCAGCCGTTTTTAACGCTTCGTTCGGGATCGCTGGCTTTGATAGCATCTTGAGGAATAGATCGCGGTCGATATCCGAAAGATTGGTTGTCCTTTCCTCTGCGAAAAGCAAGTCGTCTTCAGCCACAACTTTTGCACGCTTTATGCGTATTTCCGTGTCGCTTACCTGCTCGACAATGACCGTTGCATTGGCGAAAGACTTCGGAAGGACAAGTCGGGCTTTCGAATCAGTTGTGCGAGTTTCAGATTGCATGATAACTTCGGAGAAATGAACGATACTGACCACTAACCCTAAACCTACCACCAGGTGGGATAAATGTCAATGTGGGATTTTACCACAATGGCAATAAAGGGATTGAATTGCGAAGTAGTAAAAGTGAAGTTAGTGGACGAGATTGGTTCAGCCGCCGCCGTCGGAAATCACTTGATCGAAATCAATTCAACGACGAAATGCAAATTCGCTTTAGGCGGGATGGGCCCACCCGGGGTGCCCTTTTCCCCGTACCCAAGTTCATGTGGAATTTCAAGCTCGATCATTCCACCTTTGCCGACAAGCTGCAACCCTTCGGTCCAGCCCTTGATGACACGATTCAAAGGAAACGAAGTCGTTTCGCCCCTACGATAGGAGCTGTCGAAGATGGATTTGTCGTCCAGCCATCCTTTGTAATGCACTTCGACTGCATCTGTTTCCTTGGGTTTCTTGCCGTCGCTGTTCCGAATTACTCGGTATTTTAGACCGGATTTCGTCGTCTTGAATTCGCGTGGTGCGTCGCTATCGATTTTGCCCGGTGCGATCCTCTCTTGATTGTCGACGGGGCCTGCGGTAATTGGCTGTTGGTTATTCTGTACTTTTCCTTCGATGCCTTGTGCAGCATTTCGAACTGCCTGAACTGCCCCTTGTGCACAAGCGGTCTTCGTAGCAATCAAGCCTACGACCAACACAACGGATGTAAATATTTGTTGCTTCACGGCGTCAACCCTTGCTTCGATAGGTAAGTGCGCAAACGCGATTGAGTAGCGTTTACAAGAGTGGAATTATAGCAGCCGGTGCGCAATTGAGCTGATGGTTTTCAACTGTATTGACCAGTTCACGACAAATTGTCCCAAACACTAGTTAATCATTCCCAGTGCCATTAATGCCCTTACACAGGCGAATGCAACAAAGGCGGAAACGGGCAGGGTAAATAGCCATGCCCAAGCCATGCGTTCGACAACGGTCCACTTCAAAGCATTGAAACTCTTAGCCGCACCGACTCCCATGATTGCGGCCGAAATGTTGTGAGTTGTTGAAACCGGGATTCCATAATGCGATGCCAAACCAATGATCGAAGCTGAAGTTGTTTCAGCAGCGAAACCATTCACCGCATGCAGTTTTACCATTTTATGCCCTAGGGTTTTGATGATTCGCCAGCCTCCTGCGGCTGTTCCGGATGCCATCACAAGTGCACATGTGATTTTGATCCACGTAGGAATTTCGATTTCCTTTCCGGAACCGATCCTTAAGAATGACATCCAATCAGGCAAATTCGCAAGAGAACCCTGTTCCGTCCCGGTCGCTAAGGCCAATGCGATAATTCCCATGGTCTTTTGTGCGTCATTGGTTCCATGCATAAATCCCATACCCGCCGCGCTGACAATTTGCATTTTGCCAAATATCGCATTCACCCAACGCGGCTTCCAACGTCGCAGAACAAGGTAAAGAGTTGTCATAATTATCAAACCGAGCATAAAGCCCGCTACGGGAGAAGCGACCATTGGCACGACGACTTTCCATAATAGTCCCTTGCCTTGATACCAAGCTTGAGCATTCGGTTGCGACCAGATGACGACGTTCCAGCGCCCTGCTGCTCCAACTGCCGCGCCCACCAATCCGCCCACCAATGCGTGACTGGAACTGCTTGGCAACCCCCAATACCAGGTTACCAAGTTCCAGAAAATCGCGCCGACCAAAGCGCACAAAATAACCTCCTGGGTTACGACACTCGTTTGCACTAAGCCCGAAGCGATTGTTTTGGCAACAGCGGTGCCCCATAATGCCCCTATCAGATTGGTGAACGCCGCTAACATGACGGCCTGTCTTGGGCTGAGAACCTTGGTCGATACTACCGTAGCGATTGAATTGGCGGTGTCGTGAAAGCCGTTGATATACTCGAAGATGAGTGCGACCAGAATCACAAATAAAATGAGCGTCATGGTAGCAGCAGGCTAAGAGTTCTTCATTACGATGTGCGTTACCGCGTTGGCTGCATCGCGACATCGATCGATAACTTTTTCGAGTAGATCATGAAGGTCGCGAACCATCATCGCTTGAATCGGCTCGTATTGGCCGCCGTAAACGCCGCTTAATAGGTGCAAAATGACGTCGTCCGCTTCGGACTCAATCGCTTGCATCTGATCGTTCAAGGCCTTCATTTTTTCTAGTGACGGCATTTTGCGAAGCTGACGGATCATTTCTGCCAATGTTTCTGTTGCCCGCTCGATCAACACAGTTTGTTGAGAAAAATCAACACCTTCCAACCTTTGTGGAGCTAAATTGAATCGTTCAGCAAATTTTTCGATCGTCTTACAAGTTTTGTAAAGAGCGTAAGAAAGCATCTCGATGTCCTCGCGCTCAAGGCCGGTTACGAACGTATTTACCAGTTCACGGCTGATTTCATCGGTGATGAGTTTGTCATTGCCTCTGGCTTTGGCGAAATCATCGAGGGGTTGAGAGTGCCTGCGATTCTTGAGCAATTCAACGAGCAAATGCGTAAGAGCTAGAGTTTCAGCGGCACTCGCTTCCAATAAATCAAAAAATTTGTTGTCGCGACTAAAAAAGCTTTGAATCGAGAACATGACGATCCGTATTTGCGAATGACCAATGGTTAGATTTCGAAAGCATTTTACCCGAACGCAAGCGTTTTGTACGTAGCATAGGCATCTTGCCTGTGAGGAACTCTCTTGAATACTCAGGCTGGAAGCCTAAGCTACGTCAAAATGGAATCTTGACGAAGCACTAGCCGAGTTTCCAAGCTTGAATCAGCTGCTCAGCACCGGGACTCAATCGCCGAATCTTGTGAACTATAGTGGCCTTCTCCGTCTTGTTCGCTTTTTCGCATTTCTTGTGCAGGTAAGCCAGTTTTTTGGATCGGTGCCTACGTTTGCGAAGTTCACGTTGTCGTTCGGTTCCGGCCATTGATTGTTCGTTTCTTTTCGATGGAGTGGTAAGTTCGATTGGCAGTTGTTTCCGCAAGAGCAGGCAGAAGCAGTAAGAACATTAACGAAATTTGCTAAATTCGTCAATGTTGGGCGTTCTTAGCGGCAGCGCCCTGGATAGCTTGCAGGATCTTTGGCAAGATGTGCAGAAGGTAAACGAATTTGCGAAATTGCGTCAAAATCGACAAATTCTAGTAGGTCGATAATTTTTGGAGCCGTTAATGACTGAAACTACAGCTGTTGTCTTGGCAGCAGGAAAAGGGACTCGTATGAGGAGCGAGTTGCCCAAAGTGCTGTTTCCTGTGTTGGGACGAGCAATGATCCATTGGGTTTTGGACGCATTGCAGTCAGCGGGGATTCGGCAAATCATTGTCGTAGTCGGCTACCGAGCTGAACTGGTCCGAAACGAACTCTCGGGCCGCGGCGTCGATTTTGCCGTCCAGTCGGAGCAACTTGGGACCGGTCATGCGGTCCAAATGTGCAGGCCGCTACTTGAAAAAGGCGATAAACCAGTCTTAGTCGTGGCAGGTGATTCGCCCATGATTCAAGCGAGTTCGGTCCGCGAATTGATCGAAGAATTCGAGGAAGGTGGTTTTGACTGCCTGTTAGGAACGCTGATCAAGGAAAACCCTTACGGTTTAGGACGGATCGTTCGGGATTCCAAGAATAACTTTTTGCGAATTGTCGAACACAAGGATGCCTCCCTGGAGCAACGACAAATCAGCGAAGTCAATATGAGTACTTATCTGTTTGATCGGCCAAGTCTTTTGTGGGCTTTGGATAATCTAAAGAATAACAATTCACAGGCCGAGTTCTATTTGACGGACTGTCCTGAGCTGTTGCTCAGCAACGGCAGGACGGTGGACGCGAAGCCTGTTTTAAAAGCGTGCGAATCGTTAAGCATCAACACAATTGACGAACTAGCAATGGTGGAGTCGAAAATGCGAGAGATGGGTTACTCATGCGCGAACTAAAAATATTTAGTGGCCGTGCGAACCCGAAATTGGCACAAGACATTTGCGCTTTTTTGCATTTGGAGTTAGGCTCCATAACGCTGAACAAATTTCCAGACGGAGAAAACAACTGCAAGGTCGACGACGACGTGCGAGGACGCGACGTCTATTTGATTCAGCCGACATGCCCACCCGTGAACGACAACCTGATGGAGTTGTTGATCATGATTGATTCTTGTAAGCGTGCCAGCGCTTCGAGGATTACGGCCGTCATGCCCTATTACGGTTACGCAAGGCAAGATCGCAAGGACGAAGGCCGAACACCTATTACGGCAAAGTTGGTCGCAAATGTCATCACACGAGCCGGAGCGGATCGCGTGCTCGCGATGGATTTGCATGCGCCTCAGATTCAAGGTTTTTTTGACGTCCCGGTCGATCACCTTTACGCCGCACCGGTCTTTACTACCCATTTTTTGAGTCGCATGTTCGATCCAGCCGAAATCGTGGTGGTCAGCCCTGATGAGGGAAGTATCAAACGGGCCATCGGTCATGCAAAGCGTCTTGGAGGAAAGATTGCAATTATTGACAAACAACGCGACAGCGCGCTAAAAACGCAGCAGAAATATATTATAGGCGGTCCTGTCGAGGGTAAAATATGCCTTATGTTTGACGACATGATCAGCACTGCTGGCTCAATTTGCGGTGCGGCTCAGTTGGTGCATAAAGCCGGAGCCAAGGAGATTCACTTGGCCGCGACACACGGCGTTCTTTGCGAGCATGCGATCGAAAATCTTCGAAAAGCTCCAATTAATAGTTTGGTCATCACGGATACGATCCCCCTACCACCTGAAAAACGCCTGGAAACCATCCAGGTCCTCACAGTTGCACCGTTGTTGGCCGAAGCGATCCGCCGAATCCACTCCAACAAATCCATCAGTCAAATGTTCACATCGTAGTGATTGTCATTTGAAGATTCGTGAGCCGATGGTTACACTGTTTGCTGATGTATTTGGGCAGGCTGCTTGCCCGTTTCGTGAATCGATTACGTAGAGGCGATGGTTTCGAGGTTGGCATGCTGCAGAATATTCGCAAGCTTCAATTGACAGAAGTCCAACGGGACGGGATGCGATTTGCAGGACAATTCAATGCCCAACTCATGGATTACTTGCGGCAGTATATTGGGGCTGGAATCTCAACGGACGAAATCGACCGGTTGGTTACCGACTACACGCACCAGCACAAACATACTCCTGCGACACTCGGCTACCTTGGATACACCAAAAGTTGCTGTACAAGCGTCAATGAGGTGATTTGTCATGGCATTCCTGGGGACTATATTCTCAAGATCGGAGACATCATCAATGTGGATATCACCTCGATCGTAGACGGATGGCACGGCGATCAATCGGAGACCTTCTTGATTGGTGAAGTAAGCAATGAAGGCCGAAGAGTAACTCAATGCGCTTTCGATGCGATGCACCGAGCTATTGCTGCATTGGCACCTGGCTGTCCCGTCAGCGTGATTGGGGACAACGTAGTTGAGGAAGCAACCCTGCGTGGCTTTACCGTCGTAAGGGAGTACGTTGGGCACGGACTGGGTCGTAGATTCCATCAGTATCCAAACATTCCTCACGTGCCAGACCGAAAGAGCAAACAAGAGCGATTGTTGCCAGGCATGTGCTTTACCGTGGAGCCGATGATCAACGCTGGAAGTCGGTTCACTCGATTGGATACCACTGACAACTGGACGGTGCGGACACGAGACGGTCGACTTTCCGCTCAGTTCGAGCACACGGTTCTAATGCGAGAAAATGGACCAGAAATTCTAACGCAATGCGTTAATGGACCTCGACGCGGTCACAAATTCTAAAGCGGACTGTTCTTTTCGATGATGAGCGTCACCGGGCCATCGTTGGTCAGAATCACTTGCATGTCCGCTTGAAAGACTCCTTGCGAAATTGGAACTCCTGCATTCCGGACGCACTCGCAAAAGTACTCGTACAATTCGATTGCGACAGACGGCGGGGCCGCAGCATCAAAGCTGGGTCGTCGGCCACGATTGCAATCTGCGTAAAGCGTAAACTGGCTAACAACCAGCATAGCCCCTCGAACGTCTTGCACACTCAAATTCATCCTTCCCTGATCGTCCGAAAAGCCTCGCAGCTTGACGCAGCGATCTGCAACGTATCTTGCGACCTCATGTGTATCACCTACGGCAATCCCGAGCAGAACAAGCCAACCTTGATCGATCTGGCCAACAATCTGTCCAGCCACTTCAACGTGGCTAGATAACACTCGTTGCAAAACAGCTTTCATTTGCTTGCTAATCCTTTGTGGCGTAACGCGACTGGCGAAACTTATCTTACTCCATTTTCTTTCTGCTGCCGAAGCCTATAATGACCATCTCGTATTGTTTGGCGTCGATCATAAGTCGGGCTGAACCGGACGCTAGCGCTTTGCGGCTGATTAGCCGAAGGGCCCACGGTTTGCGGCCCATGTTGTGATCGATGCCGATTGTTTAACCCTGTTTTACCCGCGTAGTTGCGGGCGCACCAAGTGACGTATTGTTTAACCCGCGCAGCGGCGGGCGAACCAAGTAGTCGACACCGGAAAATTACACGACAAAAAAAAGATCTCCATACCGTGCCTGGTCCAAATGCTCTGCAAGCTCAATCCGTAACGTCAGGGACCAACATCGCAGCACCGGCCCTTGAAGTTGTGAATCTTTGGAAAAAGTATGGCAGCAACCAAGCATTAAGCGGAACTTCCTTTAAGGTCGCCCCAGGCGAACGCCTAGCGCTCTTGGGACCCAATGGAGCTGGGAAAACAACCCTCATTCGTTCTATGTGCGGTCGGGTGCGACCAGACGAAGGCCAAGTGCACTTGTACGGTCGCTCCATTCGCGACCCGGAAGTTCTACAGCAATTGGGAGTCATTCCCCAAGACCTTGCTATCTATCTAGATCTGACAGCCAAAGAAAACCTTGAATGCTTTGGCCAGCTTCACGGGCTAAGATCGCGTCGGTTACGAGAACGTGTCGCTTGGGCATTGAATTGGATTGGGCTTGAGGATCGGGCCAATGAATTGACAAGCCAATTCTCGGGCGGAATGAAACGACGCGTCAACATTGCTTGCGGCGTATTGCATCGACCAAATATTTTGCTGCTGGATGAGCCGACAGTCGGGGTCGACCCACAAAGCCGCCAACGCATCTTTGACATGCTCGATGAACTAAATCAACAAGGCACCAGCATCGTCTTGACGACCCACCATCTCGATGAAGCCGAAACTCGCAGCGATCGAATTGTCATTATCGATCACGGCAAAGTTGTTGCAGACGGACCGATTGAAGAACTGATTGCCACGACCATCGGAACTCGACGCGAAGTGGCTATCGAAACCCAAGGCATTCTTGTCGCAGCTCCGCCTGGCATGCAATGGGATTCCGTTCGCAAACGATTTGTTTGCTTTGTAGACAATGTAGTAGAGGAGTTACCTCAAATTCTGGATCGAATTCAAAGAGTCGGTGGGACCATTACTGACTTGGAGGTGCATCAACCCAATTTGCACCATGTCTTCTTGCATCTGACAGGCAAAGAGCTTCGTGAATGAATTCACCATGTCACTAACCAATCGAGCGAGCACAAGTTATAATGTACGTAGTGCAATTTTTTCGTTCGAGTTGGAGGATTTCTAATGAAGCGTAGTCCATTTCCTGGCATGGACCCCTACCTCGAAGATCGCTGGCCTGAAGTTCATGCACGTTTGATCGTATATGCTGCAAATCAAATCAACTCAGGACTTCCGAATGATTTGCAAGCCAATATCGAGGAGAATCTGGCTGTGTATGCCGACGATCATGCCGGTTCGTCCATTCGTCCAGACGTTCATGTAGCAGATGAATCGGCGTTACCGAATTCGGAAGGTTCCGTCGAGGAAGTTTTGGCAACAAACATAGCAACTGTTACGGAGCCGTTGGTGGTTAAGCGAGCTCCACATCCCACTAGACATGTCGAAATCACTTCGTCGGGTGGGAAGATAATTACAGCGATTGAATTCATTAGTCCATGGAACAAAGTTGGATTGCGATCGAGAGAGCGTTACGCTCGCAAGCAGCTTGATTATATCGACGCCGGAGTCAGCTTGGTTGAGATCGATCTGGTTCGTCAAGGATCGTATGTGTTGGCCGCGCCACTAGAGGAGATTCCCGAGTCGCAACGAGCGCCATATGCCGTTTGCGTTTTCCGAAACACGCAGCCCGATCAATTCGAAATATACCGAGCTCCGTTACAACAACGCTTGCCCAACGTACCGATTCCATTGCGATCAGGCGAGCGCGACGTCGTATTGGAACTTCAGCCGTTGATCGACGCTTGTTACCGCGACGGCAGATACTACCGCATCGATTATAAAGCAGGACCTAAAGCGAGATTCAACGAGCAAGATTCTGATTGGATCAGCCATCGATTGCGAGATGCAGGCTATCTGTAACTTGCCGGTACCACGCCCGAATTCCCATCTGTGAGCTGGCACAAGAGCAAAGCCGCAGGACTGCATCGACGAAATCCCATCAGGGATGTAAACTCAAGATACGAGCGAGGGGCCATCAACAAAATCCCCCGCTAACGGCAAAACAATTGGTGCACGACGATAAAAAATGGATTCTGATTTGATTGCACATCATTCTGCCCACATCGTTCTGCTACCCTATGCTGGGAGGATTTGGCAGGACGATTGAGGCAGGACGATGAGACGACAAATCAAATTAGGAATTTTCATTGTTCTGCAAGGTCATTTGATCTGCGCCACAGGCTCAGAAAGTTCCAACCTAGTGGAAGGATGGAACGTACCGCTATTGGCAAATGATGAAGTTGAGATACTAAAGGATTGCAAAAAGTGATTTGGACTGTCATTCAAACCAGTTGGCGTCGGCTTCGGAACAACCGCTCCGAATTGTTCCTTACGTTTATCGTACCGATGGTCTTCTTTAGCATCTTTGCTTTGATCTTCGGTTCGCGAGATGCCTCATCTTCGACACCCAAAATCAAAGTCGCTATCAGCAACGAATGGCCTTCAGAACTATCCAATCGAACTGTCGCTTTATTGCAAGAGCAAAGGTCTTTACGAATCTCCGAGGGTGCTTCGAAATCCAATGGTCAAACAATTGACTCGATTTCCGTAAACCGTGTGTCTGCCGAAGACCTCGTGCGCCGTGGCATGGTTTCCGCCGCGGTTGTATTCACTAAGCCAAATCCGAATACGCCTATTGACGGTTCAGCGGAAGTCGAAATCCTCACTGATTCTTTTGACCAAGTCGCCTCGCAAGTACTGACAGCGGTGGTTCAAAGAGCCGTCATGACAGCCAATGCCGAAATCACCAAAGCGAAATCGACGTCCAATTTGTCCACCCCAACGACTAGCACAGGGGACAACGGTGTCTCTCGCGCAGGCTACTCAACAGTCGTTTCGCAACCACTGAACATTCCCCAGCCACCAACCATCGCAACAGTCGACATCATTGGCGGTAAGAAGGCCAATCCCGTGATCGCTATGTACGCTGCCGGCATCGCTGTTATGTTCTTACTGTTCAGTGCGACAACAGCCAGTGGCTCGTTGCTGGAGGAACGCGAGAATTCAACCCTTGATCGTTTGCTCTGTAGCCGGTTAAGCATGGATCAGCTTTTGCTCGGTAAGTGGGCATATTTGACTATCATCGGCACACTGCAAATGACCTTGATGTTCCTTTGGGGGTCCATCGTCTTTGGAATCGACCTCCAACATCATGTCGAAGGCTTTATCGCGATGACGATCGTAACTGCAGGTGCTGCATCGAGTTTTGCGCTCATGTTGGCTGCGCTATGCAAGTCGCGAATGCAATTGGGCTGGGTCTCAACCATAGTAATTCTTACGATGAGCGCGCTAGGTGGTAGCATGGTGCCCCGTTATTTGATGAGCGAATCCATTCAAACGGCAGGCCTCTGGACGTTTAACGCTTGGGCGTTAGACGGTTATAACAAGATCTTTTGGCGAGAGCTGCCTCTTAAAGATATTGGCCTAGAACTCGCCGTTCTCGCAGCAAGTGGTTTGGTTTTCATAGTGGCCGCGCGTGTTTTTGCGATCCGCTGGGAACGGTCATGACTGCTTCCGGCCCGCTTGAGTCAATGGACCTGAACGCCAAGACCTTACAACAAAACGAGGTCTTGCGTCGGCATTATTTCCGTCTGCGGAACCAGCGGCAACGCATCGAGCGTTTGCCAAACAGCAGTCGCAAAAACGCGGATTTGCAACGATGGAATTCAGCCGCACTGCAAGCGCGCCAGCAGTTCGCGGCGAGGGCGAATACAAAGTACACGCTCCAGTACGACGCAGAATTACCAATCACTTCCTACCGCGAAAAGATTGTCGACTTACTTATACATAGACAAGTGCTTGTCCTTTGCGGCGAGACTGGTTCCGGAAAAAGCACTCAGTTGCCAAAGTTCTGCATAGAAGCTGGCTTAGGCAGATTTGGTTGGATAGGACATACGCAGCCGCGTCGAATTGCAGCTCGCTCCATCTCCCATCGCTTGGCCGAAGAAATAGAAACGAAGGCTGGGGATATCGTCGGCTATAAAGTCCGATTTAATGATCAAACCCAACCCACCAGCCTCATCAAGTTGATGACCGACGGTGTGCTGCTCGCCGAAATACACCGCGATCGATTCTTGGATGCCTACGATTGCATCATCCTCGACGAAGCCCACGAACGATCGCTCAATATCGATTTGTTAATGGCCTATTTACAGCAGTTGCTTCCAACTCGGCCCGATCTGCGTGTTGTGATCACGAGTGCCACCATCGACGCCGAACAATATGCGAATCATTTTACGGATGCAATTGGCCCAGCACCTATCGTCTTAGTTGAGGGCCGAAGCTTTCCCGTGGATATTCGCTATCGCGGGGCGATGAGTGCCCGCGAAAACCAGGGGAATAGCTACTACGATTTCGATTCGATGACGCAACGTTTTTGCGATGCGATCGATGAATTATTGGGTGAGGGACGAGGTGATATATTGGCCTTCTTTGCAACCGAACGCGATATCCGCGATGCGGCCAAACAGTTGCGAGGCCATCTTACCGACCGCGGACAGCAAAACGCCATTGAGGTCCTGCCGCTCTACGCGAGGCTTACCGAAGCCGAACAGCTGCGGGTCTTTCAGCCACATCGCAATCAACGCATCATCCTCGCGACCAACGTCGCCGAAAGCTCGCTGACGGTTCCGGGCATTCGCTACGTGATCGATACGGGTACTGCTCGTATCTCGCGCTTTGCTGCCAAAAGCAAAGTGCAACGGCTCCCCATCGAGCCGATTTCCCAAGCGTCCGCCAATCAACGCTCGGGCCGTTGTGGTCGTCTTGGGCCAGGCATTGCAATCCGTCTCTATGACGAATCCGATTATCTTTCAAGAGCTGCGTTCGCGACGCCAGAGATTCGCCGAAGCGATTTGGCATCGACTATTGTCCATATCAAGTCCCTCGGGATTGATGACATCGAGTCGTTGCCATGGCTTGATCCGCCGAGACCCGAATCCGTTCGTGAAGGCATGAACGTCCTTCGAGAGCTAAGCGCAGTCGACGAAGCCGGCCACTTAACCGAGATCGGTCGCAAAATTGCGCGATGGCCGGTCGATCCGCGTGTGGGCCGAATCCTGATTGAAGCGGAACGCAATGGCTGCCTCAACGATGCATTGATCATCGCGGCTGCCATCGAGACTCAGGACCCTCGGATTCGACCACCCGAAAAAGCGTCTGCGGCCGATGAAGCCCATTTCAAATTCCGGGACCCCAACAGCGATTTTCTTAGTTTTATCCGCATTTGGGATTTTTATCATAAGCTGCGTGAAGAGCTCGGTCGTTCTCGGCTCGAAAAAGCCTGTCGCGATTCTTTCCTGTCACTCGTTCGATTGCGTGAATGGGCTGACGTCCACCGACAGCTCTTAGAGCAATGTAAGGAACTGAACCTATCGATTGGCAAGCGGAAGTTGGTTTTGGCGGAACTGCCGGTAGCCGCAGCAGAGTTCGTTCCCAAGCATAAGCAACGATTCTTGCCTCAAGATCAGCAGCAGAAACCTCAAACACCACCACCGACAGGCTTACCAACTGGCTACGAAGCGTTGCATCGAGCATTGCTAAGTGGCCTTTTGTCTAGCGTCGCGATGCTAGAGGACACGGGCAAATACAAAGGAGCCCAAAATCTAGAAGTGAACATATGGCCTGGCTCCGGCCTCAAGCAAAGTCGCTCGAAATGGATCGTGGCTGGTGAGTTTATCGAAACGACACAGCGTTATGCTCGCGTGGTCGCCAAAATCGAAGTCGAGTGGATCGAGCAATTGGCGCATCATTTGATCAAATATAGTTTCGATGAACCGCACTTCAGTAAGAAACAAGGGAGTGCGCTGGTGATGCGCCGAGGTACACTATATGGTATGCTCGTCTCACCTCGCATCGCTGTGACGCTTGCGCCCATCGACCCGGTTCTTGCACGCAAGATTCTCATCGAACAAGGGCTCGCGGAAAATCAATTGGTGTCCAGGGCTCGTTTTTGGCAACACAACCAAGCGTTCCTGGAGACGGTCAAAGAACTTGGCGACAAGACCAGACGTCGAGATTTGGTTGTCGATCCCTACGTGCTAACCGATTTCTATCGAACTCGTATTCCTGAGTTCGTCGTCGATCGCGTTACGCTTGAGAAATGGGACCGAACCCTGCAGCCGTCAAAGCCTATACCCAATGCAAAGCTGCCCTTAACGGTAACCAGCGAACCGCCCAAGGTTGGAATCCAAACGCCTTATATGACCTGGGATGATATCGTGGTCGATATTGACCGCGATGAAATCCAGAAACGCTTCCCATCCAAGGTCGAAATAGGTGTAAGCCAACTGCCCTTAAAGTACCTTTATGAGCCCGGCGATCAAGCTGACGGAGTTAGTCTTATCGTCCCGCAAACAATTGTGCATCAATTGCACAATGAACGACTGGAATGGTTGGTACCGGGGCTACTTGAAGAGAAACTAACTTGTCTATTAAAAGCCTTACCGAAGCGACTTCGACGTCAACTGGTGCCGGTACCTGACACGCTCAAACAACTATTGCCAAAGATCCTCGAGCGACAAGGCCAACACGCACCGTTCTGGAAATCGATTTGCGACGTCTTGAGCGCCTTTCTCGGAGAGACCGTTAAGCAAAATGACTTTGACTTGAGCGGGTTGCCAGAGCACTTGCGGATGCGAGTCGAGCTCGTCGATGATAAAGGGGTGGCTGTTCAATCCAGCCGCGACTTGTCAGAATTGCAGCAGACTCAACGCGCTGCAGCAATTCAAGCTTTGCCTGTTTCCACGCCTGGTAAAACAGTAACATACGATTGGTCTCGTTCCTCGATGGATACGTGGGATATCGATACGCTTCCCAGGAGCGTCGTGGAACTGCGCGGGGGTGTTCGGATGAACATGTACCCAACGTTGTTTGTCGGCAAGGAAAAGATTGCAACCGGGCTGGTTGACCACGAGGAACTTTCAGAACAGTTATTCCGCCGCGGAATGACCTCGTTGTTTCACAAAATGGAGCGCCGCGAGATTCGCAGTCAGATACAGTTCCTGCCACAGTGGACAACGGCTTCGCTTTGGTTGTCGGATCGCTACGCTGGCGATCGATTGAAAGATCTTATTGGCGATCTCATTGCACGGCTTGCGTTCCTCGATACAAACTGGGGCAGCGAACAATTGGCACCGGTTTTTCGGACCAAAGTCGAGTTTGAGATTTGTCGGCTCAATCGCATCGAGCGCATCGCCGGCGCGGCAGCCGAAATCGGCCGTTGGTTGCCAAAGTTCGCAGAAGCAAACCACAAAGTCCGATCTTTGTTAGAAAATACACCGGCCACTTGGTCAGAAAATATCCGCTCGATTCGGGAGCAACTAACAGGATTGTTCCATGAATCGCTCTCGTATCATGTCCCTTGGTGTTACATTCGTGAGATCCCTCGCTACCTACAGGCGATTGCGATTCGGCTGGATCGACTCAAATCGATTGGCCCCGTAAAAGACTCAGCGACGGACGCGACTGCCGGGGAGTATTGGAAGGACTGTTCAACTCGCATTGCGAGCATTCAACCTTCGCCAACGACGCTGCAGTCGCTTCCGAGTGGAGCAACGGTTCGCCTGGAGCCAACTGGGCTTTTGCTTGAGTACCGATGGTTGATCGAAGAGCTTCGCGTCTCGATGTTCGCACAGCAACTTGGAACTCGCGTAAGCGTTTCTCCCAAGCGGTTGGACAAGATACGTGAGCAACTTCATTAGAGCAGAAGAGCCAATGCCTAATGAATGGGCTTACTGTCGGCTAGACATTGGTTTCCCAGTGAATAACCTAGTTTAGCCACTGGTAAGGGCGGCGGTAAGTCGGTCGGTGATTTGTAAAGCGCTGGCCCATTTTCTTAAGTATGCTTCGTCCATTTGCCCTTGGACAAATAACACGTCGGCGATATCTCCATGGTCTCTGGGCCGATTGGCCAAAAGCTTTAGCAAAATCAAATCTTCCGGTGTTACAAACCATAGTTGCCGATTGTCAAACTGAATTCTCAACCGACGTTCCATAACTGAGGCCTGAAATGGAGAGTCGTTCACAAAGATATCGACGTCAATCGTATGGCCACCATCCATAAAGGTCTTAAGCTTGACCAAGGGCATGCCCCCAACAAGGTCACGCCAACCCGTTCGATATGGCGCCGCTACCGCGTATCCCAACTTCTCTGCGGCATCAAAAAAATCTCTTAGCTGCCGGTCGCTGACGGTTAGTTCGAAATCCACATCGTAGGTCGGCCGCGGGATCCCGTGCACTCGTACCGCCAGTCCGCCCAAGATTGCATAACTAAGGCGAAACGACTCGCAAAGTCCAACCATTTCAAGTAAAACATGTTCGACCGTCTTTTCCACTATTCTAAATCCAATTCGCTTCGCTTCTCTGCCCGGCGAAAGCCCTCACACATCATCAAGTTTCGAAGATCGTTTTCCTGTTCCAATCGCAAGAATCGCCTAGCCACTATATCTGGACTACCCTCACTCATAGCTTTCCACGCCGAACGGCTCAAATCCAGCGTAAGCCTTAGCCGCTCCGCTGGGGTCATATGACGATAGGATTCAAGCGCTTCGGAAGAGAGCATTTTTCTAAAATTGTTAGTTGCGTTTTGTACTATTGTAACCCGATTGACGTTGCAAGCAAGTGTAAATAAAGGGACTAAGCCGTTGGACTCAACACCGCTGTGAGCACCGCAAGCAAGTCGGTCCTTGCGACGATTTGCGCATCGGTCTCTGGAAGTGACGTCGATACTCGTGCCGGTGAAATCGAGTTCGGCTTCATGGCTGTTTTCGCTTCCTGTGTTCGAAGCGGCCAATAGGCATGCTGC
The DNA here is from genome assembly GCA_043744075.1 of Pirellula sp. Classification (GTDB taxonomy): domain Bacteria; phylum Planctomycetota; class Planctomycetia; order Pirellulales; family Pirellulaceae; genus JBKCUI01. The sequence continues at coordinate 3,760 of JAYTVL010000383.1, read as the reverse complement.
CCGTCGACAATTCGAAGTTTGCCACTGTGCTTGCGAGCCAATTGCTCGATTCGCCTAACGTCAGTAAATGTGAACGCTAGATACCCATCCTCAATTCCAATGTATCGTATCGACCACAGTGCTGCGTCCATTCGCAACTCCGCGACATCCAACAGTCTAGCTGCAACCTTTGGTAATGGTCCGAAACGATCGGTCAGCTCTTGGCGTATCTCGGCGATTGCATGCACATCCTGCAAACGACTCAATCGACGATAAACGTCAATTTTGTGTCGCATTTCCGGTATGTATTCGCTCGACAAAAACGCTTCAATCGGCAAGTTAACTTCAACGTCGATCTTCATCTTCGGCGGCTGATGAGTAAGCTGACGAACGGCTCCCTCCAATAGTTGGCAATACAACTCGTAGCCAACCGTAGCAATGTGCCCGCTCTGTTGCGTTCCCAACAAATTGCCAGCTCCGCGGATTTCCAAATCGCGCATCGCGATGCCAAAGCCAGCACCGAGTTGAGAGTATTCTTCAATAGCATGAAGTCTTCTCGCAGCATCTGGATTGAGACTTCGATCACGATCGACTAGCAAATAACAGTGTGCCTGGTTTTTGTACCGACCCACTCGACCTCGCAGTTGATGCAATTCAGACAAACCGTATCGATTCGCTTCGTCGATGAAGATCGTATTGGCGTTGGGAATATCCAATCCACTTTCAATGATGGTAGTCGCCAATAGAATGTCAGCCCGATGATCGATGAAGTCGAGCATGACTTGTTCGAGTGCCCCCTCGGCCATTTGTCCATGACCAATCAGAATCCTCGCCTCGGGAGCAATCCGTTGCAAACGTGCCTCTATCGAATGCATGTCTTCTATTCGATTGTGCACAAAGAAAATTTGGCCGTCTCGATTCAGCTCACGCAAGATCGCATTGCGAATAAGAGCATCGTCAAACCGCACAACGCGCGTTTCAACGGCCATTCTTTCTTCCGGTGCCGTCTCCAAATTCGATATATCGCGAACGCCCAACAACGACATATGCAACGTTCTCGGAATTGGGGTCGCAGATAGAGTCAAAATGTCCATCATCAACGCGGACTTCTTCATTCGTTCCTTCAGCTCGACACCGAATTTCTGCTCTTCGTCGATGACCAGCAATCCAAGATTAAAGAACTGCACGTCTGAGGACGCTAATCGATGCGTTCCGATGACAATATCCACTTGACCGCGTGCCAAACGTCGCAAAGTTTCCTTTTGCTCAGCCGTTGTTTCAAACCGACTCAGCTTTGCGATTTCAAATGGAAACTCGACCATGCGTTTCTTAAAAGTCTTGTAATGCTGTTCCGCCAGGACCGTCGTTGGCACCAACACGCCAACTTGATAGCCACTTTCAACGGCTTTAAATGCCGCACGCATCGCGACCTCGGTCTTTCCAAAGCCTACGTCGCCACAAATGAGCCTTTCCATCGGGCGAACGCTCATCATGTCGGCTTTGGTGGCAGCGATCGCCGTTATTTGGTCCGGCGTTTCCTCATATGGAAAAGAGCCGTCAAACTGGCTCTGCCAAACCGAATCAGGCTTGAATGCTATCCCCGTTAGATGTTTGCGTTGAGCTTGCAGTTCGAGCAATTCGGCAGCCATGTCTGTGACCGCTTTCTCGGCTGCAATCTTCTGCCGGACCCATGCTTGGCTTCCGATGCGCGCCAATTTCGGTCTCGTCTTGGTCGCTCCAACATAGCGTTGCACAAGATCGATTTTGCTGCTGGGCACATAAAGTTTCGTACCACCTTCAAACTCGATAGTCAAGTGTTCGAATCTTTGGCCTTGTTTCTCGATTAGTTCCATTCCACGATAAATGCCGATACCGTGTGATAGATGGACAACCAGATCCCCCTCACGAAGATCAAGAAAACTATCGATAGCCCTTGAGGCAAGCCTGCGCGAGGAACGACGAAGCGTCGATCGCTTGAGCAACTGATTGACCGTGAGTACAAACGGTCCCTTCGGTTGCAATTCAAATCCACTGCTCAGCAATCCTAATTCGAGCTTCACTCGTCCTGCCTTGAAGGCTTGACTGTGTTGCATTAGGTCATTGAGACGGCTCAACTCCCCTTCATTGATGCAAGCGATCAAAGCGGAACGGTCGTTTCCTAAGGCCGTGTCGATATCCTTGGCGATATTCTCCAGTTCTCCGCCGATACGTTGCACGTCGCCGATTGGGATTCGCAATAACTCGCCGAGAAATCCTTCGCCGGCCAATTGAGTAATCTGAGCAAAGGCGTACTTTACTATTTCCGAGTAGAGCTCATTCGGATCGCGGAATCGCTCTGGGAATGGAATCCTCGCTTTGAACGCATTAGCGTTGTAAATCGCCGCGATTGGTTCACTCAGCAAAACCATTGTGTCCTTTGGCAAGTAGTCCAGCAATGACGCTTCTTCCTTGGTGGCTTCGTTGGCTGCGATCAAATCGACACGGTCCATGCGGTTGAGTGATCGTTGGGTAACCGAATCAAAGCTGCGAATGGACTCGACTTCGTCATCAAACCACTCGATGCGCCGGGGTTCTCCGCAGTCAGGTGGATAGACATCGAGAATGCCTCCCCTCGCGGTAAACTCTCCTGGCAATTGAACGCTTGTGGTGGTTCTGTACCCTGTCGAGGCGAGCCAGCGTTTCAGTTCCGCCAAGTCGACCTTTTGTCCAACGCTCAAACTGCGGCGGTCCTGCCTAAGTTGTTGGGGGCTGGGTACACGATGCATCAGCGCTGGAATAGTCGTAACAATGACGGGTATATCGGCCTTAGTATTTGAGCCGAGCTGTCGATGTGTTTGGCATGCGTCGAGTCTCGAAAGCACTTGTAGTCTTTGAATGACTTCTTGCTGTTGGAGAGAGTCGACGTCGATATCGTCCGAGGAAGGCGGAAATACATCGCAGTTGCGATCCAGGAAAAAGTCCAGGTCGCGGGCGACGGTCTCTGCGTCTTGATGTTGTGCCAAGACGACCAGCATGGGGCGTCGAAATCGCTGCACGGTTCCCGCCGCCATCGGTGCAACGGCCCCAAGCCAAGCTCCTTCCCAGCAGATGCTATTTCCTCGCGCCCATTTATCGGTTGCTTCGCGAAAGGCAGCTAGTTCCGTGATACCTTGAAGTAACTCGCGAGCCTGCGTTTCACGCCGTGTCGATGCGTCGGGTTTTGCGGTCAACTCTTCTTTGTGAATCAGCTCCGCTTCATGGATTTGAGCTTCGCGTAGCCGTTGCTTTTCGGCGGGATCGATCTCAGGCTTCGCCTCAGGAACGTGCCTAGTTCTCTTCGCCGAGACGATCTTGCTGGACAAATCCGTCCGTAAGCCGCCAGGGCTAGTCTTGAGTTCTGAGCCGCGGGCGCTAGCCGCAGGTTTCTTGAGTTCTGAGCCGACGGCGCTAGCCGCGGGTTTCGAACCTGCTATTATGCCAACCAATTCCTCCGTCCCTAGCGTCGACGGCTCAATCAACCTACCGATGTTCGCAGGCTTAACAATTGCCGTGTTAGCGATTTCAGGATCGCCGGCAATCGCGTCGGTCGAGTTAGAAGCGTCGGTTCGATTCAAGAAATCGGCCAACGTTCGTTTTGCCTTTGGCCGTTGCGGCTTCATCAGACTCTATTCGGATTCGAAGTTTTTAAGTACAAAGGCCCACGTAAGCACCCATGCATAAGTTTCTTCGTTTAACCGCGTGGGCATCGCCCCGCGCTTTCGCGAGGAAAACGCGGCCCGATGGGCACGCGGTTAAACAAGTT
>JAYTVL010000382.1:0-4592 GCA_043744075.1 Pirellula sp. | reverse complement strand
TGGCGACTGGACTCGTAGCCTCGTCCACTACAACACTAATTAATCGCACGATGCTAAAAGCACCAACGATCGCGACAGCATGTCGCATGTATTTCAATCGTGCAGTTTGACAAAACCTGGCCGCGAAAAAATGGAAGTCAAAAAAATAGCGGCAAGCAGCCCGATGGTTCGCATTAAACGCATGTCGAATTCTATTACCGCTTGGTGTCTAATGGTTGCAAATGCATCCAAACACAATTGGACGTTGTGGCGACTTTCACGTTCCTATCCTCTGCGAAACCATAACGAGTCCGTGGGTGCATACGGTGAACGCATTGCTGGTATTTTTCTTGAGCGGCAACGTTACATCATTCTGGAAAGATCCTATCGTTCAAAGTCTGGGGAAATTGACCTCATCGCTGTTTGGGAGCGTCGTGTCGTAGTATTTGTTGAGGTAAAGACTTGGGCGCAACGTCCAGACGATAGCGGAGGTCCTAGCGACGCGGTTAACAAGATAAAGCAAGAAAAAATAACTAAAACTGCGATGATCTACATGAAACGTCATCGTCTATTGGAATCGGCAGGTCGAGCCGATGTGATTGAAATTGTGCTTGGAAAGACATCGGGACGACCAATCATTCGGCATTACGAGAACGCATTTGAGGCAATCGGCAAGTTTCAAATGTTTTCGTAGTAGGACTAAATCGGTCACGCGAGGTCGCAAAGAAAAGTAGAGCCGCCAAAACAACTCGCAAGCTGGCACTATTGTTGAATGGTCCGATCCAGATCAGGTCATGCGTTTTCAGCATGCTGACAATTGCTTTTAAATTCAGGATGCATTGAAGATTGCATCAGCTGATGAAGACGATCGGGGCAAAGCACTTCAAAAATGAATACGAATGCCGTCTCCGTGGTCGGTGGAGCAAGTACCCGCACCGTTCGAGTTCGATGTGGAGTCTCGGCGCGAGTGGCATGGCCCCCCCTTGCTCATGCGGTTGGCGGCAGTTCCTTGAAGGGGTTGAACACCTTCAACCCCGGCCGGCGGAAATCCTTGTCATTTCCCGTCGCGATGGTCAGCCCATGCTTGCGGGCGGTGGCGGCGATGTAGCTGTCTTCGACCGGCATCGGCTGGCCAGCCTTTTTTAGCAGATGCTCCTGATCCGCCCACACATGGGCCACGCCGACGTTGAATCCATAAACCCGCCCCTCCATGGCAGCTATGAGGCGCGTCAGCCACGCCTGCAAATCAGCGCGATGTCGGCCCTGCTTGTTCCGAACCCAGAAGGCCAGTTGGGCGATCACGACCGCGCTGGTGTAGCAGTCGTCCTTCTGCGCCCGCAGCCAAGCGATCACGCGCGGATCACCGTTTCGCTTCGCGGGCTGGGAGAGCACGTCGGTGTCCAGCAGCCAACTCATAGCTTGCGTTTCTTGGGCAATTCGCGACGACAGGGAGGAAGGTCATCCATCGGCACCGGACACTCCGCCAGCACCTGCAGCCAGTCCTCCCGCTCCGGCAGTCGGCGGACAATCAGGGCGTCCTCATCGGCATCGAACCGAACATCAAAGCTCTGTCCCGGCTGCGCTGGCATGAGTGCGGCGGGAAGCGTGAGACGGCGTTTGGAATCCAGTTTGACGATCATGGTGGGATTGTCCCACAGTGATGGAATCTTGTCAAGTGGCCTGCGCATTCGCTTGGCGGCTTCGGGGTCCCGGCGGGTGTCAGCCAGACACCCCAAGGTGTGTTTGGATAGCCAGAGGCGCTTATGGAATTCGGTTTCGAGCTCCTTGCTCAAATCAATCGTCCCGCTGACTCTTCCCTCCATGGCTTTGATCAACTCTACCTAGTGCCGCACACAGTGGCATAAAGTAGAAGGAGGAAGGAAGAGTTATGAACGGATGCTGCCCTCGCCGCTCGAGTTCGTTGTGGATTGGGCGATCCAGACTGCGATCGCTAGCTATGAGTATCTCAAGACGGATTTACGGATGCTCCCTTAGCTACAAATCTTATTCACCAACCAGACGAGCTGGTTGGGGTCTCAATCCCAGACTTATCTCAGGTGACCGAACAACAAGAATTTTATTGTTTGAATCAGCCAGAGCATCGCGCCGAGCGCAATCAGTAGTCCCAAAAAGATCGGAAACAACAAATGTGGTGGCAAAAACCAACTGGAACACCAGCCCCACGTATTGACCCAGTCCAGCATGCAGTAGAGTGTTGCTGCACATAGATAAGGACCGAATGGTGTTGCATTGTCTCGTGTTACGATCCACGCTATCACAACAAAGATCAGGCCGAAAAATGGCGCAAGGAAGAATGCAATCCAAACGATTTGCCAACCGAAAAAAGCCCCGATCATCGCCATCAAGGTAACGTCACCGAACCCAAGTGCCTCTTGTCCCATCGCCCATTGCGCCACAATACGAAACCCCCAGACCAACGCCCCGCCGAGACCTATCCCGAAGAGAGACGAAAGCAATGCTTCCCATCGCATTGGGCCTACCACCATGTAAGCCGCCGTCACAGCAAATACGCCTGCAATCCAAAGCCCAAACAGCAGCCTTGTGCTAGGGTTCCTTCTCAGCACTTCGAAAAAATAATCAACTGCCTTCTTCATACCTCGACGTGTGATCCAACGCCGGTCCGCCATACCGAAACACCATAAACTCCAAAACAAGAGTCCAAGAAAAAGACCAAAGCCTCCATTCCATGTTGCATTCCAGGGATCCGGGGAGTTGGCTTGTAAAGGAATGGGAATCCCTACCAATGCTGGAGGGATCGCGACCAACTCAATCAATCTCCAATCAGGAAAAATTAAGGCGCCTACCAGCCCAAAAATGGTCCCCGGGATCGTGATAAAATCTGGAATCGTCCGTTCGTCAAAGTCAATAAACGTGGCAACTGTCATTAGCGCAATTAGCAGCGCATACCCTACAAACTGTTGCCGAAGCGTGCCTAAGCCAACTGCACCCGGGGAAAATGTGCCGACCTTGCAATATCCATACAAAAACACGATCGCAATCGGAGTTGCCAACTCGATCAAGAACGGTCGCAGCCAAAACAACGGACCAAAATGAACGCATTCTTCTCGTCGGAAAAGCCATCCAACGATGGGAATCTTAGCGTTCCCGTTTCGCTTAGAAATCGATTCCGGCTGCAATTGCCACGGACTAATTGGACGTGGAAAGTATGCGAAGTAATAGATCGAGAAGTTGATGAAAGGGCCCAGAAGCAATCCAACTAGCAACAGTCCAATCTCAATGGGTCCCATGCGATTTCCGGTGGAGTTTTAAGTGATACTTTGATGCCAATCCACAATAGTCTTTGCAACTCGTTCCATCGATACACCGTCGGTCGAAACGGCAATGTCTGCAACTTCTTTATACCATGGGACTCGCATCTCTAGAATCGACCGAATCTCATCGCTGTCACTTAGATTACTGAGTTTAGGGCGACGCGATTGAGTTGTCTCGTCGTTTGAAATCCTTTCGAAGATGGTCTCCAGCGTGGCTTGCAACCATACCGTCTTGCCCAAGCTGCGAATGCATCGCCGATTCTCAGGCCGCAAAATGGCTCCACCTCCCAGCGAGATGATTGCCGATTTTTTTAATGAATCAAGGTTGGCGATCTGATTGGATTCTAGATCTCGAAAGCCCTCTTCCCCGACTTCGGCGAAGATCTCGGCAATTGTCTTGCCCTCGCCGGATTCAATTGCGATGTCCGTATCGATGAGAACGCGATCAAGCAATTCAGACAAAAGTTTACCGACGCCCGATTTGCCACACCCACGATAGCCAATTAGAAGTAGGTGTGTTGAGGCCATGATATGTTTAACCGGCGTAGCCGCTGACTACATAATTCTAATGGCAAGTAACGGCACCCGCCGCTTCGCGGGTTAAACTAAAGCCAATACCCGCCACTCTGCGGGTTAAACAAATGCAACTCAAAACCAGGTTGTTACCCGTTGATCGATTCGATTTTGATACGTGTGTACTTCTGGCGATGGCCAGTTCGTACTTCGTAGTTTTTTCGTCGACGAAACTTCTGAATATAGATCTTTTCGCCTTGTTCCAAACCGACCACCGACGCACTCACCTTGGCGCCAGAAAGCGTAGGCTGCCCTAGTTTAAGTCCGGCAGCACCGCCAATTGCGAGCACTCGATCGAAATCAACCCTGTCGCCGGTCACAGCGGTGTCCCGGTAGTCAATATCGAGCAATTGCCCCTCTTTTACCTTGAATTGACGGCCACCGTCACAAATAATCGCGTACATAATGGATTCAGAAACAAACTGTTGCAAAAACGAAAATACCGGAGCGAGTCCAGTTTACGGACAGTAGAGGCTAGCAGCCAGACACCCCATCGTCGAGTCCAAAACACTAATTTTCCCGTAAGGCGAAAACTCAATGGCACTCGCTTTGAGCCGCAATGCGTTAGCGTGCGGGCCAGAATTCAACGAATCACTGGCTGTTCAAGCCCTTATGCTAGCGCATTGAGGCTCAAAATCCCCATAGTGAGTGCTAGCGCGGATTATTCATAGCTAGTCACGGAATTTGGTCTTTTCGGAATTGTGGTGGAATTTTGAGCGAAGCAGCGATTATTCGCTCGTTGAGTCC
>JAYTVL010000381.1:0-16779 GCA_043744075.1 Pirellula sp. | reverse complement strand
CTCGTAAGATCGAATAGCAGCTTGCGGCGTACGACGGAAAATTTACCAACAATTGTCCCGACCACCCTTGACACCAAACTATACATAGCAGCGTGATGAGTACATATTCATCACGCTCCGTGTGATGTCGGGAACCCTAATTTTTGACACTGACGAAGCAATAGCTGCCAGACTCAAGCTGTAGCTGTCAGTTGCCGTCCCGCTGGCGTAAAGCCAACGGAAACGATTGCATTCGCAATAGTTGCATACTGGCGTTCAGTGAGTAGCGGCTCTTTTTTGGACATCTTTTGCCAGAGGTAGTTTTAGAAATGGATAAAATAGTTTATAATGGGTCGCGTGACGTTGAACGGAGCTTCCATGGTTGTCACAGCCTCAACTGCCTACCTCATGCTTCTTCGTTCGCGACTGGCTTAACGCCAGAATTGCTTTCTTCCATCCCATCTGGAGCTAATTTTCCATGGTAACCGCGCCAAAAACCCCACGCAAGAAGAAGGCCGTCAAGGAAGTCGACCCGAATGCCCCACCAGCACCACCGAAAGTAAAGCGAACACGTAAAGTCGCTGCTGAGCCCCGAATTAAGCTCTACTGGGGCGTCTTCAATCAAAACCTAAAACGCGTCGCTGTCTTTGAGTATGAGGACCTAAAAAAGGCCGAAAAGCATGTCAAAGAATTGACAAAAGCAACCGGTGATCACTTTTTGCAAAAAATCAAAGAGACGGTAGTTGTCTGATTGTACAACGGGGTCCTCACCACATTGTAGAACGGTTGTCCCCAACCGTTCCACAACGTTATAAAACGGTTGTCTGACACCGTTCTCCTGAACTGTAATGATTGGCCATGTTTCTATTTTTTGGCATGACGCATTTCCTCCAAGTCGTCAAGCGTTTTTGGCCAATCGCCCTTAAGCAATCGAGAAAGAGATCGATCGGCGAGAATTCGTCCCTCGGTTTGACAACCAGGGCAGTAGTTGCATTCGTTTTCCGCGTATCGAATACGTTGAATCGGCGCATTGCACTCGGGACATGGCTCTCTATATTTTCCGTGAACTGCCATTTCTGGACGAAAGGCGGTCACTTTTTCTGGAAACCGATCTTTATTTTGCGACGCTAGACGATCTATCCAGATGCGTAACACATTTCGAGCTGACTCGAAAAGCCTTCGAGCTTCTTCTTCTGAAAGTTGTTGGGTACGGCGAAGCGGCGACAGTTTGGACGCATGAAGAATCTCGTCTCCATAGGCGTTGCCAATCCCATCGAACAGATGTGGATCTGCGATAGCTCGTTTGAGCGTGTGATTGGAGGAGATAAGTTGCCGGTGGAAGTCGGCGAATTTGCATTCCATGATATTGATTCCGCCCATATCGAACGAACGCAATGCATCTTCTCCGCGAACAATCCAAAGACCGGCGCGTTTCTTGGAGCTTGCCTCGGTCAACATCATGGTCCCCGCTGAAGTACGAATTGCGAGCAAGTCATTTTTACCGGTGGGTAAACGATTTCTTGTCGACCAATGAAACCTGCCGGCAATCATCAAATGGAAGACCAAATGAAGCTCGTCGTTCAAATGCCAGCAGACACGCTTGCCTATTCTAGAAAACGATTCGATACGCTGTCCGGTTATGGAATCAATGGGAGGGTCAACCGTTCGTACAACAAAGGGGCCTCGTACGATCAACGACTCAATCGTCTGACCTCGCAGAATGCGATCCAGGGAATTTACATATAGTACGATGTCAGGGATTTCCGGCATCCGATGATTTTACAAAAGGTGGGTACCGATGTCGATTAGTGCTCATCAATGAATCGATTGACTTGGCGGCAGAATTCCTCATGCCGCTGGCTTTATGCCAGGGGTTCTGACCTTTCGTTCTAGTGATAACGCACTCAGAACAATGTGCAAAAGAGACCTGACCCAGACCTAGTATCTAGCTTCGGTATCGAATTCGAAGCGAATCGCTTAGGATTCAAAACGGAAACAGATGCTTCCAAACGTCTTGTAGATCGAATAGGCCTTGGTACTTGAGACCGTGGGTCAGCTGGATCGCAAGATGTTCTTTTTAAACCCGAACCGTCGCATGAGCTGCGTTTACGCAAGCTCGAATTTACTAGGATGGGATTTAATGATGTCTACTTCGATTGCAAAGATTTTTGTGGGCGTTGACGTTTCCAAAGCGACACGCTTGGGTGCATGAGGGAAGGTTAGCAGATAGCCGTGACGTTCGGGATTTGTCGGGGATTTTGGAGAATGATGAAGCACTAGATAAATTCAAAAACCGTTCCGTGGTTTTGAAGGCCTCATGACGGAACAGGACTGTAAGCGTCATAGCGGATACACCCGCGTTGATAAGTCGGTGGGCGCAACTGCACGTAGAACATGGGCGGTTGCGTACTTGATACGGCGTCGGTCCTCATCGCCCAGTTGCTGTAAAACGACACGACACGTGAGTCGAGTCAATGTTCGGAGATTCGGAATATCACCTCTTTTCGAAAATTTCGACCTGTCGAAGTTTGCAAATCTGAGCGTGGACATGAGGCTGCATGGAATGCGACTTATACGATACCACGTTTTGCCATTCGGCGCAACTTCGGCGGGAATCTTGGCCCATGAGGCAAGTCAAATGGATTGGCCGTTGAGAAGTCGTGTTCGATGCAATGACGTATCTGCGTTCAATGCATGATCGGTTTGGAAGGATGGAAGCGCGATGTTGAACCATCGAAATCTTTGACCCACTGATGCGAAAAATCTGCGTTTGGGCGTAGGTTCCTCCAAGTTCGGGACTAGCAAAACCCCTGAGAAAACGACGATATCTGAAGCTTGGTGAAAGCGTCCGGTAGGGGATTAGAGTTTTATAATCCGTAGGTCGTAGGTTCGAATCCTACTGGGCCTGTTTTCGTTTTCATCGACCGGGAGCGTGAACCGATGTGACGGTCGTTGCCTAAAACACGCGCGATGGGAAAAGTTTCTTTAACTCTTGTTGAAAGACTTTGGCCAATTTTTGAAAGCTTGCGCTCGATGGGTGAAGTTCATTGTCCCAGGAGTTTAGCTGCGGTGCCAAAGTCGCTTGCGTATTGATAAATGTTACCCCAGCATGTGCCGACTGGATTGAGGTCAACATAGCGGCGAATTGCAGTAACATAGCTTTGACGACCTTAAATGTCTCGTCCAGATTCGGAAATCCTCGCGCGTCAAAAGTCGGCTTAAGCCAAGGGCCAAATCCGCAAACTCCTCGACCGTCAGGGAATGCGAAATCGTATCCATGAAACAAAATCTGAGTGGCTGGACTCAGTTCGTCTCGAAGCGCGATGAGGTCTTCGTATCCCGCTCGTACTAAGTCCAACGCTGATGCAAATCTTTTATCGTTGATAAGCTTCTCCGGTGAAACAGTGGCATCATAGTCTTTGATCCAAAGAACCATCGGGTTTCCAACAATGTCGTTACCTCCACCAGAAAAGAGCAATACGTCCCAGGGGGGCTCGTTTAGTCCTCCCTTGAGCTTCGCTGTTAACTTGGCACGTTCCGCGACCCCTAACATGTTACGAACTTCGTCGCCAGCCGATGCTAGATTGAGAATCGGAACTCCAAGCAATGACTGGAGCCGAGGGATAAGCCCACCACCAAAAAACGGGACTGGATAATCGAACCATGAATCCCCTTCTGCCAACACTCGGAGCGGTTGCGAGATCGATGCCAATGTTGCTCCCTGCCCTTTGACGGTTCCGGTTACAGCCGAAGTTTTTGGTCCCTTTACACCGCGTTGCATGAGTATCTTCATCGTCGCATTATATTCTTTGATTCGATTCTTGATCACTTCGTCCCGTTGCTTATCAAGTTCCCTTCGAGCGTCAGCAACTTTTTTTGGTGGGGCCGAATCCAGTTCAGATACTGCCGCCAATGTTACAGTGCGCCGAGTACCTTTCGTTGCAGTAGGGATCGCAAGTGCTCTTGCCTCAGCCAATGTAACGGGGCCAAGTTGCGTCTTGGTCGTTGCTTTCTTGTCACCTCCTCGCTTTGCCAACGGCTTCTTTGCAACAATCGATTTGGGTACAACTTTCTTGTTTGGCGATGCGATCTTTTTTGATTCTAACTTTTTCTTTTTCGCCATTTTAATGACCTTTCTTAGATTAGATGACAACTGCGCAACGCAAAGTCAAAGGAAAACCAGCCCAGCTTCATTCGAAATCCGTCATGACAAATATAGCCAAATGTGAGCGCACAAGCCGTGACTCTCGCAATTCAAGTCTGCAGCATTGCGATTTCGTCCATCTGAAGCCTAGGCTAACAAATCCTTTACGACCTTGGCATTTTCGACTCCGGTTAGCTTGAGGTCTAAGCCTTGATTGCGGAACGATAATCGTTCGTGGTCGATTCCCATCAGATGCAACAGGGTGGCATGATAATCTCGTATATGCACTGGATCCTTGACAATGTTGTACGAAAAATCGTCTGTCTCGCCGTGAATCGCACCACCCTTGGCTCCACCGCCAGCCATCCACATCGTAAAGCATCGAGGATGGTGATCGCGGCCATAATTGGTTTTGCTCAATCCTCCCTGCGAATAGATCGTTCTACCAAACTCACCTCCCCAAATGATTAGCGTTGAATCGAGTAGTCCTCGGGCTTTCAAATCGGTGATCAATCCGTAAGTCGAACGATCGACATCTTTGCATTGCGATGGCAGTCGACCGTTAACGTTGGCGTGATGGTCCCAGTTGTTGAGATAGACTTGAACAAAGCGCACGTCGCGTTCGACCATTCGGCGGGCCAACAAAACAGCATTTGCAAAAGTTCCCGGCTTCTTTGCGTCTTCACCATAGAGTTCGAATGTGCTTTCCGGTTCGCTTTTGGTGTCCGTCAATTCGGGAACACTCGACTGCATTCGGAATGCCAGTTCGTACTGCTCAATACGTGTATGGATTTCCGGGTCGCCGACGGTCCGAAAGTTGATTTCATTTAATGACTTGAGGCCATCGAGTGTTTTACGACGAACTTCGGTAGATACGCCCGCTGGGTTGTTGATGTACATGATCGGATCGCCACTAGAGCGAAAACTACATGCTGCGTGTTCGCCGGGCAAACAACCTGACGACCAAAGCCTAGCTGAAATCGCTTGGATTTGCTCGGTGTTTGTGGGCTGTGCAACCAACACGACAAAGGTCGGAAGATTGTTGTTCATCGACCCCAAACCATACGACAACCACGAACCGATACACGGTCGCCCAGTAACCATGCTTCCTGTTTGCATCATCGTGATTGCAGGCTCATGATTGATCGCTTCGGTGTGCATGGATCGAATAAAGCACATCTCATCGACGACCTTGGCCGTTTCAGGCAGCAACTCGGAGATCCACATTCCATTCTGACCATGTTGTGCAAACTTGTACTTAGACGGTGCGATTGGAAAGCGTGCCTGTCCGCTCGTCATGGTTGTCAAACGCTGACCATTGCGAATGGACTCCGGTAAGTCTTTATCATACCAGTCGTTCATCTGAGGCTTGTAGTCGAACAAATCCATCTGCGAGGGACCACCCACCATGTGCAGATAGATCACTTGTTTGGCCTTTGCAGGAAAGTGGGGCAGTGTCCCCAATCCCCCCGATGCTAGACCGCCCGATGCTAGACCGCCAACCGAGGAAGTATCGCTTGCGCTGGCAACGTTTGGCATTCCCAAGGAGGTCAATGCGGCTAACCCTAGAGCATTGCCGCCCTGGCGAAAGAACTGACGGCGCGTTTCGCTTTGAATGTACTGTTCCAAGAGTGGATGGACGTTTAGGGAATGCATGATTGGTTTATTTGGTTAGGACTTCGTCCAGATTCATTATTTCGTTGGCCAACATCGTCCATGCTGCGAGCTCACTTGCATTCAGACTCGTATCCGGTTTGCTTTCGCCAATCGAGATTAAGTGCTTGGCTTCGTCGGGTTGCTGTTGGTAGATAGCGGTCAAATCGGTCAAACTAGCGAGTACAACTCCAAGTTCTTCAGCACGGAACGGCCTGGATAGGATCTTGTTGGCGATCGATTGAACGCGAGTACTCGAGTCGGTACCGAGACTCTTGTCCAAAAGTGTCTTGGAGGCAAGCGTGCGAGCGGCTTCGACGAATTGGATATCGTTTAGCGTTACGAGTGCTTGAAGCGGAGTGTTGGTTCGTTCTCGTTTCACGGTGCAGACCTCGCGAGCAGTTGCATTAAACACCTCCATGTTTGGCGGCGGTGCAGATCGTTTTAGAAACGTATATAAACTGCGACGGTATAGTCCCTCGCCTTTGTCTGCAACGTAGTCTCTGGTATTACTTCCCGGCATTGCAACCGCTTCCCAGACTCCTGGTGGTTGGTATGGACGGACGCTTGGACCACCGATTTTTTTTACGAGCAAACCGCTCGTGAACAAAGCTGTATCGCGGATTACTTCCGCATCCATACGGAACCGTGGGCCTCGGGCAAGCCATTTATTGGTTGGGTCGAAAGCCAATTTCTCAGCCGTAGCGCTGGCCGACTGACGATAGGTCGCACTTGTGACAATCGATCGGAACAAATTCTTCACATTCCAACTATCATCTCGGAAATTCGTCGCCAGGTAGTCAAGTAACTCAGGATGTGTTGGCATTTGGCCTGTTACGCCAAAGTCCCCGGACGATCCGACCAATCCTGTCCCAAAAACTTCTTGCCAGAATCGATTGACGGTAACCCGCGTCGTGAGCGGATGCGATGGATGCAACAACCATTTTGCAAGACCAAGACGATTTGCCGGCATGTCTTCTAGCATGGGTGGCAATACTTTTGGAGTCGCGGGCTTTACTTCCTGGCCTCGTTTATCGTAATCTCCTCGCATTAACACGAATGCTTTCGGGGACTCTTTCGCTTCGTTCATCACGTGCGCGATGGTCCCGCGTTTCTGGATTTCATTTTTTTCAGTAACCAATTTTTGAACATTCTCACTAAGTTGCGGAAACTCGGAGTCGTAGTTTATCAGATACCACGAATAGAGCTCGTCAGTCTCTTCGTTCGAACGATTCTGCTTAGCGAAAACGTATTGTCGACGAGGAATTTCAAAGAGCTGCATTATCTCCTTTTCATCCAAGACCTTACGATACATGCGAATATCTTGGAGCTGGGCTCCTGTAGAAGCTGAGGCCGATGAACGGCGACCAATAGTCAGTGGAACACTTGTTTTCACAGTCTCAGTCAGCTTGTTGCTCGCAATGTTTTTCGCGGTTTCCTTTCCGTCAATGTAAATTTTGACTCCATCTGCTTTCGAAGAACCATCATACGAAATGGCGACATGTTGCCATCGTGTAGCGGATAGTTTCGTCTTGGAAACGGTTTTGATTGCGTTCTCAGGCCAATTGTGGACCATGTGCATCCCGACTGTGCCATTCTCTGCCCAAACGTCCCAGCCGCGATGGTTGTTGGCTTCATCCATTCGAGCGATCAACGACCCTCCTTGGTTATCCGATACAGGTTTAACCCATAATGCAAGAGTCAACGGTTGATCGCGTTCGAAATCTCCTACCGGCAACGATGGGAAACTATCTTTGACTTGCCATGCTAAGTCCGAAACTCTGCCAGCAACCAAAGTCGCATCTTGTTGCAACGGTAATTGGCGCCATTGATTTTGATGGATTACCCCGAACCATTTTACGTCGCTGTTAGATAATGGAATATGGGTTTCAAGGGACTCTTTCGCAGGTAGAGATTGCCAGCTCTGCTTGTCGCGTTCATCCGGTTTTGTAATAAAACCATCGAAAGGCTGACGCGCCGAGCTCCGACGAGAAGCCAGTGTGTTGTTTGCCTGCTCAATCAATGGCTCGAGCTCCAGGAATCTCGATCGTTCCTCAATGCGAGGGACAGGAATAATGGGCGGAGTGTCCTTGATATTCCCGTCCATCGCTTTTTGAGTTGTGTTGTTGAAAAATGCGGCCAACTGATAAAACTCCTGCTGGCTAATGGGGTCAAATTTGTGATCGTGGCAAACAGCACAGCCAACGGTCAGCCCCAACCACACTTGACCCGTCGTCTCTACTCGATCCCGGGTGTAGAGAACTTTGTATTCTTCGTCAATCGCCCCGCCCTCGCTGGTTGTGATATTGCATCGATTGAATCCCGTTGCAATGCGTTGGTCGAGATCCGCATTGGGCAACAAGTCGCCCGCAAGTTGTTCGATAGTAAATTGGTCGAACGGAAGGTTACGATTAAAGGCATTGATCACCCATTCGCGGTAGGACCACATCTCTCGGAAGTTGTCGAAGTGAATACCATGCGTGTCAGCATAGCGAGCGTAGTCAAGCCAATGGCGTCCCCGGTGCTCACCCCATTCTGGACGCTTCAGTAATTCATCGACGTAGTTTTCATATCGTTCAGGTGACGAATCGGATAGAACCCTTTCGACTTCTTCGGGGGTCGGAGACAAGCCTGTCAGGTCCAGGCATACTCTGCGCAACAGCGCCCGCAATTCCGACTCGGGCGAGGGCTCAAGGCCTTTGCGTTCTAGTTCAGATAAGACGAACCGGTCGATTGGATTTCGGATCCAAGCGTTGTTTCTTACTTGGGGAAGCTCCGATTTAATGGGCGGTAGAAATGCCCAGTGCCCTTGATACTCAGCCCCCTCCGCTATCCAAACCCTCAAAAGTTCTTTTTGGGCGGCCGTAAGTGATTTGTGCGACTCTGGGGTCGGCATTACTGTTTCTGGATCCGTCGATAGGATGCGACGAATGATCTCGCTTTCATCCGGCTTTCCGGGAATGAAAGAGGATTTGGAAATTGCGTCATCACGTCGATCCAATCTCAATTCGGCCTGGCGCTTGTTCGAGTCAGGTCCGTGGCAAGCGAAACAGTTTTCCGATAGGATCGGCCTAATATCGCGATTAAACTGAATCGTACCTGCAGCCTGAAGAATGGGCGAAGCAACGAAAGTCACGTAGGCGACAAGCGAGGATGCAAACCAAAGGCGAAGGACTGCAGTCTGCAAGGTGAAAACCTTTTCGGCAAAATTGATAAACAGGCAACGAGGGCCAGGCGGGAGGTCTCACAGTGGCGAGAAAGTAAGACGCTGGATACTTCCATTTTAACGAGTTTGCCATCAAAGCAAGAGAGCGAAGTTCACAACATTTCATTTTTTCGGAGTTCGGCTGGGGCACTCCGCGCTAAGAAAAACAGTCTGCCGTGTGACTCGGCATTCCGAGAGGTTGTGATTTTATTCTATTCGACTCACCGGACGGCTTGCGCCGTTCCGCTACCAAACGATAGCGGTAGGGCGCGAGCCTAATGGCACTCACTTTGAGCCGCAACGCGCTAGCGTGCGGGCTGGAAGGCTAGTAATCTCTTGCAAATCCGGCCCTCAGCTAGCGCATTAAGGCTCAAAATTTATGAAGTGAGTGCCATTGGGCGAGAGCCCTCCGGTGATGACCCACGGATTTTATCACAACCCCACCGTGACGAGAAAAATGGCACGGAGCGCCGTTCGACACTCTTTACAATCGACAGAGGATTGACGATTTGCATTTATTCGGCCTATTATGGTATATAGATAAACCAGAAGACGAACCCCCACCCCTGTGACAGCTGCCGAATGTCACATCCCTCCTTAAGGCCTAAAACGAAAACGTATGGTCGGCTTCGAACGACACGCTAGACTTCAGCCCTGGTTGCAATGCGTCGCGTTTGCAATCTTTCTGATTGGAATGTCTGCAGCTCTAGCCCCAATTCTTGGCCAAGAAACGATTACTTCGGTTAGCTTTGTAAACGACGTTGTGCCTCTACTAACTAAAGCGGGTTGCAACTCCGGCGTCTGCCATGCAAAGGCGGGAAACGGTCAAAACGGTTTCCGATTATCGCTGCTCGGGTTTGAGCCGAAGGAAGACTTCGAATACATTGCCAAGGATAGCCGCGGACGAAGATTGTCACTCGCGTTGCCCGAAAGTAGCCTCTTGCTCAGAAAGGCTTCGGCCAAATTGCCTCACGGAGGGGGACTTCGTTTTGTGGCCACATCTGCTGAGTACAAAACACTTCTCGCTTGGATCCAACAGGGAGCCAGTTACGATGCCAGCACTGCGCCCAATCTGCTTTCACTCGAAGTACAACCGAATCGAGCCTCCGTGCAACCCGGCGATCAGCAACAGCTAAAAATCATCGCAACCTATGCAAACCAACTTCAACGCGATGTAACGAATTTGGCCTTGTTTGAATCCAACGATACAGCGATGGCTGATGTGGCTCCAAACGGACTTGTCAAGATTCATGACTTGCCAGGCAAGGTTGCAGTGATGGTTCGCTATCAAGGCAACGTCTCTGTGTTCAATGCCTCTGTGCCCCTGGGAGCGGTAGTCGACGGACTGCCTCTATCGGAGAACTTTGTTGACGACGCGGTATTCGCCAATTTGAAAGAACTCGGAATTCCGCCCTCACCGATTTGCGATGACGCGACTTTCCTTCGACGCGTGTCGTTGGATATCGCGGGCCGGCTTCCGACGGACCAAGAGAGGACTTTTTTCTTTTCAAGTCGCGAAAGGAATAAACGCGAACTAGCGATCGAAGGCCTGCTTCAAAGTTCCGAGTATGCCGACAATTTTGCCAACAAGTGGACCGCCATGCTCAAGAACCGCCGCGATGATGCCAGCGATATTATTTCCAACTTTGCTTTTCATGCCTGGGTGCGAGACAGCTTATTGGCCAACAAACCCTACGACCAAATGGTTCGCGAATTGTTGGCGGCAACCGGAACGGTCATCGCCAACCCGCCGGTGGTTTGGTACAAACGAGTCAAAGAGCCCAAGCAACAGGTAGAAGATGTAGCACAGCTCTTTTTGGGAGTCCGAATGCAATGCGCTCAGTGTCATCACCACCCGTTCGAACGTTGGAGTCAGGATGATTACTACAGCTTCTCCGCATTCTTCACGCAGGTGGGTCGCAAGCCCACGGCCACCCGAGGCGAAGACATGATCTTTCATAAACGGGGCATCGCGAGCGCTACGAATACTAAATCAGGTCAGGTTCTCAAACCCGCCGCTTTGGGTGATGCTATACCCTCTATTGCAGCAGACGAAGATCCGCGGCTCAAACTTGCTGACTGGATGAGTTCACCGAACAATCCATTCTTTGCCAAAGCAGTCGTGAATCGTTATTGGAAACATTTTTTCCGACGCGGATTAGTTGAACCGGAAGACGATATTCGTGATACCAATCCGCCATCCAATCCAGAACTTCTAGCCGCATTGGAGCAACATTTTGTCGCAAGCGGCTTCGATCTAATGAGCCTTATCAAGGTGATAACGGTCTCGAATGCGTATCAACTTAGTTCAGTGCCTAACCAGTACAATATTGCTGACCAGCAGAACTACTCGCGTTACTATCCTCGAAGACTTCAAGCTGAAGTCTTTTTGGATGCCATCGATGATTTGACCGATTCACGAACAGAATTCCCCAATCTTCCAAGCGGTACGCGCGCGATTGCACTTCCGGACAACAGCTACAATAAAGCGTCCACTTTTTTGAAAGTCTTTGGACGACCAGAAAACGAAAGCGTGTGCGAGTGCGAACGGGTACAATCCTCTAGTCTCGCTCAAAGCCTGCACTTGATCAATGCGAAAGACATTAAGTCGAAACTCGCGACAAGCAACGGTCGAGCCGATCGACTTTCAAAACTGGACATTCCAGCCGAAGAAAAAGTGACCGAGTTGTACTCTGTAGCGTTTTCTCGTGAACCGCGAAGCGACGAAATGAAAGCCGCGTTAGATTTTTTGGCCGAAACTCGAGTTGATGCTAACGGCAATTCAATAGATCCGAAAAAAGCCAATCAGGAAACTTATCAAGATCTGATCTGGGCTTTGATCAATACAAAAGAGTTTTTGTTTAACCACTAGTTTTTTGAGGTGCAACTTGTTCAACCCGCGAAGCGGCGAAAGGCTCTGGACCACTAACCCACCGTTGAATTCATTCGTCAGTCCGAAACGAATTCTCGCTGTAAATTCCTGTTTGCTCGTATTCGTCATGTCCGGTGTCTCGATCTCTCAATCCGTGTGCCTTCCGCTCCCGCGATTGTTGACGACGATGCCAATGGGCGGAACAGTCGGAACTCAAGTGGAAATCTCGATCACCGGCGAGAACATCGAGGGTGCGAACGAATTGCTCTTCACACATCCTGGCCTGACCGCCGTTCAAAAACTGGACGCGAAAGGCCAGCCCGAAGCCAACAAGTACATTGTTAGCATGGCTTCCGACGTTCCCGCTGGAATCCACGAAGTGAGATTGATGACACGTCTCGGCATATCGTCCTCGCGAGTCTTCTCCGTCGGCACTTTAAATGAGGCAACCCAGTTAACTCCCAATTCTACCTTGGCGTCTTCAATGACGTTAAAAGTCAATTCGATTTGCAACGCGGTTACGACTGCAAAATCGATTGACCACTATTCATTCGAAGCACAAATAGGACACCGATATGTTGTAAACTGCAGCTCTCGCGGAATCGACTCCAAGCTAGAGGCGGTTCTGATCGTCTCGGATGCAAATGGTCGTGATCTAGTGGTAGAACGTCGCGGCGATACTTTAGACTTTACAGCACCTAACGATGGCAAACACATTCTAAAGATCCATGACTTAACTTTCAAAGGAGGTCCCGCTTACTTCTATCGATTGTCGCTTCAAGAACTGCCGTTAGGTGCGCCGCTACCGACCTTTGAATCGACAAAAAACGTCAGCTCTTTTTCATGGCCTCCGAATGGTCTCGCTGCAAGTCCATTGTCAAGCGAATCAGAGCCGAACGATCTGCACGCACAGGCTCAAAAAATCTCACTCCCATGCGATATTTCAGGAAACTTCTATCCCGCCGCCGACTTTGACATGTTCGAATTCAGCGGCAAGAAAGGAGATGTCTGGTGGGTAGAGGTAGCATCCGAAAGATTGGGTAGGCCGACAGATCCAACGGTGCTGGTCCAACACGTCAACACTGACGGGCCGAATGAGCAACTTACTGACGTGGCAGAGTTTAGCGACATCGCCAGTCCGGTTAAACTATCCAGCAACGGCTACGCTTACGATGGTCCACCTTACAACGGTGGCTCGCTCGACATCATTGGAAAACTTGAAATCAAAGAAGAAGGTTTACATCGGATTCAGTTGTCGGACTTGTTCGGCGGCACACGCAATGACCCTCGCAACGTTTACCGATTGGTCATTCGAAAAGCCGCTCCTGACTTTGCACTCGCCGGCTGGGGACTTCATATGGAGCTGCGCAATGGCGATCGCAATGCACTCTCCAAACCGCTTGCGCTGCGCGGTGGCAGTACCGTCGCCCTTGAAGTGGTAACGGTACGACGCGATGGGTTTGAGGGTGATATTGAATTGGTAATGGAGGGACTGCCTGACGGGGTGACTGCTCAGGGGCTTAGGATTCCCGCTGAAAAAACTCGCGGAATCATGCTTGTCACGGCTGATGACCAAGCACCGAAAGCGCTTGCCAACGTATCGTTCTATGGCAAATCGCAAGTGAACGGAGTCGCGGTCCGTCGACCGGTTCAAATGGCCGCGATGGCTTGGCCGATCGTGGATTCTTGGGGCGAGATCCCGAGCCCTCGACTAGTGACAGGCCTACCGATTTCAGTCACGGGAGCTGAGTTTGCTCCGATTTCGATTGCGGCAAAAGAAAAGAAAGTATGGGAGGCAACGGTCGGCCAAAAACTCACTATCCCGTTGCAACATACCCGTCGAAGCGAGTTTTCAGGCTCGGTTTTGCAATTGAAGACATCGGGTGCTGGCTTTGAGCAAGTACCGAGATTCGATGTATCCCTTGCAGCCGATAGTTCTGAAGTGACCTTGGATTTGGCGGCATTGAAAGCGCAGCCAGGCGACTACCTCATTGCGTTCTACGGCAGTGCGGTTGCGAAATACCAAGGATACGATCCGTCGGCCAAAGAAAAACCAACGCCAAAAGATACAGTGGATATTGTCGTGTCCGAACCCATAGCCATTTGCGTGAAATCAGCGGAGCCAAAATGAGCGATCTCTTTTATGCATCGTCCGTCCGATGTCTAGGTCCAACCACCTTTGGAACTAGTGAACGACGCGGTTTTCTACGCCTTGGGCTCGCTGGTTTCGCTAGCCTCAGTTTGCCTGGGATATTGCGACTTCAGAGTGCCACGGCGCAAGGAACTGCGATACAAGGAGCTTCGGCAGATTCCAAGCCCAATCGAGAGAAGTCGGCAGTAATCATGGTTTGGAAACCAGGAGGATGTTCCCATATCGATACCTACGATCCAAAACCGCAGGCCAGCAGCGAATACCGTGGACCGTTCTCCCCAATTTCAACGAAGGTGCCTGGCTTGCAGTTCTCCGAGTTGTTGCCGATGCAAGCCGACATAGCGGACAAGTTCACGGTGCTGCGTTCCATGCGTCAGACAGCTGGCGGTCATCCCGCCGGTTCAATGCAGATGCTATCAGGCGATCCTGATACTCGAGATAAACCCAAACCCAAGCTTCCCGATTGGATGACGGTCACCAATTACTTGCGTTCCCAAGCCGGCCCTCGATCGAATCCATTGCCGCTTTACGCGGGAATCAATCCTCCTTTGGAATACAATGGTCCCGCGTACCTGGGGGACGCTTACTCACCCTTTACGGTAAGTGGTGATCCCAATTCTCCTACTTTTTCGGTTCCGAACATTGGCTTGTCGGATCAAAACGAAGTCCGTCGATTGGAACGACGTTCATCCTTGCGTCAGCGCCTTGATACGCTTGAACGAGCCTTTGATCGGCAGGGTGAGTTGGGAGCTCTCGACCAATTTGAAACGCAAGCCATGACGCTCTTGACCAATCCGAAGACACGAGAAGCGTTTGATCTTACCCGAGAGGACGATCGAACACGAGACCGATACGGTCGCAATGCATGGGGCCAACAACTCTTGATGGCTCGCCGATTGATTGAGGCGGGCGTAGAAGTGCTCACTACAAGTCTTAGCGGACCACTTTGTGGTCGTGTCAGCAACTGGGATGACCATGCAGTCAATCATCATGTTTTCGATGCGATGCGTTTTCGCGCTAATGCGTATGACCAAGCGGTCTCCGCACTCATTGAGGACATCTATGCGCGGGGGCTCGATAAACGCGTACTCGTGGTCGTGACCGGTGAGTTTGGACGTACTCCGAAAATCGAGTACGCGGCCAGTACCGGCGCTGGGAATGCAAGTGCTCCTGCGGGAACGCAACAACCTGGGCGAGACCATTGGCCTCGCGCATTTTCCAATATCTGGGCTGGCGGTGGAATCCAGACGGGACGATACATCGGAGCCACAGACAAACGTGGGGAAGATACCATCGAACGGACTTGTTCTGCAGGTGACTTCTTAGCGACAATTTACCATCACCTTGGCATCGACGCTTCGAACACGCTCATCAAGGACTTCAATGGCCGTCCTACACCGATCGTGGACAACGGGAAACCAATACAAGAGCTGATGGGCTAGAACAATAAAGCATGTCGACATAATCTGAGGTGTCGAAGCATTTAGCCCAACGGGCTAGTTGGTATGCCTGGGTGATGGATTTATAGCCCAACGGGCTTACACAATGGCAGCCCGGGGTAGAGCGACGCGGTGAAACCGCAAAGCGCCGCCCCGGGTAATGCCATCAAATGATAGATTTCGCCCTGAAGGGGCAAAACATATATGAACGATTCGGTCGGAATATCGAATGTTTTGCCCCTTCAGGGCGAATTTCCGATGGTGGTCGGATACCCAGGGCGGCGCTTTGCAGCTATGCCGCGTCGCTCTGCCCTGGGCTGCAGATGTGTAAGCCCGTTGGGCTATTTACAAATTGACCCATGAAAGTGCAGAGTCGGAAGTTTGTACGCCATCCGTCGCCCCGAATGGGGCAGCAACATGGTAGCCCAGGGCAGAGCGCAGCGACGGAACGTCGCGAAGCGCCGCCCTGGGTACTGCAAAATGCCCAAACATTGCCCTGAAGGGGCAAAACAAATTGCTTTCGTCAACGATGGATTGTCCTTGTGGCCCCTTCAGGGCAATTTGCATCGTGATTGATGTTTACCCAGGGCGGCGCTGCGCTTGGCCCTGGGCTGCCATTGTGTAAGCCCGTTGGGCTATCTATACCGACAACACCGTCTTACACGACCGTACCATGCTGAACGGCATGCTATCGATCAAGACTACATGTCAAATTCCTTCAACTCGTCCGTATCCCAATTTGAAAAGATGTCGTCTGTTGTGCCAGTCAATCGCTTCGCTTGGGATGGCGATCGATTCTCACCCTTGGACGATTGCATGGACTGTTGAGTTGGGAATTGGATCAAGCTATTCGTTGACAATGGTGTAGCCAACGACTGCTCGCTGTCGGATCGATCGATTTCGAAAGTATTGACAGGTTGTCTACGCACGAAGTCATCCGATAACTGGGTAAATGCAGAGTCGATAGCTTTGGACGTCGGCATTGGCGCGATGACTGTGCTCACGATCTGCAGGCTGTCTCCCACAGGTGGATCTGCGATCCCTTGCGGATTGTTGTTGCCAGCGGCAAGCGCAAAGCTCGACGTTGCAGATAGCAATCCGGATGTCACGCCCACCGCGGCATTGTATTGATAGACCATACGGGTTCCATTGTCGACAATCCAAAGTTCGCTTGGGCTAGCTGGGTTAAGCGTGATCCCCGTCGGACTGCTGACACCTGGGGTAGTTATCGTCCAACTTCCGATTAGCGAGCCGGTAAGCGAATACTTGAAGACCTTGTCGGTCGAGCTATCGTTAACGACCCAAATGCTCGTGCCGTCCGTTACCAAATCCTTG
>JAYTVL010000380.1:0-4597 GCA_043744075.1 Pirellula sp. | reverse complement strand
TCGATTTGATCGTAAGCGGCCCGAATTCTTCGGAGCGGACCGTAAAAGTTTTCAAGATGGATCCCGATCGGGTTGATCCAACATCCTTTGTGAGTGCATTACAAGCGACTTTGCCGTCGACGATTCGTCTAGAGTCTAGTTCACGTAGCGGTTCACTTTTAGCAATCGGAACTCCCGAGGAACTTACGATGGTTGCAGTCAGGTTCGCCAAGCTACAACAAGAGCTTCCTCCACCCGATGCGAGCTCATCCGTCGTCTATCCGCTCAAGTATGGAAACACCGTTAGTGCCTTGGCTGTTTTGCAAGCGCTTGCCCCTCGGGCTACTATCGTTCAAGACGTTGCGTCCCGCACTATCGCCGCCACTGCCCGAGCACATGAACACCAAAGGATTCGCGAGTTTCTTCAGACGTTTGATCAACCGAAAATATCAAACCGTGAAACGCACGTTTATCGTTTGAAACATGCGAGCGCGCGAGGGCTTTCGACTATTCTGGTCGATCTCATGCCCGATGCAGTTATTTATGGTTCACGCGAAGAAGGCGTTCTTATCGCAACCGCAACGCCCGAGCAACACAAACGAATTGAGGGGATCGTCAAGGACTTTGATGTCGAAACACTAAACAATGTGACTCGTGTCTTCCCAGTTAAGAAAGGGACGGCAGTTTCCTTGAGAGCTGCACTACAGGGTTTTTCTTTAAAAGCGACGGCGACCGCTGATGCGGCTACCAATAGCCTAATCGTGACCGCTCCATCCTCGGAAATGGATCGCATTGCGCAAATTGTAGCGGAAGTAGACGCTGGCGGAATCATTTCGAAAGAGACTCGCTTCTATTCGCTGACATCATCCGAGCCATTACCTCTGTCTCGCGCGTTGCAAGAGAGTTTTCCGAAAGCCAGTTTCGCTCCAGATACTGCGAGCGGCGGTGTCTTTGCCGCAGCAACCGAAGAGGATCAAGTCGCGATCGCCAAAGTTGTCGCGGAAATCAATTCTCAGCCGTCGAAGCTTCCCTCGCTTAAAGCCTTTGTGCTTAAACATGCCAAAGCAGAATCCGTGGCAGAGGCTCTTCAAACGGCATTTGGGCGACGTTCTACGGCAGGAGTCAGTTTTAGCCGAGATGCCAAGAGTGTGTTCGTCGTGGGCAGTCGACAAGAACTGCTCGTAGCGGAGCAATTAGTCGAACAGCTCGATTCAGCAAAGCCAGCCAACGAATCCAAGAAACTCCAGCTTTTTTCTTTGGGGGGAGTCGACGGAAAAGCCGTGACGACCTCGATCGAAAGCCTATTTAAGGACGAGGGCCGTTCGGTCGATGTTCGCTACGATTCGCTCAATGAACAACTTTTTGTCACGGGTACGCCGACGCAACTCAAGTTGGTTGACGATGCAATAAAGCAGTTTGCCCCGCCACCTCGTGAACTCGAGATTATTCAGCTAAATTCAGCCGATCCTATGTCATTCAAACTCGCGGCAGAGGCACTTTTTCAGGACGAACCCTTGACAAGCGCTCCAATGATCTCAATCGATGCGAATCAACAACAGGTGTTAGTGCGCGCCACCAAAAATCAGCTTGAGAGCGTCCACAAGCTCCTTAAACAAATGGGTGAGTCGCAGGGGCCATCAAAGGTTTCGAATGGAACAGGCAAATTGCGATTCGTACCCACTCATCGCGGCTCAAAGCCGTTGCTCGAGGACATAAAGCAAGTTTGGCCATCGATGCGTAAGAATCCGATCAAAGTCGTAAATCCAGAGCCGCTTGGACAAATAGATTCTGAATCAACTGGACGAAACAATTCTGAGCCGCGAGCGCTAGCTGCCGGTTTTGCAACAACGCAACGATTGACAAGCACACAAGCGAATGCTGATGCACAGCTAACACAGAAAGAATTGTCTCCCATCATTGTCGTCACCGGGGACGACCAATGGACGTTGGCGTCAGATGATACGGAAGCGCTGGATCTATTCACGCGACTTCTCGATACTTTGATGAATCCCAAGGTGACACCTTTTGCTACGGCAGGAAATTTTTCGGTTTACATCTTGCGACATGCTGACGCGAAACACTTGCGAGAGTTGCTGTTGGACCTCTTTGGTTCTGGCGAGAGCAGTCGGCGATCCCCGGTTGCCGATGCGTTTCAACGTGTGAAAATTGTTGCTGATTCGCGTATTAACGCTTTAATTATTGGTGGCAATCGCGCCGACCGCAAAATTGTAGAGGAATTGCTTGCAGTATTCGATTCCGAAGATCTTCTCGATACGCTACAGCAGAATTCTCCGTCTATTGTCCAGCTTCAGGCCGCAAGTGCGAAGAATGTTGCGAGTATCTTGCAGGATGTCTACAAATCTCAATTGACCTCTGGAGCTGGCCGAGAACCAGTACAAATCCCAGAGGGCGTGTCCGATGAAGTCGCGACAGTTTTGCAGCAAATAAACGCGCAGCAAACAGGGCCCTTGTTAACCGTGTCTGTTGACGATTCCACTAATTCCATAGTGTTGCGTGGACCGCCGAGCTTAACTACGGAAGTGCGTACATTTATCGAAAAACTTGATCAACAATCATCTACTTCATCGGCCCGCCGTGTTCAGGTGCTACGACTCGAATCCACTAACACAAAAAACCTTGAGAAGGCTTTGAACCTCTTGAGATCTAAGTAAGCCAAAAAAGGACGCCACTCGCTGAACATCACCGCACTCACTTTTTGGAGCCAGCAAGGCCAAATCGGAATGACTAGACCACGGTTTGCGTCCCATGTTGTGATCGATTATGGCAGAATTGCGAAAAATAAACTTTTCGGTTGTAACCCTATATGTGGAAAGAGTTTAATCGCTTTAGTAGGTGCATTCTCCGAGAATCTGTGTCCGGGTTGGGAGCCATTTTCAAATACTAGGTATAGGAGTTCATCCGAATGGCGGTTTCTGATCCAGACATATCCTCCCTCATCCGGCGGGCGGGCGAGGGGGATAAGTCAGCAGTCGAGCATCTTCTTGCTCTCCATCGAGAAAGATTGAGACGGATGGTAATGGTCTACATGGATACTCGTTTGGTGGCCCGGGTCGATCCATCGGATGTGGTGCAAGACGCCCTAGTTGAAGCTTCGCAAAGGTTGCCAGATTACCTCAAAGAACGCCCTCTCGCATTTTACCCTTGGCTGCGGCAGATCGCATGGCAACGATTGGTACATTTACAGCAACATCACCTGGCGCAAAAGCGGAGCATACTTCGTGAACATCGTGGCGATCTCGAATTGTCAAACGAGTCGGTCGTGGCATTGGCTGACCGTCTTGTGGCTCAAGGCAGTAGCCCGAGTGAACAGGCGATCCGTTACGAGCTGCGTGTGCGTGTTGGCGCCGCTCTTGACGCACTGTCCCCGAAAGATCGACAAGTGTTAGTCTTGCGTTACTTGGAACAGCTTTCGACCGCAGAGGCAATACAAGTCATCGGCATTACCGAGGCCGCCTTTGTAAAGCGTCACATGCGTGCCATCAAGCGACTGCGTCAGTTGCTGGATCGCGAGACGGAGGAGTCGTGACAACTACAATCCATTCCGCAAGCGACGATCAAGACGATGATGATTTGGAGCTGGGAAGAGTCATCGAGCTACTGACCGACCGCATCCTCCATGAGTCGCACTTTGACTCTGCCGCATTTATCGACGAACACATTGAGCACGCCGAGCAAATACGCCAAATGTTGCCAGCCATGAAGGTCTTGGCGTTGGCGAAGGTCGACTTCTCTCACCATAGTGAAATCCCTGAAACGGACCCAGTAGACGGACTCAGTCGCGTTCTGGGTGATTATCGCATCGTGCGGCAGGCTGGTCGTGGAGGCATGGGAGTGGTCTATGAAGCGGAGCAGATGTCGCTATCGCGGCGAGTGGCGTTAAAGATACTACCGTTTGCTTCGCTGTGGTCGGAGAGCGCCATCGAACGCTTTCGAAAGGAAGTTCGCATCACTGCCACGCTCGAGCACCCGAATATCCTACCGATCTATGAAATGGGCTGCGAACGGAGTGTGCACTTCTATGCGATGAAGCTAGTCGACGGCTGCTCGTTGGCCGAAGTGATTACCCAGCGAAAACGACAAGCCTCGTTTAACCCGCAGCCGCAGGCGAGTGAGGCAGTCAGTGATCATCCTTTCGTCAAACGACCAGAAGGTGACACTTCGACTGATCATACCGTGGTGGCGGCGGTTACCACCGCGGCGATGGGCCACGAGACTTGGTATCGAGCAGTCGCAAAATTAGGCAAGGTAGCGGCCACAACGCTGGCATTCGCCCACAAACGGGGTGTGATTCATCGAGACATCAAACCCTCGAACTTGTTGCTGGATCAACGTGGAAAACTTTTTATCGCAGACTTCGGTCTGGCTCGATTCGAAGCCGACATCGACGTCAATATGACTCGGACCGGCGATTTAATGGGAACCCCACGCTTCATGAGTCCCGAGCAAGCGTCCGGAAGAAGCTCGAAGGAGCTAGATTCCCGTACCGACATATTCAGTCTGGGGTCGACGTTGTATGAGCTGCTCACGTTGAAGCCGGTGATCACTGCGACTGGGCCAGCGGCTGCCATCCGTGAACTTCAAACATTGCAACCCATTC
>JAYTVL010000379.1:0-16795 GCA_043744075.1 Pirellula sp. | reverse complement strand
GAGAACCGATCAAACGGCTCTTTCTTCAAGGAGCTTTTTTACATTTTATCCAACCTTTTTATTGGTCAAATCAATTTCCGGACAGACACTAGCTAGTTAATTCATTCGGCTTTGGTTTGAATTGGCGAAACAGCGCTCCAAACGAGCATCCAGCCAGGAAGTCAATCAACTAATTGAGGAGCATCTTCGCGAATCCGGCTCGATTAAGCAGATGTCGATAATTCGACACCTGTGCCAGCAACTCGGGCTTGGGCTGTGGTTGAGATGTATGCCGATTGCGATTCGCGTTGATGAATGGCCAAATTGCGGCGTTCCTACCTTGGCCGATTTCCAAAGAAACGCACGAGCTACAATCGCAGGAAGCGATGCACGCGCTCGGACCGAGCGTTCTCGCCTTCGTACCGCAGAAAATTTTGGATGTAAACGTTTGGATGAGCTGTGCGTTCGCCAAGGCCGCAGCGGCGTTGAACGAACCGGAATTGCCGTTCAGTTCACTTCAGCTGGCCATGGTAAGAATGGCGAGGTGCCCGACCTGGTCAGCCCGTTCGCTCTGATCGCGTTACAGCCGCTGCCGCTTCTGCTCCTCGATACTTTCCGTAAGGAAGTCAGTGAAGGATTGATATGCAAGTTTGGGTGCGGAATCCCCTTCGATATAATTGTAGATAGGCTGATCGACCTCACCGCCTGCGCAGGTCTCGATACCGTGCGAGGCGTCCTGCCGCAGGCGCATTTTGATTCACAGCCCATTTGAAGCGTTGCGTAAAGTTGACGCCGCGCTCATTGCGCACAAGTGAAAGATATAGAAAATCACTAGGTTACTTAGCCCCATGTTATCTTGCATTTAGGCTCCGGGAAGCGAGGACTTGTCGTGTCCGAGGTTTACGTTGCAGCCGACAAAGCTGCCACCGCAAATCTTGGCACT
This sequence comes from Pirellula sp., assembly GCA_043744075.1. Lineage (GTDB taxonomy): Bacteria > Planctomycetota > Planctomycetia > Pirellulales > Pirellulaceae > JBKCUI01. The sequence continues at coordinate 15,873 of JAYTVL010000379.1, read as the reverse complement.
GTCGGAAGTGATTCCATGCATCCCGCCGCCACGGACACTTTTTCACAAATGGACTGAGCCGCTAATGTCGATGCCAGCCCCGCACTCAAGTTCGAGGTTAAATCTCTTACCCAGGTTGCGAGCAATTTCCTTTCCGGCTTTAACCGCAGGCCCTACGGGAGGCGGAAGCCAATCAGTCAGGTCCAACAACGCGATGACTTCAAGGTCAACGTCGCACGATGATCGCGGGTGCAGCAGGAAACCAACTTCGATGCCAGCGTTTTTCCAACGGATAGATTCGTTGGGCTTGATGATGTAGGGGAACGGGCTGATTCCCGCACCCCAATGGACTGTGCCCTCCTCCGGTTTGCAATTTGGCTCGCATGTCCCGCAATTTAGAGCAGGCATGAAGTCGAGTTTCTTCTTAAAAAACTCTTTCTCCGCAAAGACATAGGCTCCCCAAAAAGCATCGCCCCCGAAAAAGCCCGCAATCAATGCCGACCTTGAGCAACTCGCAAAGGCCGTCGATTCAAAGGACTTTGCTGAATCTGTTTTGAGTTGGGACTCGACTGCCAAGTGGACGCAAGGTCGAAGCGTGCATCGAACATGGCTTCAAGTTAGGTTCGAGACGCAGGTGTTGTCACCCGCTGACGTTTCGGGAATCGTCATTCCTCGACTGCAAGCGATGCGGAAATCAATGAGGGAATTAAGTGAATCGCTATATGAAGCGGACGGATTGGATTGATCCCGGATGCATTCACCCATCACATTGTCGTTTGATCTAATTCCATGGTCGAGAAGCTGCATTGATGTGTTGGATAAAGCACAGGAAGCCGCTGATTTTGCGCCTGTTGAAGCCGTTCGGAACTTCGTCCTAAGCTCCCTGATTGGATTGGCAACCGAAAGTGTAGTTAAAAGCCTTGGCAGCGTTGACAGTGACGGCAATCCAAGCAAAGCCAGTAGCAATACCGCTGCCGTTGCGGGATTTGGGGTCGGGCTTGCAAGTGACATGTTGACAACAGAAGTCATCGGGTCAGCTCGTAGCCTCAAGCAGTCCATAGACTCAATGATCCAGTCAAACCTTCGATCCATGAAATCCGGTGGAAAGCACTCATCGACCTGGGAGTTGCCAATGATGAACTGTGCTCTCTATGAAGCAAAGCAGGCCGAAGAAGCTCTCGTCAAGAAACATGGAACCAAGAATAAAATCGGGCCGGCGGGATTCGAACCCGACACTAAAATAGACGCAAGCCACGACGCTGCTTACACTTGCGACAATTGTCACCTTCCATGCGCTGCAATGGCGCTGCATCGGTGCGGCACCAACTGTCCATTCAGGACATCGATTGACGCGGATTTGCAATCGCTCTTCCAAGCATGGAGCGAAATTCCAAATCATGTAAGGCAGTCCATTTTGGCTCTTTCGAGGTTGCGGTAGCGAATTCCCCAACTGCTTCGGTTTGGGCGACCGAAGCGAGTCCGACTTATTGGTCGATATACGAGTCGGCAATTCTGGAAGAATCTGCAAATTCCATATTCATCGCGGCATCAACAGCTTGTTTGTATTTCTTTTTTGTGACTTCAACGATACTTGGCCTGGGAAGTAAGATAGCATGAAGATCGCTTGGTTCAAGTTTTCGTAGGCCCAAAGCGTATCTACGAGCGCGTTCGTTCACCTGTTTTTGTACATCCGACGTTAGCAGCATTAAAGCCCATGCGAGTCGTTCCTGTGGACGTAAGATTGGTTCACAATGTACGGTAAAAAGCGTATTGGTCGCTGTTAGTTGCTTCATACGACTAAAACAGACAACTGGACCAGACTGACACATGCCGCTTATGAATCCATCTGGGGTAGTGGGGATTGGCGTGATATACCATGGTTCACGATTGACAATCTTGTACGCATCCATTTTACAGGCACCGTGTCGGTTACCTAACTCGAGATATTCTCGGACGAACTTTGACCTTGTCGAACCGTTAGTCGGTCGAAATAACCAAACTCGTTCCCCAGACTCTCTTAGATCACTCCAACGATTGAGGGAAATTTCCGGAAAGAGAATATGTTTAGAGCGGGTAACGGCTGGGTGAACAGACGATTCTGGCAATCCATGTTGGAGTCGTTCTTCTTCGGTCAACAAAAAATATTTGGCGTCACCCGTAACTGCACCAATTCTAATTGTCATTATTTTGTGCAGTGCAACAGATTCTGTACGGTTACGCTTCGCTTGGTTTTTCGTAGTTGGTTTTTGTCGTTTATGGCCCGTCAATCCCAATGATAATTCCTTCACCCCCGGATACTCGGCGCGAAAGGTGCAGACGGATGGTTCACGATACTTGTGCCCGACCATCACTATCGTTCCATCATCCACATGTTCGAACAACGGAACCTGACTTCGGTGAATCTCAAAACGCTCGAACAGTAAAGGCAGTTGTTGCCTAAGCGGTATCGCATAGTCAGCATAGTCAAAAGCGGACGGAAGTAGAAATGCAATGCTTCCTTTGGAATTCAATAGCCTCAAGCTGGCACAAAGAAAGGCGTACCAGCAGTTACTTGTGAGTGCAACCAATGTTCCGTCTGGTGCATAGTGTCTTGACGCCGCGACCCCCATCTTCGATGGCAGTTTGTTGAGAGCGATATATGGAGGATTTGCAACAACTCGATCAAATCGCATCTTGGTTTCTAGAGCCCAGGAGAGAAACTCCGTGGATCGCGTTACGGATGCGTAGCGATCCGTTTGCTCCACGGCCGAAGACAAATCAAGCCCCTCTATTTGATGAGGTTTTACTCCAGCGTCCGACATTGCCCTGATGATTGCGCCTTTTCCAACACATGGTTCAAGCCATTTGGCATTCTTCGCAATTCCCAACGATTGAACCATCGCATTTGCAAGAATTGATGGCGTATAGACATTACAAGAAGGTGGTGGCAGGGTTTTAGCCATGTTATTATTTACGCTCGACGAACATGGCATCGTTAGTTGATGGCTTGGCATGCTTCAAGCCAATCCAGGGAGATCCTTGACAATTCCGAATCTGTTTGAGATTCCAATCGCAGATCTTTTCAAGTCGATTCTTCTGGATGTTGTTCCAATCCCCTTGATGTTTTTGGTTGCCAACTACATGCTGGTGCCAACGTTCCTGAAACAGCTCTCCAAGAAAAAATTCGATAACTGACATAGGCGTTACGAACAACGTCGGGAATCGAGGTACGCTAAGGCTACTTGGAAACGGCGGGACTTCACTTTCGCCACCTACCTGCGTATGGAAATAACATCCTGGTGAATCCGACGATCCACATTCCACACGCCACAGAGCCAACTCCTGACCAGAAGCATCGTTCGTTCGAATCCTTAATTTAATCGACGCATTTCCACAAATCTCGAATTTGAGGGGTCGTCCTTTTTTTACCGGTACAACGCGAATATTCCAGCACCATGAGAGTTCTCCAATAGCCTTATGGGCGCCACCTTTTTTACCAGGTTCATACTCATTTGTAACTATGGTCCTAAGCGGTCTTGCCTCGCGGACTTGCCAAGAAATCCCCTGATCGGATTGCTGTGTCTGTAGATTCGCAATTACCCCTTTTAGCTCATCGAAAATTAGCGTGGAAGGGCCGTCCAAAAACCCTTCACTCATCGCCTTAATTGCGGAAATCTCTCGCTGAAAATCAGCAAATTCAAACGTAAGCGATTGATAATCGGACACTACTCATTCTCCGATACTGCGTCGATAGAAAGTTTATAGCGATCTGAAGAAACGACTGCCCCTGCTAGTCGCGAGTCTTCGCTTGCATCAACAATACTTGCCCAAGCCTGCTCGGCATAGACGGGCCAGTCATCGGGTTGAATCCGAATGGCAAGATCGACTTCAATAGCTTCATTCTGAATTGTGAATTCGCGGTTGACTACCAAAATTGACTGTCGCAATGAACTTGCAACGAGTTTCTTGTCAAGCGATTTATTCAGTTCTGAAATCGTGTATTCCGAATCAAATGAGCGCCCTTCGGTTTTTTCCCATAGTATCGACTCAACGCCGCTCCTCCACCATCTTCGTTGCCCATCGTACCCGTGTAAGGCACCGCAGTATTCAGCAGACTTCAGGAGTGAATAAAGATCGGACTCCAATGATTGCCTAAGCGATTCCAGACTTACGTTTAAGCGTGTTGCAAGCCTCGCCTCGGTCCATAAGAAGCAAGGGTATGGCAGAATTCGGTGCGCGAGCCATCGTAATAGCCTCAGTCCATCCTTTCGATCAAACAGTTCATGCACAGGTGGATGGCAATCCTCGATGTCGTTCCATGCAAGTTCACGCCAACAGAGTTCTGGAATTGCGAGCCATTTTTTAAGCAAAGTATTCAAGTCCAGCCTTGAGTCTTTTGGCCAAGAAACAGGTAGAGCATTTGTCGCTTCAGCAAACTTCTCAATCTGCAAAAGTTGTTCCTCTGCTTCGGTTGTCTTATCCACAACCCATTCAAGTCCACTTTGACCTGCGATAACATGCAATCGGCAATCGGCTTTGAAACCTGATGAAAGATCGACCAAGTGAGCCGACCGGAGAATGAACGAAGTGGGCGTCGCATTAATTTTGTTTTCGTGCGATCGCAAAACAGCGATCAAAGCGAGGCCGTTCATCGGTTTAAGGCTAATTGAGTGTAAATCGTCACGTTCACTCCAATCATCGTCCAGCCGATAGTCAACGACGACTACATCCGCTTCGCGCAGGCTTTCAACAGTTACATCCTCGGGATGGCAGATAATGAGTTGAAGTGTTTCGTTTATGAGTTGTAGTTTGCCACGCTCGTCGTCGGCGTGATCATCGATAATTAGAACTCTTGGTTTTACCATGACATCTACTTTGGAAAGACGATCTGAATTGCAGTGGAAAATCCACGCGATGGCGGGCAAAAGCCAATCGTTCCGCCATAATCGCCCAATAGATTGCGAGTAATGGGTAACCCCATCCCCATTCCTTGGCCAAGTACTGGGTCAATATCAACAGTCGTTGATTCAAATGGAAGAAACCAGCGTTCGCTTTCCCCGATGTCAACCGCCGTACCGGTGTTTTCAATGGTAACAACCGCATGCCCTTCGGAAGTCAGCCTTCCCTTTGCTCGAATGCGTCCTTCAGCCTCTGATGCTTTTAGTGCATTCGTAAGTAAGTTAGAGAACAATACAGTCAGTTCGGCAGCAAACATCGGAGGTGACTTTAGATCGGGAGGTATCAAAATTCTCAATTTCAATGCCTCTTCTAGATGCAGTAGATGAAATCAAGCGACAGCTCGCGTCGAATCGGTCTGACAATTTTTGGCGTGTACGTCTTCGACGAGCGTCCGGTGAAATGACGTCCGTAAGGTATGATGCCTGCCGTTTGATTCCTCGTCTCAGATCGGCGATCGACGTTCGCACTTGACTTAATCGTTTCCTTTGCACACTCGTCAGTGGCAAGTCGCGTTCGATTTCCAGGACTGCATTCTCAAGCGCTTTTGCCATTCCAAGTATGCTGTTGATTTCGTGAACAAACGCTGCCATCTGTGTACCGACAGACGCAAGTACTCGCAGTATTGAGCCTTCATTCATGAGACGGCCATGTACTTCTGCTCTTTCCGTAAACTGAGAAGCCGCTTGTTCGATTTTTTGCTTTGCCCCTGAGATATTCCCCCTAGCTGCAAGTTCACGTGCTTCCTTCGCAAGTTCAGTTGCTTTATTTACTGATTCTTCGACTGCTTGCTTTAGCTCGAGACGCGCTTCAGGCACACCTTGACGGTCCGTTCTTCGTTGTTCACGCAGTGAACGTTTCGCTGCGGCTCTGACACGAACAGATAAGTAGATCGCAGTTCTCATGATGTCAATCAAATGGTCCACGCTTTGGTCATCCGCAAATCCTTCGCGATTAACCAGCATTCTTAAATTTGGCGAACCAGACGAAGTTAGGAAAACGGCACCAAAATAATTACTATTGCCGACAATCATCAACCCTTCGTTCTCGTCTTCGTGAGCCAATTCAAATCCTTTGTCTCCAAGCCAGGTAAGTGACTTCGCACGGCTCTTGTAATCCGCATCTATTGACAACCAATCATTTTCCGGCTCACCGTAAGGAAGGACGCGAAAGCTCTCGTTGTAAACGCGAATGCCATACGATCGAGAACTCCATTGCTTAAAAGTTCTATTGCCTCCAGCACCCTCTTTGATGAAGATTCTTGCCTGGAAATGCGGTCCAGATTCATGGTCCGGATGGGCGTAGTTGTAGTTGCAAGTTTTAGCTTCAGTGAATGCTTGTTTGCCCGCTGTTGTAGGTGTAATTCGAATTCGAACCTTTGTTTTTGTTGAACTCGCGTCGACTTCAACAAGCCATTGAGCCGTCTCGGCAACCTGTGGCCAGAATGGGTCGCCTGAAGCAAAGTCCCCCAGCAGTTCGCATCGAATTCCGTTGTCCGCTGAATCGATTTCGGCAACTAGCGGTCTAACGAACAGGGGTTCGCTAGCAATTATTCGTTTCGGTAAATCCACTAACACGGTAGGTGGCTGAAAACTCTCGACTTCCGCTTGTAGTTGTACCAATTCCGCGTTTGTCCACTTCTTTCGAAGCTTGCTTAACGTGATAGTTGTGCCTGGTTTGACACGACGAGGTCGAGGCTCGGTACGTACTACAATCGCCCCGGAGTCTTCGACGTCAAAAAGCGTTAACAGTGATTCAATCTTTGCCCAATCAATACTGGCATACAATAACTCTGTGCTTGGATCCATGTACGCAGAATCGGGACAAGACTCTACTTCCAAGAACTTTGCAAGTTTGTGGGCGGCAAGACGCCCAATTCCCTTCGCGCCAGTGAACCGTCTTCCGTACTTAGCGGATTTACGATTCACCGTCTCTTTGAATCGAGACGCTATAGTCAAAAAACCTTTTGTAAATCGGTCCGTGTTCATACCGATTCCGTCGTCGGTAATTTTGATCCACCCCTTTTTTGTGTCGTCGAGAAAGCGGCCTTCGATCGTCACACATGTCGCATCAGCATCATAAGAATTTTTAATCAACTCTAAGAGCGCGGTCGAGTTCCGTTTTACCAACAGTTCACCAAGCTCACGGAAGAGGTGCGTATCGACGGTAAACGTGTTTTGTGGCATTTGATCTAAATCCGTCGCAAAGCTGACGAAAATGAAAACGGTCTCAAAGGCTCTTTCTCTACATTAATTCCTACGACTTCTGTGATGACTGGAAATTCACGATCTTGATAGAACAAATCAGCGATAAGCCGTCGCGCCGGTCGGAGCCGAAGGTAACAGGCCGATCAGGCAAAGCACCCCCTCAATATGAAAACCATTGAGACTGAGTTGTCGTTTATGGCAACCACGCCGGAATGGGCGACCGACTTGATCCCAGCAATTCCCAGTCGAACAATTATTTTCTGGAAATCTTGGTGATTCTTTTCATGGACTATTGACGGCAGAACTTTTTAGCCATAGCCTGAAATGAGGTATCCCTCTCTGCACCGAAATCCTTCCATTCCGATCGTTTGATCCTTGAGCTCGGACAAGCGTAGATGACTCCTTGTGCGGGTGCGAATTCACGACCGCCATGGACGATGCTTACGCAAGAAAATTCAGTACGTCGATCATTTGCCGGGCTCCGGTAAGGATCTGTTTTGTTTTCAAGTTTTTTCTTTCAGGAGAAGTAGTATGCGTCATCGTAGATCTTCACGGGGTGAGGGTGCGGGTGAAAAGAAGTTTCAATGAGTAGCAGTTTGCAATTCAGATTTATTTGGTCTTTTTTGGAGGTGCTCTTATGAATCGGCGTAGGTTATTCGGTCGGGGTTTTACCTTGGTAGAACTTCTTGTAGTCATTGCGATCATTGGTCTCTTGGTTGGACTGTTATTGCCCGCCGTTCAGGCGGCTCGAGAAGCAGCTCGCCGGATGCAATGTTCCAATAATATGAAACAGCTTGGACTCGCGGTACATAACTACCATGATACGTACCGAACTTTTCCAGCAGCCACTTATTCTTGGAAGTCTTGCCAGCAGACAGGAACGTTTGTTGGCAATTCGCCCGCGCTGAACGCTTCGGGGTGGTTAGCAGTATTGCCTTTTTTCGAAAACGGTAACGTATCCTCGCAGTATAGTTTTTCCGGTGCTGCCTCGATGGCTGTTTCAACTGGAGGCGGTAGCACTGCCCCGATCGCGGGCGATCCGGTCCTAAACGGTAATGGTAAATTGGTAGCCCAAAAACTACCGATTTTTATTTGCCCCAGTGATCCTGGCGATCCATTCCATGTCGACAACAGTGACTTCTATTCGATCAAGAATGGCAGCGGTTTAAAAGGTGCGAGGACGAACTACGACTTCAGTGTCAATTGCCATATCAACTGCAACTATTTCAAGTCGCTGGCTTCCAACGTTAAGAACATGTTTGGCGAGAATAGCGATACCAAGATTGCTTCCGTCATTGATGGAACCAGCAATACATTTATGCTTGGCGAAACAACTCTAGATGTAGTCAACGGCGAAGGCAACGCATGGGGATATCGCGGTTGGGTGATGATTGGGGTAGATGGTTCTTGCACTCAACAGAACGGGCGCGGGCTGAATGTCAAAGATCGTGGTCCGACTCGACCAACTCAAATACCCGGCCAACTTGGCAGTTGGGGTTGGGCCGGTAGCAACCATCCAGGCGGTTGCCATTTTACATTAGGTGACGGTTCGGTGCACTTCGTCTCTGATTCGATTAACTTTACAACGTTGACCAATCTTTGCCGAATAGCGGATGGTCAAGTCGTTCAATTACCGTAAGCTACAAAAGCGGATTTCCACCGATATGAACAGAACTCCATATTTTGGAGCGATAAGCTCCTTTGCTTTGTGCGGGGTTTTGACGTTCGTCAGTGGGTGCTCTGACAACGGACCAAAACTACACCCAGTTAGTGGCATAGTCACCCTTGACGGTCAACCATTAGCTAAAGCTGGAGTCATGTTCTTTCCTCGAGGAAGTACACTCGGCAACGCATGTATCGGTATGACGGATACTAACGGCAAGTATATTCTCAAGCCGGAAAAACGCAGCCGGACCGGTGCCCCCGAAGGCGAGTTTGCAGTAACGATAAGCAAGATGAAAGACCCCCCTGCCAACGCCAAAGCTGGCGAACCGGCCGCCGCCGAGACAGGACTCGAAGAGACCTTATCTGCCAAGTACTGGGACTCAGCTAAAACGATCCTCAATGCGACCGTACCGATGGGCGGCGCGACGATCGACTTTTCATTAACCAAGAAACCGTAAGGCGAGCGGCAGTTTGAAATTTACCTGTAAATTGGGTGGCACGCCCTGAGGTACGGCCTAGTACCTTTCAGTCTGCCACTCGCCTAACTGCTGTACAAGTCCATCGCAACGATGTGGGCCAGAATTCATGGTATTCAGTCGGGTGACTTGAAGCCGATTTCATGGCAAAAGAATGAGGGCAAAAGAATGATCAGAATTATTACCGCTGGTCAGTCGACGACAAGGGTCTCCCAATACGGCTCATTCAACAAGTAGACCTCGAACCACTAAGCCCATTCTCTTGCCTCCTCCATTCTCTTGCCGCAATTCATCCGGAATGATTCGACTGGTCTCTTATTAGGGTGCTCAGCGCTATTTGGTTCTTGCTGGCAAGTGCAATATGGTCAGAAGACTTAGCCATAGCCATACCTTTATGACTAAAGTCAAGTATTCGGCTGTCATTGCTTTTTGCAGTTAGACCAATTATAATTGAATCTTTGATTAGGAAAGAAGCTAGAATCCATTTAGCCCATTAGCCCACCGACAATTGCTGTCCACTCCTGCCGTATCCGACGATCCGGTTCCCTCCGAACACTGAAGTCCAAAATTATGTCCACGGTTGCTCACCGTTCTGACATTTCAAGCAGTGGCAATCCTTGGCCTCGCGCAGCGAAACACAATCGCGCGTGGGTCCCAGTAATCGCTCTGGTGGTTGTGTCGTTTGCCGCTTGGAGTTGGAACCGACAAAAGCTGGGTTCCTCAGCAATTTCCAGCCAAGTTGTTTGGCAAGAAGTTGATCGGTCCGATCTAGAGGTAGTCGTTCTGGAACGCGGAAGCTTGGAAAGTCAATCGAATGTCGAGTTGCTTTGCGAAGTCGAAGATGTTCGGAAAGACAATATCAATGGTACAACGATTCTGTGGATGATCGCCAACGGAGCATCTGTTACCAAGGGAGACTTAGTCATTGAATTGGATTCGAATCCATTGCAGGAAGCGTTAGACGATCAAGTTCTGTACACTGAAAACGCGATCTCTGAAAACATTCAAGCGGAAGCTAACCTCAAAAACCAGCTTACCATGAACACAACCGCCAAAGCCGAGGCGGAACTTCTGATCAAATTGGCAGAGCTTGAATTGGAAATGTACACCGACAAGGACAACGGGACCCAAAAACTCGCAGTCGATGCCAATCGTCGTCGCATCGATGATGTCAACAACGAAATTCTTTCAGCCCAGGCAACAATGGAACTCCGCCGCGAAGAACAGCGTGGCTCTCAGTCCTTGTTCAAACTTGGTTATGCAAACCGCAACGAAGTTCGTCAAAAAGAACTGATCTACCTTCAAGCCGAAGGGACGTTCGCTGCGAAACTGAATCAACTTCAAACCGAAGTTTCGACCCTCAAGAAAATGCAAGTCTATGAACAGAGGAAAGATTTGTTGAGCTTGGAAGGTAAAGTTGCAACCGCTAAACGTGGCCTTGAACAGGTCTTGCGCAACAACGAGGCAAGACTCGCACAAGTCCACGCCCTGATGCGTGCCAAAGAAGAATCGCTCAAGAAGGAACAGGAGCGACTGGCTCGTTATCAATCGCAACTTAAGAAATGCAAAATCTACGCACCGCAATCAGGCTTGGTTGCTTACCCAAGCAGCAGGACCATTGAAATTCGCGAAGGGGTTCCTGTCCTATTTCGTCAAAAATTGTTGTCGATCCCTAATTTGGATTCGATGCAAGTGGAAACGCGTATCCATGAGTCTTCGCTAGATCAGGTAAGAACGGGACTTTCGGTTCGAGTGTCAGTCGATGCCTTTCCGCAGTTGAAGTATCGGGGGACGGTGAAGTCCGTTGCTGTGCTTCCAGAACAAAACAGTTGGTCCGGTAACGATACCAAGGTTTACCATACGGTTGTTACGATCGATGAAAAAGTCGAGGGGCTCAAGCCAGGAATGACTGCGGTCTCCGAAATTCTAGTTGATTCGATAGAGGACGTCGTAACGGTGCCACTCCACGCGGTTGTGACACACGATGAGAAAACCTACGTCGTCGTGCGCGACGAGAGCAATCGTCCACACGCTCGCCACGTCGAACTCGGCCAAGCAAGCGATACGAAAGTGAGCATTCAAAGCGGTTTGTCGGAGGGAGAGTCCATCGCCATGAACGCTCAAGATTTAGTAGAAGCGATGTTCTCTGAACATGATCCAACTGTTCCTGCATCGTAGTCGGAATTATTATTAGCCGAAGGGCGTTAGCCCAATAGCACTCACTTTGTAAATTTTGAGCCTCAATGCGCTAGCATGAGGGCCGGATTCGCAAGAGATTCTTGGCCAGCCCGCACGCTAGCGCGTTGCGGCTCCAGCCAGCACTGTAGCCGGAGTATATGTGCTCTTCGCAACTTTCAGCCTAGCAATTCGCAATTTGATGCTCCATAAATTGCGTAGCGTTCTTACGTTGCTGGGCACAATCTTAGGCGTTGCTTCCGTCATCGCGATGCTGTCGATCGGTGAGGGATCTAAGCAGGAGGCGCTAGAGCAAATTCGTCGACTTGGAGCTGCGAACGTCATCGTGCGGAGCGTCAAACCACAGCCGACCAATGATGTTCCGAGTAATAGTAGTTCCAGCTACGTACTTGCCTATGGTTTGACTTATTCCGATTTGAAAATGTTCGAGGAATTTAGACGCGGGGGGTGCATTGTCGTACCGTCGATAGTCCACAAGAAAAACATACAACACGGCAAGCGGCATGTCACGTCTGCTCGAATTGTTGGGACAACCGAGCAACTACCCCAAGTCAAAGAAATGAAAATTCATGGACGATTCTTTAATTCGAACGACGTGGAAATGTCAACGAATGTAATCGTTTTGGGAGCCAGAATCGCCAATGAAATTTTCGGCTTCGAAAATCCCATTGGACAATCGTTGTTGGTGGGAGATGATGCTTTTCGCGTGATCGGAGTTGTCGGAAATCGCGATAGTGGATCATCCAAAACCTTAAGCAATGACACGAACGATCAGAACAATGATCTCTATGTTCCCATTTCTGCTGCACAGAATCGCATGGGGATCGTTCAACGGTTGGTCGAAACGGGTTCGCGGCAATACGTAAGAATCGAATTGAGCGAGATTACGGTCGAGTTTCAAGACCAATCCGAAGTTCGCCCCTATGCTTCCATCATTCGCACGATGTTGGCACAAAGTCATGCGGGAAAAAAGGATTTCGAGGTCCAAGTGCCTCTAGAACTCTTGAATCAGGCCGAACGCGAAAAGCGGCTTTGGAATCTAGTTTTAGGTTCTATCGCGGGTATTTCACTGCTGGTCGGGGGTATCGGTATCATGAACATCATGTTGGCAACGGTCACTGAGCGAACTCGCGAGATTGGAATTCGTCGAGCTATCGGAGCGAAGCGTCGTCATATCATTTCGCAATTCTTGATGGAAACAACTGTGTTGAGCACCAGCGGTGGAATCCTAGGAGTGGTCGCTGGCGTCCTGTTGCCAATTGCTTTCTCGTTGATCCTTGGAATTAAAACCTCCACGAGTTTAGCCTCCATCTTCATTGCTTTTGGGATCTCCGTGGCGATCGGAATCGTCTTTGGCGTTTATCCGGCGTACAAAGCAGCTAGCATGAACCCGATAGAAGCTTTGAGGCATCAGTAGTAGGTCCCGCCTGCCGGGCGGGACATTGCCACTGAAGTCCTGCCCGGCAGGCAGGACCTACGACTGAAGCCGTTAAAGTTTGCCCAGTTTGCCTAATGCGATTGAGTTTGCGGCTTATTCAGTGGAATATCTGGCACAAGCCGCAGATTCGCTACAACCATTGCCGATTCCAAGAGTGGAACGGCAGCCTCCGCCGTGAGCTTGTGATGAATTCTCGGTGAAGAGCGCCGAGACATATACCAATTGCCAGGAATTCCCGCCGCTATATGCGTTCGATTGTCATTTTTATCTTGGCCTTGTCAGTTGCCGGCCTTCCATCGGGTTGTTCGCGAACGCGATATCGAACTGCGGCGGATCGGGATGCATACAGAATTGTGCAGGAGAAATCCGCGTGTCTCTCGGAACGCTTGCAGGAGAACTATACAGTACGACCAGATCCGCGTTCTCGTTTCTGTGATCCAACTAATCCAGATTGCCCGCAACTACCTGTGCCTCGAACGGTTCTCAATGGCTATGCGCTTCCGGCGCTCGCAAGCGATGTCAGCCAAGATGGGGCTGATTCCTCTCCACGCGACCTTTCATCGTTAAAATCGAGTGAGGCGACCGGAAACACCGATCGACTAAATAACGAGCCGCAGCCTCAAGCACAAGATGTTCTCGATGAATCGGCGATTGTCCAAGCGAGCTTTCATGCAGAGACAGTGAAGTTACTAAGTGACGACAAGAACCCCGTGTCCGGAAACAAGTCCGAGGAACCCGAACCCATCGCGCGTCCCAATAACGGAGCCATCAACAAAGTAACGATACCTCCGCAAGCTTGGGAGGTACTGCCAAAGAACTGCCTTGAACGAATGCTCGAATTCGAGACTCTCAAGCAAGAATACTCGCAATCTTTTGCAAATTCCAAGTTTGCGCCTTCCGACAGTTCGGTACGGCGTTTGACGTTAGCCAACTTGATGGAATTAGTTTCGATCAATAGTCGCGAATATCAGGCTCGAAAAGAAGTTTTATTTCGAAGCGCATTAACCTTGACGCGTCAGCGTTATCAATACGATTTAAACCCGTCTCCGTTCGGCAATGGTACCGCGGCCAACTATCGGCACTTACGAACCAACGGAGTTACGGAGAACCGGCTCGCGACCCCGTCCGGAATCGGTGTTGAGAAAACGCTGGCAACCGGCGGTCAGTTCTTAGCTCGTTTTGCGAACAGCGTAGTATTGACGTTTAATGGCCCATCTGGATTCGCAGCAGATGTCGGTTCTGAAATGATGTTCGACTTTCAGCAGACGGTTTTTCAGCGGGACGTTCGCTTTGAAAACTTAACTCGATCTGAACGGGAAGTGATTTACGCGACTCGGGACTACATTCGGTTTCGCAAGCAATTGTTTCGCGACATTGCCACGCAGTATTACAACCTGCTACTGAACTTTCGAGGCATAGAAATCAACGCGCAAGACTACTTTACCAACCTTCGCGGCTTCATTCAAAGCCAAGCAGAGTATCGTACGGCAGAGAAAATCCCACGAATCCAGGTCGATCAGTTTGAACAGAACGTCTTACGTACGAGAAGCAATTTGGTTAATAACTGCTTTACGCTCGAGGCGGCGCTCGATCAACTCAAGTTTCGATTGGGCATTCCGACGGAAATGACCATTTACATGGACTTGACGGAGCTGGAGTCGATTTCGCTTAAAGATGAGTTGAGCGTCGCTCGCCAGATGATCACGCGGGCAAGAATGGAAGTGCTCAACGCCCGTAAGGCTTCAGTTATGGATACGACAACGCTGGCCAATGTCGCAGAAGTCCTTGCGGATCGAATGTCAAATATTCTTCGAATTCAAAAGAAAATGGACTTGGCGGCCAACAGCACGAACGGGCCGAAGCTATTTAAAGCAGAGGACACAAGCGATGAAAAACATTTGGGCAACCAAGCGGTTGAAAAAGCAGCAAGGGAATTAGAGCAACTTCAACAGCTACTGCAGATCTTAGGAGTCCGCATGCAAGTGGATATGCTGCGAAAGGAGCTCGATACCCAGCTTAAGACAGAGTCTACTGCCCCGCCTCTTCGAGTTCTGATTCGAGCTATTGAATTCTGTACGGCTGAAATGCAGGTGATTGAATTGGCACTTACGAGTAAACAAGCCCTGGTAAAGCCAAAGCAAACAGAAGTCCTGGTAAAGCGTCGAGACGAATTGACGGAGAGGCTTACCGATCTTTCCATGTTCCTCGAGGAGATCTCCACCTTCGTAGACTCAGAGGCGGCAGTAAACGCCATGGAGAATTTCGCAAAAATTCCAGCACGAATGAAGGAGTCAGTGAAATTGGTTGAACAAATGGAGTCGCTGGCTCGCGATGCAACGATAGACATTCTGCCGGTCGAAGGCAAGTCGATCGGAGCCAAGGTTCAATCAACGGTCGACACGACGATTGAATTGAGTGACCGACTGCTAGAGAAAGGGCCGGACGGGTGGGAGGAGATCGTGATTGGCCACGATGAAGCGCTTTTGACTGGTCTCGTTCAACGCCTTGACTTGATGAACCAACGAGGTGCACTTGCGGATGGGTGGCGACAAATTAAACTCGCTGGTGACGATTTGCGATCAATCGTTGACTTGCGCGCGACTCAGATTCTTCGAACAAAGAGTTCTGGAAACGACCCGTTTGATTTCTCATTTGATGATAGTGAGACGCGAATGAGCATCGCATTAGACACTCCACTCAATCGACGCTTGCAACGTAACAACTTCCGGTTGGCGTTGATCAACTACAACGTTGGTCTTCGCAATTTAATGGCGGCCGAGGACAGTATCAAGCTCGACGTTCGTGAAGATTTGCGGCAACTGGCATTGGACAGAAATCAATATGTGATCGCAGTTGCCGGTGCTGCCTTAGCTTATGAAAGGGTTATCAGCACGAGACTTCGACTGCAGTTTGGCGTTGCAAACGTGGCGGCACGCGATTTCCTAGAAGCGCAACAAGCGTACACCAATGCGCTAAG
>JAYTVL010000378.1:0-4601 GCA_043744075.1 Pirellula sp. | reverse complement strand
CGGTAGCCACTAATCTCACGAATTTTCACGAATGGAACAGGCTCTGCGGAGGTTATGGGCTGCGATTGTTATTTCATCGCGGATTCGATTTGACTTCGAAGGTTGCTCGGAATTTGATTAATCAATTGAGGATGCGTCTCTATAAGGCGGACGATGTCGAGCAGATCTTTTTGACGCCTACTACCTCGTTTTGTGGTATCCGAAAAGGCCGCTAACTTGCCTGTCAAGGTATCTTCGAGCGAAGCTACTTTCAGCCAGCTTGCTCTAACGCTTGAACACATCGCTCCACGTCACTCGCACCGATCACAATGTCCACGTCCGCCGTTGCCATAGGCTCCGCCGCCCAGTGGTTGACCGCCAATCCACCAATCATGCACCAAGCCGCTCCTGACTGATTGAGAACCTCCACGAGCTTTTCAACATCGTTGCCTCCGCCAAGAGTTTGCCAGTCAAAAAATTGACGCTCATTCATTTCCTGCCAACTGACTACGGCCAACTGCGACTCCTGTCTACTAATTATGCTAGCGCATTTAGGCTCACAAAGACACGGTTGGCGCGGACTTCGTTCCTGTGGGTGACGCTAGCCGGTGGCCTTACCACCCTTTTCGCTCTGGTCCCTCGCTTACGCTTCGGGTTGTGTTTGCGCTTTGGATTATTGAACAATGTAACACAACAACTGCATATCGCAATTCTCGACATGGAATGTTGAACTACTTTCCCTCTAACAAACCAATGCGTCCGCGAGGAACTCGGGCTTGTTCCTCGCGGACGCGTTCTATGTGATTCTCCAATGCGTAAAGCCAAAGCTGCCGAGTTCCTTTGAGGGTGTTGTCATTCTTTTCCAAAAGCTCCCAGTTCTCTTGCCTCCGACTTTATCGACTGCGTCTCCCAAGTACTTGCTAACGTTGTCATGAGAGAAATGTAATCCTGTCCTTTTCCAAAGCTCTTCTCGTCGATTCCAACTCTGCGAACATTGTCCACATCCCTAATCTTAAGCCCACGCTCAACAGCACGTTCCATAATCGAATGGAAACACTCGAACAAGCTTGGATTACTTCGATTGCCATGTATTCGAAGAGGAGAGTAAATCGAGAGTGCTTTTCGGCCCATGGAACCGAGACCGTCAACACACTGCATTGTGCGCAATTGGAACGCGGTATTGACGCATGAATGGTAGTGATGAACTGCATCGTGTCCAAATGCCTCCAGGAACGCTCCGGTGACAAATCTGCTTGTGTACAATTTTCTTTGCACTCGGGGCAAATGAGTTCTGGGCCGCAAAACTTTAAGTGTATACCCTAACATGGATTGGCGTTCGAATTGCGGTGGTAGCCCATGGCGTTGCCTAGAGCTATCTTATAAATTCCCGTTTGGACATCAGGACGTTTGGACTTTAGGCTTTGATTACTTGGGCTTTGCACTCGATGCCGTGCATTGCGTTGCGTGTGTCGATGATCAACGTGGACCATTGGCCTAGTTTTTTGTAGTCAACATTCGCATGCGCTGTCGAAATTACGACCGCATCAAACTCGCCAATGGTATCCTCGCCCCATGATACCGACTTGACTCCAGCCCAATGCCCATGCTCGCGAGATGCCCTGATGACCGGAACGTACGGGTCGTAATAGGAGACTTCTGCACCAGCTTGCTTCATTAAATCCATTAACTCATAACCGGGCGATTCACGGTCGTCATCCACATTGGCTTTGTACGCTAAACCTACCAGCAAGATCTTGCTGCCATTGAGCGGCTTTCGTTGTGTATTGAGAGCTTCCGAAACTTTATTGACGACATGTTGCGGCATGGCGGTATTGATCTCGCCTGCCAGTTCAATAAAGCGGGTTGTTTGACCGTACTCGCGGGCTTTCCATGTCAAATAAAACGGGTCGATGGGAATGCAATGGCCACCTAAGCCTGGTCCTGGATAGAACGGCATGTACCCAAACGGCTTGGTCTTGGCCGCTTCAATGACTTCCCAGACGTCGATCCCCATGGCGTCGTAAACCATCTTCAACTCGTTGACCAGGGCGATGTTGACGCTACGAAAAATGTTCTCGAGCAACTTCGTCGCTTCGGCAGCGCGGCAGCTCGATACCGGGACGACCAGCTCGACGGCCTTTTCATACAAGGTAACTGCCTTTGCAAGGCACGCCGGCGTCAATCCACCGACGACCTTCGGGATCGTGGCAACTTTGCTGTTCGGATTACCCGGATCTTCGCGCTCCGGTGAAAATGCGAGGTGAAAATCCGTGCCGGCTTTTAGTCCTGAACCGGCCTCTAACACCCCACGCAGATCCTCGTCGGTGGTGCCTGGATAGGTTGTCGATTCCAGTACGACAAGACATCCGTGCGCCAAGTGTGGCGCAATCGCTTCACCCGTTTTGATGATGTACGAAATATCCGGTTCGCGGTTCTTGTTCAATGGCGTTGGGACGCAGATGATGATTGCAGTGCACTCTGAGACTCGCGATAAATCGGTGCTGGCAGAAAATCGTTTTTGGTGAACTTGTTCGGCTATCGATGCGGCTGAGATGTGATGGATGTAGGATTCGCCAGCGTTGATCGCATTGACTTTAGTAGGATCGATGTCCAAGCCCAAGACAATAGAGCCCTTGCGCGCAAATTGCAAGCTAAGGGGTAGCCCGACGTATCCGAGGCCGATGATGGAGATCATTAAGGAAGTTTGAAGGGTGAATTGGGAAGTTTGAAAAAGGAAAAGCGTTGCTAGTTGCTAGTTGCTAGTTGCTAGTTGCTAGGGACTTGCCAATTGCCGGTTGCTAAATTGGGAATGGTTTCTTGTTCATGGCTAAGTCGAGGAACTCTAAAATTTCCTTTCCGCCGCCAGGATAGACTAGGTCCCCTAGGCGCTCGAGAATTTCTACGTCGATCACTCCCCTGTTAGGAACCATGATGCTGCGAAGATCAACAGCATCCTGCTGCTTGCGATCGAAATCCCGATGCGGCGATACCAATGCCGCAAACTTGCTGGCGCAAGCTGCTTCTAGTGTCGGAATCTTGTGGCCTGTCGTTTTGTCAATTCGATGATACCGGGCAAGGATCGCGGAATAACAATCACTACTTGGTAACATGACGTCAATCACTTGTTTCATTTCACCCGTAATTGCGACTTCGCCTGGATCACGGAATCTCACCACCACATCCAATCGTTCCATTTGTAGTTGTGGCCATCGGGCTTGTATGGCTGCGATCGCTCTCTCGAACTCGTCTTCTGCGACCAAAAGATCGACGTCTTGTGTTGCTCTGGGCTGGGATAAGTAGCCGACATATCCATACAACCCCATCAAGACCCAACGACGAATCCCGGCGTCCACAAATGCGTCAATTACCTGTTGTGGTTCCACGTTTTGACTCTCGCGACGATGATCCTTGCGATAGCTGCGTAGTATTGAGCAGGAGGTCGCAATCCCACTCGAGTGACCAACCGCCCGCGTTGGAAGCCCTCGGTCATGGCTAAAGTCCTTGATGTTAGGATTGAACTTAGCAAGCGCAGCCCGAATGAGCTCGTTGCGTTGTTCGACTGTAAAGGGCATTTTTTTAGTGCCTAGTGGCGCCCTCGGCGCGGACTTCGTTCCTGTGGGTGACGATTGAGCTGCTAGTTGCTAGTTGCTAGTTGCTAGTGGGTAGTTGCTAGTTGCTAGTTGCTAGGGGCTAGTTGCTAGGGGCTAGTTGCTAGGGGCTAGTTGCTAGGGGCTAGGGGGCTGGTGGCTAGTTGTTAGTTGTTAGTTGTTAGTTGTTAGTTGCTAGGGGCTAGTGGCTAGGGTGGCTAGGGTGGCTAGGGGCTAGGGCTTGCTGCGTTGGGATTTGATTTCGGAAACGATGTCGCTTACCGAACGGGAGCCTACGATGGCGTCTCGGTCGCGGGTATAGTCCCCTGATCCGACGGTGAATTGGCCAATGAAACGGGCGGTGTCTGCAGGCCCGATTTCACGGCAAAGCAATTCGATCGCCGTGGTCGTGATTTGCGCGGTTGTTTTTAATTCTTGATTCATGAAAATATTTCCTGGGCCAGACCTAATGGCGAACGGACTTTCACTCGCAAGTCGGTTTCAGCCTGAGCTTTTAATAGCAGCCTGTCGTCACAAGTACAAAAATAGTCCGCAACCGCCGATTCCGCAGCAGCAATGTGTAAGGCGTCATACGCCTTGAACCCTCGCAACTCAAGTTTCGATCCACGATCTTCAATTTTGGAATCAACCATGACGAATAAAGCCGACCTGGCTAGTACAGACTCGACAAATACCTTTTTCTGAGGATAGGGATTTCGAAGCGTTTCGTTGATCAGCACTTCGGAGGAGACGAGCGTGAAAATTCCTATTTCACATTTAGCCAGGATGGAAAGGATGGCCTGGGTTTCCAGGAAAACACGATCCTGAGAGTTGTCGTCAAAGGGTCGGTTAAGGCAGCAGGTATCGAGATAAAGTATCAGAGAAAACCGTATGGCTAGTTGCTAGTTGCTAGTTGCTAGTTGCTAGGGGCTAGGGGCTAGGGGCTAGGGGCTAGGGGCTAGTTGCTAGGGGCTAGGGGCGACTTACGAATCTAGGATTAATTCGAGGCGGTTGGTGATACCGAGGCGGTCGGCC
>JAYTVL010000377.1:0-16823 GCA_043744075.1 Pirellula sp. | reverse complement strand
ACGTATCGGTGATCGGGGTCTTCGAAGAGTTGAAATTCACTTGTTGGATGGTAGTCGTGACATTGTCAATGGTTACGCCATCAACCTCACGGACATAGATTCCTAAGGCAGACTGAGCAGCCATGGTTGTCACTTGAGTATCGATGGCGTTGACGTTTACGTCGTTTGTACCTGCAAGAATGGAAACCGGATCTTGGTTTCCAATCAATCCTCGCGTCGCTACCATCTGGAGTCGGGCAGCCTGGATATTCAGAACGTTTCCGTCCAGAGCCGTATCGTTGTTGTCGACAATCGAGCGATCAGCGATCAAGCTGACACTGAACCCGTTGACACGGCCTAAGAGAATATCGCTATTGTTTTGAGCCACGACGCGAACGTGTCCGGTGGCAGCAGCCGCCTCGATGACTGTGCTTGGCGTCATCGTCACCCCGCTGTTTGCATCGACCGTGCCATTAGCGGCTAGGATGTAAATCGCTCCAGCACCATCCGTGCGAATTATCGGCTGGATAGGCGCGGGCGTCGGGGCCGATGGGTCTGAATTGATGAAAACATCGTCACCGGCTCGAAGATTAATATCGCCCGCTATCGATAGAATTCGATTAGTGACAAAAATATCGTCGACGGCTGTTACTAAGATGGAACCGCCATTGTTACTAACAGGGTTTAGGTTGATCGAGGACTGGTCGCGAATCGCAATAAATCCAGATGTTGTGTTGAGGGCAGAAAAATTGACAATTTCAGTATCGAGACGGATTCCTTCTGCCGAATTCGCCGTAAGCGATTGGGTTGTTACTTCGACTGTTGCAGCAATTCCGTCTTCGGAGATTTGACCACGATCACCGTCGGCGACGCCTACTCCTTCTAAGTCGGCGTTCAAGGCAACGAACCTACCGGCTGCAACATCGGTAACGATTCTACCATTCGTAAAAAGAATGTCATCACCGGCATTGAACGTTAGGGTTCCGCTTGCTCCGGCATCCAGAGTTACAGTCGCATTATTGGTGATCGTGATATCGTCATCGGCGGCAGCACTATTTCCAGCCGTGAACGTCATCGATGCGCCAACATGAATATCCGCGTTGATAGTCAGCGGGCTATGGGCCGTTAGCGAACCTCCACCTCCTGCCGTAGACAGGCTATTTATTTTCATCCCTGGATTCAAGTCGACGGCATCTGAATCTTCGGCGATATTCACGACACCCGTCGAATTGAAGGTCAGTGATCCGAACTGGATATTGTCGCCCGCTGCCAACCCGAGGTTGATCCCATTTGCACTAAAGCTGGCCGAATCGAGCACGTGCAAAGATGCGCTCGGGCTATTGGTGATTTGTCCATTGACAGCCGTGACGCTTGCGGTCAAGTCGTTGTTAATTGTTAAATTGCTGTTGCTGCCAAACGTGATCAACGTATCCGCAGAAACGTTTGCGCTGCCCTGAAGATTGCTGCCATGAAGAACGGCGTTCGCATCGATCGTGGCTGAATTTACGTTCTGTACAAGCAAGTTTTGAAGAGCATTGCTCGTCGTGAAATCACCTCTCCAGACAAAGCTACCTACGCCAGCAGCTCCGTTAACTGTGATCTGCTGAAGGGAGGTGAGAAGGCCCGTCTTTTCGCCGACGTCAAATGTCTGATTTCCGTCCGCGTCAGCGAAAAAATTTGCCCCGTTCACTAACAAAGCGGCGTTCGTGTTCGAACCATCATTGACAATATCGATCGTCAGAGCTCCAGTAAGTGGAGCGAAAGCTGCGTTTACCGAAAGGACTCGGCGGGGTTCCAATTGCCGAAAAGTTAGGTTCAGTTGAGATGCAAATGCTTTGCGCTTCAAATCCTGATGTTTCTTCTTGAGGATCTTCGCCATCGCTAAATCGAAACGGAAGAAATGTCTAAGGGCATTTGCGAGTCGTTGCGTTAGTTTTGTCATTTTGCGTCAGGCTCGATAGGCTATAAGAAAAACTTCATCTAGGCCGGGTAAAGTCTTCTCGCGGAAAATAAAAGTGCACTTGAATTCCGCTACCAGTCTAATCCAAGATTGCCCTTAGAACAGTATTTTCAGTTTGGATTGAATTTATAGTCAAAATGACAAAACTCGAAATAAAAGACTAATCCTCAGGTGCAGTTGGAAAGCCTGGTAATTAGCGACAATTAGGTAAATTTGGCAGAAACCGGCTGATTTTCCGATTATTACCGGAATTCTGTCAACCCATGGGTTTTGACGACGATAATAAGAAAGAGGCCTCGTTCGATCCAATACGACCCGATTACTCCAATCCGTCAGTCTTCAGGCGGCCTATCGAAATGATTTGTGTTCTGGAAATAATAGACGGACCTGCTAGGGGGAAGCGCATTTGGATCAAGGAAAACCAGTGCGTTGAGATTGGTAGGGTCTCTACTGCCGACTTTTCCATCCCCGGTGATAGTCACATGTCTAGGCGGCATTTGCTCTTGGAAACGACTCAAAACGGTTTTCGGATACGTGACCTTGGCAGTGCAAACGGCACATTTTTGAATAGCTCTCGAATTACAGTCCAAAATGTTACTTCGGGAGACAAAGTCCGCGCGGGTATGACGGTATTTACCGTTTCTATACGTGAAGACGGAGAAAATCCACACGCGGAAGATGGAGTCACGTTTGGTCGGAACACTTCAAACGATGATTCTGTTCCTGAATCGGACGGTTCGATCGATG
Organism: Pirellula sp.; assembly: GCA_043744075.1. Taxonomy (GTDB): domain Bacteria; phylum Planctomycetota; class Planctomycetia; order Pirellulales; family Pirellulaceae; genus JBKCUI01. The sequence goes on along the minus strand of JAYTVL010000377.1, from coordinate 14,137 downwards.
CTCCCGAACATCACGGGACAATTCGTTCGTTGGAGGGACTTGGGCCACTAGAATTTGAATCCACCGCCAGAATACCAATTGGATCACTACCTGAAAATGACAACGAGAGTACTTTGCCTATACCGGGGGCAAATGAGACCAAGTTCTGGTGGAAATCTTATTTCACTCCTACTGAGGTCTCTGGAGTGTACGAACAGTCAAACCTCTATGTCTCGCCTTTGGGAAACCTAATGGGATTGATGCAGGAGTTCGAATCGGAGTTTCAGCTTGCGATCATTGTGAATGTAAGCCAATTGGATTCGAATAGTCGACAAATCCTGGCGGGGCTGCAATCGGCGGGGCTGCTCAAGTTTCTGACGAAATCATTGTGCAGGGTGAGATTTGAAAGATCCCAAGATTTTCAGAATATAGTTGAAATGGTTGTTGGTCAAGACGCCATTATTTGCGTTGGCGAAAGTAAGAAAAACGGGCAATTGGACTGGGGGCAGTTTGCGAATTCCCTTAGCTTTCCATCCATGTTTAGATCGCATCTCACAGACCCTGGATCGAGCTTGCGAAAGTCACTTCTCAGATACAGAGCGTTGGCTATTTTCGAATTAGACCGCGAAGGAAAACTTGGGTTGCTCTTAGGCGATTGACCCTCGCGGCAGGCGAGGATCATAACTTGGGCAGACGAGGAATTGAAAAAGTAAAAATGAGAATTGGAAAATGCAAAATTTAGCTGCGGAAGTAAGAAGTTAAGACAACAGTTGATTGGGTTTTTGTTGATTGCCTATGGCTGTAACAATGGATTTTCCATCGATGTTGCAGAGTTGTTGAACTTCATCGAGCATTGGGGGCATTCGCTCTTCCAGATCTTTACCACTTCGATCCAAAACCATTACTCCAGAGGGGTGCGTTAGTTAAGTAAGTACACGTCAACCCCACATCCATCCCTTACATTTTGCATTTTTCAATTCTCATGTTAACTTTTTCGATAGCCTAGCCTGTCGCATGCCCGTCTCCATGTGTCGATCATAAGTATGGAAGCGAATGCCGGACAACTGTTTTACAAACTAGGTCGCTAGGCTAGCGTATTTTTTCGAGAGCATGTTTCTTGGCCAAGCAAATCCCATTCCCTTGCCTTCGAGCAATTCCGTGGGCACAACTCCACCGAGAATATGAAACATGGGTCGATAAAGGGACTCCCAATCCTTGTTTCCGGCAGGACAGTATTGTCGACCGTTGCCCTCGACTGCGGTCACGCCAGAGATTCTGGAGGCCAATGCAGCGGAGGTCAGAAACGAAGACCCAACGCAGGTTAGGTCTTGGACATAAATCTTCATGCCGTAATGTTTCGCTGCAGCGGAGAACAAAAGGGAATCGCTGATTCCTTTGCATGCTTTGATAGCAATTCCTGAATAGCCTTGTTGTTTAGCAAACATGAGCGAGTCGAGGTCCGTCAATGATTCGTCAATGACTACAGGTTTGAGCCGGCTCACTCGGTGCATTGTCACTTCTTTACGAGCTCTCAAATCGCGTTGCATGGGTTGCTCGATGTAATGCAGCTTTAACGTCGAATCCTTTGACAGTCGATCTAATCGTTCAAGAAAATCGATAACGTAGTCTTCGTTCTCGCAAGCTTCATTAAAATCGATAGAGTAAGACCATTCGCGTGTCGGAGCGCATCGCATGGCAATCCGATCGATTTCAAATACACGTCCGACATCAGCATCGAGATCTTGGCCGGTAATCTTTACCTTCAAGTGAGATAACTGTTGCTTGCTGATCCATTCCTCCAAAGTCTCGGGCAAACCATCGCCAATTTTTCGATTTAAGTCCGCTGCGGACAGTGGGTCTAGAGAGCCGACCAAATGGTAGAGGTTCAAAGTGGGCGAGGCCTTTGGTTGTATCGCTTCATTGAAATGTTTGCCAACGAAATCCTCCCCCAACCATGGCGAGAGATCGGAACCTATGATTTCGGGTGTAAGCAAATTAAAGCAGTTCGTATTGTGAAGCCGTCCAAATGCATCATGCAGAGCGATGTCGGTACTCGACATTGCCAGAGCCACGGCAAGATCAGGAATTGGTTCAGTAAGCTTCATTCCTTCAGCCAATTCAACGGCCAGATTCTTAGCAATACCTTTTAGCTGAGTCGCGAGGGCGATAGGGTGGCCCGCGGGGTCCAAGCTCGTTGCTGCTTTAGCAATTTTTTCTGCCAAGCCGATCACTGTTCGGAGAACTTGTTCAGGCGTAAGGATTTTGCTTGGCCAGGCCCAGGCGGTGCCCATGGTCATTTCGCCCATTCCGTAAGCCATCTTTTTCTTGCTTTTGTCCTCAATGGCCAGCGCGGTACGGAAAATCGTCACGTCTTTTACGACCCGACCACCGAATTTGAGTGGCGAACGGTAAATAAAGGGGAATTTTTCAAATTCGACCTCGGTGACAGAAATCTTTGAGTGCTTCGACATGATAAGTGGGTAAGACAGCCGGTTTGAGATGAGCAACGGGTTCGTGGATAGCATACGGTGCCGGAATACCGTTTCGAAACCCCTAATGCTAGGAAATTCGGGGCTGGACGCAATTCTCGCAAAAACGTACAAGTCGAGGTTGGGTACCCTGTTTTGCCGTATCAGCCCAATCAACCAATTTATGTCCAATGCAACCGACCAGCGAATTCGGCACGTAGCTATCGTGCTCCAGAGCTTGGACGCTGCAACATCACGCGGTTTGTTAGGCCAGCTTCCTCTTGCGCAACGCAAGCTTGTGCGACAAGCTATGGTTCGATTAGGGACCGTAACACCACAAGAACGTGAGGCTGCTTTCCGATCAATGCAGGGACTCCTCAGTGCATCCGGTATTCGAACCGAGCGACAGGCGTCCAAAGAATCACTGTCCCCGGCTGCAGCGTTGCTCGCTTCGCAACAGTCAGCATTGAACGACCAAATCGAATTAAGCACAGAAGCAGGACACCAAGAACAAAACTGGCAAGTTGAGGTTCCGAATTCGTCCAGCGCTTCGAGTGCCGCGAGTTGGCAATATATGCCGGCCGAGGCACTGGCAGATGCCCTACAAGGCGAACGCCCAATTGTGATCGCAACCGTCATCAACCAAGTCTCTGTAGAACGAGCTACCGCCATCGCACAGGCTTTGCCAATGCAAGTCGCCTCAGCGACTCTCGCAGCGTTACCCCATTTGCATTTAACCGACCCCGCTATCCTCCGGGATATTCAGCTAGAACTCGAACGAAAAATCGGACAGTACCAAGCACCAAAAAAAACAAACGCCGAGGGGCTCTCGAAATTGCAAGCGATCGTCGCCAGCTTGCCTGCGTCACAACAAAACGGCTGGACCAACGCAATCGCCCAATCGAATCCTGTTCTCGCCGCCAAGTTAGGTTGGAATGCGGATAGGCGTTCACCTTCACCAGCTTCCAACTCAAGTTCCCCAGTCACTTCACGCGAAGGTCCAAAACTAACCGAAACTGCGCCGCAAGCCGTCCGTTCAGGCCAAACAAATATCGAAGACATTTTCGATGAATCGATGATCTTGCCCTTTCACTCTCCAGTCATCGCTCCTACCGAAACTGCGGCAACTGAATCAAAGCAAACAATTGCACCTAAGCATTCTGAAGCCGAACGCGGTAAAACTGCGATAGAAAATCTACTCCATTTTTCGGATAGGGACTTCGTTGCGATCTTACACGCCTGCGAGCCGCAGACCGTGTTGATGGCGTTGAGTGGCGCGACCAAAGCCTTTGTTTCAAGAGTTGAACGCCTCATACCTTCCAAGGATGTAAAACGACTTCGCACACGGTTAACCAACTTGGGACCAATTCAGCTGCGAGATGTCGATGCTGCACAGCGTCGCATCGCCGAGACAGCCATGAAAATGCTCGCCAGTGGCCTTGTCGATGCGACCGGAAGCGTCTCGTTCTTGGCGGCAGCATAATGGCGTATCTCCGAGGTCGAACAAGCACGAAGAACCATGGCTAGCGTCTTAAAATCTAAAAACTTCAACCTCGGTATGAACACTGCTCAAACTGAGGTATTCAACTGGGAGGATGTCGCTGCTCGTGCCAAACAGTACCTCGATACGGTTCGTGAACAAGCTCAACAGCTCTTGCAGGACAGTCAACTCGAGTGCACTCGAATCCAAGCTCAAGCAAAAGAAGAAGGAACTAGGTTAGGCGAAAGTCAAGTCGAACGTCTTGCCATGCAAATGGCTGGCCAAATCGCTGAGAAACGAGTTCAGGAAGTGGCGCATAATGTTAAATCGTTGTGCGAAGACCTCGAGTTGGCAACTCAGCAATGGTTGAGACAATGGCAGCACGAGACCATTACTTTAGCCATTGGAATCGCAGAGAAGCTTTTGGCAAGACAGATTGAATCGGATCCAAGCATCTTGATTTCGTGGATTGAGGATTCTGTACGGCTAATTCAAGGCCAACGCCAAATTCTACTTCGCATTCACCCGGAAGATGCCCAGCGGCTTTCGTCAGCCTTGTCAGAAATGGTCGATGACATGAAGCCCTCAGTTGAAATCCAAGTCGTGGAAGATGTGGCAGTCGGAAAGTTTGGCGTCATCCTTCAGACACCGGACACCACTATCGATCGGTCGCTGCAAACACAACTCAAGCGGTTGACAGAAGAGCTTCAATAGATGTCCGATTCAAACTAACAAAACCCGCAGGCTAGCGCCAGGCGGCTCAAGTTGACAGAAGAGCTTCAATAGATGTCCGATTCGAACCGCGTGAACACAATTGTCAGTTCTTTTCCGAGCATTCCTCGCAGCAAGCACTGGAACCATTGTTTGCAACGAATCGTTCCCTACGGAATCACTGGACGTGTCCGCAGCATTCGAGGAACAACCGTCGTGGTCGATGGGTTACCCGTTCCCGTCGGAGCGTTGGTTCAAATTGTCCGTCGCAATCAGGATCCCGTCCAAGCGGAAGTCATTGGCTTCGACGCCGGGAGAACCATTCTTGCTCCGCTCGACAATTTTGATGGGGTTGGGCAAGGGGACACGGTCGAATTGTTTCAAACCTATCGTTCGGTCAATGTCTGCCCAGAGCTGATCGGTCGTGTGCTAGATGCAACCGGTTTGCCCATGGATGATGGACTTCCATTGCCGTTTGGAATGAAGATGCCTTGCGATGCCGCCCCGGTTCCAGCATTAACTCGCCCTCCGATTGACAAGATTTTGCCAACGCAAATACGCACCATCGATTCCTTTTTGACCATCGGGTTCGGCCAACGTATCGGGATTTTTGCTGGGTCAGGTGTAGGCAAGAGTACCCTACTAGGAATGCTAGCTCGCGGCACGCAGACCGATTGCGTCGTCATTGCTCTCATCGGAGAACGAGGTCGTGAAGTGCGTGAGTTCATCGACCGCGATCTCGGCGAAGAAGGACGCAAAAAATGCGTTACGGTCGTAGCGACAAGTGATCAGCCTGCGCCAAAACGAATTCTTGCTGCAAAGACTGCTACCGCGATCGCTGAGTCGTTGCGAGATCAGGGGAAGAATGTTTTGCTACTCATGGATTCGGTGACTCGATTTGCAATGGCTCAACGTGAAATCGGACTGGCGGCTGGTGAGGTTCCGACGACGCGAGGTTATCCGCCAAGTGTGTTTGCAATGCTTCCGCAACTTGTAGAACGAACCGGAGTCAATCAACGGGGCAGCATAACCGCACTCTATACCGTTCTGGTCGAGGGAGACGACACCAATGAGCCGATCAGTGATGCACTACGAGGTCTGCTTGACGGCCACATCCATCTTTCGCGTAGCATAGCTGCTCGCGGACGATATCCAGCGATTGACGTTCTGCCTAGTTTAAGCCGTCTGCAATCACAATTGATTTCCAAACAAATGCGGCTCTCGGCAGAGACCATTCGCAGCATGTTAGCCGTTTACAAAGAAAATGAAGACTTGATCAACATCGGGGCATACCAAAAAGGAAGTAGCCCAGCCATCGATCGCGCTATTCAACTTCGGGCATCAATTGAATCGTTTCTTGCTCAGGAGCAACATGAGCTGGTCCCTTGGCAGAAAACCGTTGATGAGTTGACTATGTTGGCAACACTTGCCAACGCGCCGGCAACCCCCAGCAGTACGCAGCAGACATCAGCCAATAATGCAAACGGGTTTACCAATGGCATCCCTGGGGCAAGAGCAGCGTAGTTTATCATGGCAAAATTTCGGCTAGCAACTCTATTGAAAATTCGCGAACGCGAACGCGATATAGCCGCCAAAGCAGTGCAAGACGTTCGGTTGGCCATTGAAAAACTGGATGAGGCACAACGAGATATCGACGAAGCCAATCGGCAAATGAACGAAGCTAGAAAACAGTCCAGCTTCGGAGCGATCGATCTTCACCAAATTCTAGATGCACAACGCTATCAAATGGTCCTCTCGGCTCAAGCGGCTCAGATCGCAGACCATAAAGGCAAACTAAATCAAGAACTAGTACGTCGCCAGTTCGCTTTAGTGCAAAGTCAAAAAGCAGTTAAATCTTTAGAGAAACTCCGCGATCAAAGAGTACAAGCAGCCGATGTTCATGCATTGGCCAAACAACAGGAGCGACTCGACGAATGGTCAAGCATTCGACACGCAATGATCGCCATTCGCGAGGCAACGGAGAGTAAGCAATGAAAAAACTGGTTGGTCTCTTTTTGTGGTTTTGTGCAGCAACTTTCCTCGCTCAGGTTTGCATTCTCGGGCTTGCGGCATCGAAAGGAAATGTTTCCCGACAAACGATCGCCCAGGTCATTGGCTTGCTAAATGGAATTGATATTCAAGGAGAACGCTTAAAGCAAGCATTGATTGGCGCCCGTGATACTCCAACGCCTTCGTATCAAGAGATTCTAGTTGCCAAGTCGAACGCCTTGTTGCAGCTCGACTATCGGAGTCGGGTTCTAGACAACTTCAAACGCCAAATTGACGATCAGCAACGCGAGCTACAAAAAAAGATAGAGGATTTTGACGAACGTCGAAAACAGTACGAATTGCAACAAGAAAAGCAACGCACCGGAATGCAACTCGACAACTTGAAGGAAATTCAGACGATTCTAGAAAACATGGCACCAGAAGAAGCCAAAAAACAACTAATTAAGAAGCTAATAAATGGGGAGTTAATGGATGTTGTATCGATAATTAAGGGGATGGAACCGGGAAAACAGAAGAAACTATTGGCCGAATTCACGAGTCCAAGCGATGTCGAAGAGCTAGCAAAGGTCTTTAAAGAAATTCGACGCGGACAAACATTGCCTACATCCGACCCCGTCCCGAAATCGCCCTAAACCGAAAACGGGCATCGAAAGCATTGCGCCCCCCAAACCCAAATTCCAAAACCTGAAAACTGAAAACTGAAAACTGAAAACTGAACCCTGAAAACTGAAAACTGATGGCAAACGACACTTCAATCCACCGCACTACCACCGATACCGACATTTCGGTTCCTCGAAAAAAGCCGAGCTCGGAATCGATTGACGTTAGCAAGCTTTCGTTTTTCGAAGAACTATTGAGCATCGGCCAGTTTGAATCAAGCCTGCCGGACGCGACGAAACTTCCCGTTGTACAACGTAATTCTTCCGACATAGGGTCCGAGAGCAAATCTAGTTCTACAGCACCAGAAGATTCGGCGATCACTGAAGGTGAGGATTCCAATGAACCCAATGCTGCCCAATCCGCCTATGCAGCCCAGGTTTCGGCTCAACAGCAATTGACTCCGCAACCTCAGGTACAAACCTCGGTAAAAGACGTCAGTGATCGTGATGGCATTGCTGCAAAACCAACGGACAAAAATGAGGACCTTCAGCGAGACGACAACTCGATTGCAGCCAAGAATTCGAAGGGTGAAGAATCAAATACGCGGCGAGAAATCGTCAAGACACAAGCCCCCGACGACACTGAGAATTCCACTCAAATTGCAAGCGATTCAAAAGCTATCCGCATCGAGCAACAACCTAAAGAAATCGATGGCAATCCTCAATCTGATGCATCTGTAGACACAGTAAAATCAAAGCCGATCAAGGCCTCGGCGGACGCTTCGGATGCGAACGCCGATGAAAAGCAATCAGGACAAGTCAACATCGAATTGAGTCTTGTCGACTCAGATACCAGGACAAAGCGGTCGACGGATATTTCCGAAACTGCGAACCAGAATTCCAACGACGAGAACATCGATGTCAGCCCCAACCAGACTCGTAATAAACGAGCTGAACGCTTAGCCAAGCAGTCGACCGAATCCGACCCTGTTTCGGACGAACGTGACACATCATCGGAGACCATACACGCGCAAGCACACGCAGATGAGGCAGCCAAGACCGAGACGCCTTCAGATCAACATTCCTTATCTTTTGCGAGCGAGCAAAAAAGTTCCTCGCCGATTACGAATATTTTACCTGTGATCGCTCCATCTACTGCTTTCAACTCCAGCATTCCGAACACGACCACCAGCCACAACGCTCGTCCTAACGGCGAAGGCATCTCTGCCATCGCGACTTCTTCGTTGCGAGGAGGTATTCAGACTAACACTTCAAATACTTCTAGCACAACCTTTACAGGCTCCGCCTCCAATCCCGCTCGAGCAGAACAAGGTCGAGTTGAGGTTGCGAGAAGCAATGCTGGGCCGCACATTTCTGCTTATCAAGAAACGAAGTTGGTTCAGCGTGTATTGCGAGGCGTCGAGCAATTGGCGAATGGGGGAGGGCAAGTTCGATTGCGATTACATCCGCCCGAACTCGGGTCGTTGCAAATGTCGTTGCGGATGGAGGATGGTCAGGTATTTGCAAAATTAGAAGTGGAAAACTCGACCGCCCGCGATGCTCTGCTGAACAACATTCAAACGCTACGAGATCGACTTACAGAACAAGGGATGCGGGTTGCAGCCTTTGAAGTCGAGGTTAGTACGGATTCCGCAGGCTTGGGAACCGGAGGCTCAAATTATCAGGGAGATGGCGGCACTCAAAGCCAATCGTCATGGAATAATGCGACTAGTCGCTTCGCACAGCAAAAAGAAAATCGACTACCATCTGAACCTAGGCCACCCGAACGGAAGCCAGGAGCCGCGTGGACTCGAACAAGCGGTTCGATCGATCTGACAGTGTGAGAGCCGCAACGCGCTAGCGTGCGGGCCGGAAGTCACAAGCTAGTGCATTGTGACAGCTAAGATTTAGGGTCTGATAGTAGTGGACGAGGCGACGAGTCTCTGCGATTTGCGTCGCATACGGGACTCGTTGCCTCGTCCACTACCCTAATCTTTAGCTGTCCCAGACCGCTAGCGTGCGGGCCGGAAGTCACTGGATCACTGGCTGTTCAAGCCCTCATGCTAGCGCATTGAGGCTCAAAATTCCCAAAGTGAGTGCCATTGGGCGCTAGCCGAGCCGAGCCACACGGAATCGGCTAGAGCCTCATGCTCTGAACTAAAAAATGCACGATCCCATCCCGCCAATCCACGCAACCGCTCAAGCTGTACAAAATGCGTTGGCAAGATTTGCAACCGAAGGCGCTTGGCGAAAATACAATGGTCGGTATTTAGAAAACCTTCGAACTTATATTTCCAATAGCCTCGAACGCGAGCACGTGAGATTATGTTGCTCGGGAACATTTGCAGTCGAACTTGCTATCCGTTCGCTTCAATTGGAACAAGACGAAGAAGTGATTTTGGCAGGATACGATTTTCCTGGGAACTTTCGCGCAATACAAGATTCAGGCGCGATTGTTTGCCTATGCGACGTTGCAATGGGCAATTGGGTCCCAACAGTAGAACAATTGGAGGCAGCCGTTGGTCCGAACTCCAGGGCCATTGTTGTCTCTCATCTTCACGGTGCGCTTGCTCCAATGGAGAGCATTTGCAATTGGGCAAAACAAAAAGGTCTCTGCGTCATTGAGGATGCATGCCAATCCCATGGAGCGAGCATCGACGGCAAACCCGCGGGCGCTTGGGGCGATCTCAGTGCTCTAAGTTTCGGCGGGAGCAAGCTGATCGCTTCGGGACGTGGTGGAGCTGTCGTCACCAACAATTCTCGCTTGGCTCAACGCATGACTATTTATTGCGAACGTGGCAATGATGCATTTGCTTTGTCCGAGTTGCAAGCTGCTGTTATCCTGCCGCAGTATGAATACTTGCAGATAGACCACGGGCTGCGGTTCACGGCTGCAATGGAATTGCTCGATCACCTGTCGCAATTCGAATGGCTAACGCTGGGGTCGTTGAGATTACTGGAACTGCCGGCATTCTACAAACTTGGACTAATGGTTCGCGATTCCATTTTTAACATGCCCCATGTGCAACAAATTGTTCATAAAGACACGAGCGAGTCGGGGGCTTCACTCTCTGATGCCAGAGACTTCCTGGTGCAAGAGCTATTCGCTAAACAAATAGAAATCGGAAATGGATTCAATGGATTTGTTCGGCGATCGGCAAAACGTTGCCGAAAACCTGTGCCTTTGACCAACAGCCTACTTGCATCGCAATCGACTCTCGTTTTGCATCACAGCCACTTGCTGGATCCTCAAACGGGAATTTCGAGCGTCGAACGTGTCAAGAAAGCTTTCGATTCCTTACACGAGAGGCTGACGCGTTGAAGATTCTATTGACGAATGACGACGGTATAGACGCGGAAGGCCTTCAGTGTCTTTTTGAAGTTCTCAAGAAGAAAGCAGACTGCTTCGTGGTTGCTCCAGATCAAGGTCGAAGTTGTTGTAGCCATTTGGTTACCACCGGCTCCCCTCTCGACATATCTTCGCGACCAGAAAATCAATGGGCGGTTTCTGGGACACCGGCTGACTGTATACGCATTGGATTGATGGTGCTCGAGTTAATGCCAGATCTAGTCGTTTCGGGGGTCAATCACGGCGGTAACTTGGGGGTTGATATCTTGTATAGCGGCACCGCGGCCGGTGCCAGAGAAGCGAGTTTATTAGGAGTTCCATCCATTGCAATTTCCCAGTACATGCGGCGCGATGTCGACCGTGACTGGGCCGTAATTGCTAGACGAGCTGAAATGGTGTTGGAGAAACTAGTACAGCAAGAACGCTTGGGTGCGGGGTTTTGGAACGTCAATTTACCAGCATTGCCCAGTCTGGCCACTGGCTTTGATTTCCCGATTTCAATATGCGAACCGGAGCCCCAGCCGTTGGCCTTTTTTTTTGAGGACGCTCCCGAATGCGTGAATGTTGAGATCGAGAGTGGGAAAAATAATGGACCAATCTCGATTCGAACCGTACAGTACAAAAGCAACTATCAGGCACGTGCTCGTACGACAGGAAGTGACGTAGACCTGTGTTTTAGCGGTCATGCGACGGTTTCCTGGCTCAAATCCCATCGAGTTGATCTCCGGATTTAGCCGCTAAAGTCAACCCAATCAGCGTTGACCACTGCTCGCAGGACTTAGTAAAATGCGGAGTCCACCTTTGAAAGCAAAACATGCATAACCCACGAAACCAATGGCAAATGGCTCTGACGCTTGTCCTGGCTCTTTGCATTCCAGTGTTGGTAATAGCCGATGGCGAAAAAGGAAAGAGCAGCAAACTAAATAGTTTCGGCCAGCTTGGCTTGGATTTTGGCGGTTCCCAGAGTGGACCTCCATTTACATTCTCCGCCAACTACGAGGCAGAGGAAGGGGGGCAACGCGGAAGAGTAACGGTCCAAGTTACACTCGACGACGGACACCACATCTTCTCTACGACACAGCCATCTGGCGGCCCGTCAGCAACCGTAATTTCACTCAATTCACCTGGCATAAAGCTTGCTGGTCCATTCGCACCAGACTCCTCATTCGACGTGTCACTAAAGGAGCCTGGATTTGAAGGCGTACGTGTTGAGCAGCATCACGATTCTGTGACCTGGACCGCACCTGTCACATTTAATCCTCCACTCGTTGGAACACCGACTGCATTGAGCCTCAAGGTTGATGGCCAAGTTTGCAAAGATGCTTGCATTCCGATTCGCGGCGAGTTGGTAAAAGCAGATTTTAAAGGCTACTATGCCTCAGCAAAGTCCGAAGCGATCAAAGGGCCTTTTCGAGAACCGGAAAGCTCAATCGCTTGGACTGTTTCGATTGACAAATCAACCGTAAAACCGGGCGACAGACTGGACCTTATCTTAAGCGCCAAGCCGGACCGAAACTTTCATATCTACAAATATGACCCTCTGGATCGGGCTACGGACTCCCGTACCTTGTTCGTGATTACAAACAAAGCCGGACTACTAGCTGGTAACCCCTTTACCAAGAGCAAAGTTATTCACAAAGATTTGGGAGGCGGCGAAGAAGTAGACTATTATGAAGGAGATGCGACTTGGAATATCCCGCTGAAAGTACCAGATCAAGCGATTGAAGGCCTGTACTTAATACAAGGTCTTATCGGCTATCAAGGTTGCACCGATGGCTCGTGTGAACAACCTCGAGGTATTCGTTTTAAGGTCGAGTTGTCGGTAGGCTCCAAAACTATCGGAGAACCCGTGAACGCGGTCCTTAGCGCTGTGCCATTCAAAGAGATTGTTGGGAATTCCAACCTAACGCAGTGGATTGATGGTCCAAAGATCAAATTGACGCTGTCAGCGATGGAGATTCTTGCCAAGTTCTGCCTGGCAATGCTCGGCGGTTTGATTTTAAACTTTATGCCATGCGTTTTGCCGGTTATTGGACTCAAAGTCTTGGGATTTGTGAGCGAGGCAGGTGGCGATCGCAGAACCGCTTCAATGTTAACATTGACTTACGCGGCCGGGATTATTTCCTTAATCTTGGGACTCGGAATTCTCAGCGTAGCGGTGCGGTACTATACCGGCGAAGCTTTTGGCTGGGGCCAACAGTTTGGGACGGTTCTGTTTAGGATTCTAATCACCGCGTTTATGTTTTCTCTAGCATTGAGTTTTCTCGGAGTATGGGAAATCCCGATTCCTGGTTTTGCGATGAGTAAAACGAGTACTGAGCTTTCTAACAGGGAAGGCTATCAAGGAGCCTTTTTTAAAGGACTGATTACGACTTTACTGGCGACACCTTGCAGCGCCCCATTTTTGGGCGGGGTGTTTATCGTTGCACTCACTCAGCCGGCGTGGGTAGTACTCTTGATCTTTGCCGGCGTTGGGTTGGGGATGTCGCTCCCTTATTTGGCGGTAGCAGCACAGCCATCAATGCTATCGTTTTTACCCAAACCTGGACCTTGGATGGAGACTTTTAAAGAAGCGTTGGCTTTTCCAATGTTGCTCTCGGTAGTTTTTTTGGTAAGTGGGTTTCTTGACGAAGATCGCATGGCAATGCTATCCGCTCTGATGTTTGTATGGTTCGGATGCTGGATGGTCGGGCGGTTACCTGCTTGGTCAGAAACAAACGCAAAGATTCGCACTTGGACGATTGCAACGCTCTTTGTTGCGTTGGGAACCTGGGGATCTTTCTATTATTTACAGCCTTCGCGATACCGACTTGCTTGGCAGGATTATAATGAAGCCAAGTTGGATGCATTGGTCGCCGATGGTAAAACCGTAATGATCGATTTTACTGCAAATTGGTGCCTAAACTGCAAAGTAAATTTGATCACTGCAATTGAGACAAGGCAGGTTAAAGAAATAGTTGAATCCGATAAAATTGTCCCGATGGTTGCGGATTTTTCGAACTACCCTCCGGAACTAAAGGCAAAACTAGGTGAATTGAATAGCATTTCAATACCATTACTCGCCATCTATTCAGGAAGAGACCAGGAGCATCCTATCATTCTGCGAGATCTCATCACTGAATCACAATTACTCGAAGCCCTCAAAACGGCTGGCCCAAGCAAGGGCAGGGAAAGCCTTCCGACTTCAACCGGCGCAGTCTCCAATACACAAGTACAATAACGCCAGGATTAGCCAGCATGGATAGTGTAGAACTCCAATCAACCCAAACCCAAATTATTGATTATCTCAAAAAGGTCTGCGGGGGATCGCCGCAGGGCAATGATTCGTTATCAATGATCGGTATCGATTCTGTTGCGATGGCGGAGTTGACATTTGAGTTAGAGAAGCTATTTGCTATCAAAATCGACGATGATATCTTGGATGTAGACTCAGTCGATGAACTCATTCAGTACGTTATGTCGCTCAAGTCGTCAAAATAGTTAGGGTCGGCCGTAGTGGATCTTGTTAAAGATCCGAACCCTGCTGGATCTTTAACAAGAT
>JAYTVL010000376.1:0-61406 GCA_043744075.1 Pirellula sp. | reverse complement strand
CCCGATTTCATAGGTGCCAAGAAGGGCGCGGGCGAGGGCGTGGAAGAGCCGGCCCGGGTCGGCTTCAGCGTAACTTCCAGCTTCGGACTGGGTGCCCTGATCGGCGACTTCCAGGGGTGTAAGGTGGTCCTGAAAAGCTTCGACGTGGACCAGTCGAGGAACACCTACCGGGCGACCATCCGCTACGAGTTCGTCGAGCATTTCGGGTTGGATAACAGTGATGTCAACCCCCTGTCGAGTCTGGGTCATGGCACCCCCGGTCAGGTCGCCTTCTGGTTACTTCAACACAAGAGCCGCCCCGGCCATATGCCGTTCCGGTACCTGGTCATCGTGGAGCAGGAAATCGCCGGCAGTCTGGACCCCCTCTTGTCAGATCCACCAGGAAGGGTGCCCTCTCGTTAACAGGCCGGCAAGACAGGAAAAGGGGACATTCTGAATAATCGGGCCGAACAAGCCGCTCAACTTGACCTGGGCCGCATTCTTGTTTCGCGCGATATAATGTCCTTGCAGCGGCCCCGGCAGGTGAGCTTGGTTGTTCGGCCGGCTTTGAAGAGTAAAGGAGGCGAACCATGCCTTGCGTCCGAAAAGTGGATAAACCGCAAAATCCCAAGTTCCTCGCGGTCGATCAGTTTAAGCTTGAATGGGGGCATTTCACGAAGAGCGCATCGCAACCGAAGGTCGGTGGGACCGCTGTCCACGCAGTTGTCGCCATGACTTGCGAGCTAACGCGGCTAACGCCCTTCGGCTAATGAATAATCCAGGCTTGGAGCTGGTAGCATGCCACCACGTCTTTTGTCCGAATCCACTCGCATCTGCTGAACATTTTCAATGTAAGCTCCAGTGGGTGGCCGTCCGCCGCGTGCATTCTCGCCGCGAAGCTCATTGTTGCGAATAGGCGGCGATGCCGCCGGAGTATTGCCGAGCGGGGAAATGCTCACGGCAAATCTCAAAAAAGTATTTCCCTTATTACCCGTCCATGAACATCAGTCAGCCGCATGTCGCGACCTCCAAAACGGAATGTGAGGCGTTCATGGTCCAATCCGAGTTGATGCAAAATCGTGGAGTGGATGTCGTGAATGTCCAGTCGATTTTCAACCGCACTCATCCCCATTTCATCCGTCGTCCCAAAGGTCATACCGCCACGGATACCGCCACCTGCCATCCAAATGGTATAGCCGCTCACGTGATGGTCGCGCCCGTCTGTTCCTGAACTGTGCGGTGTACGGCCCATCTCCCCTGCCCAGACGACCAGGGTTTCGTCGAGCAGACCACGTTGCTTCAAATCCGTGATCAACGCGGCCACGGGTTGGTCTGTGATCCTTGCGTTCTCCTCATGACGTAACTTCAACTGACCATGCTGATCCCACGGCGAATTGTTTGCATGCGTATTGGGACAAGTGATTTCGACAAACCGCACTCCCGCCTCCACCAATCGCCGCGCCCGAAGACATTGCAGTGAATAAAATTTGTCGAAATCGTTGTCTCGGTCGACACCGTATAGTTTGCGTGTTTCAGCGGTCTCATCTGAAACATCGCAAAGGTGCGGGACAATCGTTTGCATTTTCGCAGCCGTTTCGTAATTGCGGATACTCGATTCAATCGCCTCCGATGCTCCCTGGCGAAGGGCAAACTCGCTATCTTGATCGCGTAGAAAATCCAATTTAGCACGTTGCACAGCCGAAGGGTCGGCCGCTTCGATATTGTCGACCGGAGTGCCCTTGGCACGGACAAGAGCGGCTTGATGGGTTGCCGGTAAGAAAGAACTGGCGAAGTTCTGAAACCCGCCGTTGGGTATCCAGTCGTTGTTCAAAAGTACGTAGCCTGGAAGCTCTTCGTTCTCTTGTCCAAGCCCATATGATACCCAGGAGCCCATACTCGGTGCTGCAGCAATCGATCGCCCTGTATGCATCAGCAATGACTGCGCCCCGTGTAATGGAGTTTCTCCGGTCAACGAACGGATAACGCACAGATCATCGATCACTTTGCTTGCATGTGGAAACAAATTGCTAACCCACAATCCAGACTGACCATGCTGTTTGAACTGCCAAGGACTTCCGAGCCACTTTCGACCTGCGCTCACGGACTGCGACAACGGATCCGGCCTCCATTTTGCCGCCTCTCCATGATGTTTGGTCAGCTCGGGTTTCGGATCGAACGAGTCGACATGCGAAACCCCGCCGTCCATGAACAAGAAGATCACTCGTTTGGCTCGTGGAGCGAAATGGACGCCAGACGGCGCAGTTGCGAAACCAGAAGTGTCCGCCCGACCAGCAATTCCTTGGTTCGACAAGCCTGCAAATGCCAACCAGCCAAAGCCCATGTTCGATCGATGCAGAAAATCGCGGCGCGATGCGTCAGGTACGTCACAGCCAGGGCACGGTTCATGGCAATGTCTATTATCGAACATACAGAAACTCCTTTAAATTGAAGACCGCGTGGGCCGCATCTTGCCAGGCAGGCTGGCATCCAAGAATATCATCACAACCTCCTCGCAGTTCAACACTTCGACGAGTCAATTGCAACAAGCCCTCAATTTCTCCCGGACGCGCAGGGCGGGCAAGTGCAGTTTCTAGCATGACTTGAGCTCGCTTTTCCAAAGAAGTCAATCCATCCAAAACTAGTTGTTGGCTCCAGTGTTTTGCCATTGCAATTACAAACGGATCATTCAACAAAGCCAGCGCCTGATCAGGCACATTGGAAACATCGCGCCGACCGACTGTTTGTTTGGGAATTGGCTGATTGAAAAGTGCTAGAAAACGAGGTGGTTCCATGAGGGTCATCTCAAGGTAGATACTTCGCCGGCCTTCACCATCCAATGGCCCTTTGAAGAGTCTCTTCTGTGAATCTTCCGCAGTGCGAAATGGCTCAATGGGTGGGCCAAATAAGGTCCTATCAAGTCGCCCTGTCACAGTCAGGATGGAATCTCGAATCGCTTCCGCTTCCATTCGCCTCATCGGAAAATGGTGCCACATCCGATTATCTGGATCGACGTCGATCGCGTGTCGAGCTGGGACGCTCGCCTGTCGCCAAACCGCAGAACTCACCAGCGTCTGAATCAGCTTCTTTGTCGACCAGCCATCCTGGATGAAACGTGCAGCGAGATAATCCAGCAACTCGGGATGAGACGGTTTCTCTCCAAGGTGCCCAAAGTCGTCCGGTGTCCGCACAAGCCCTTCACCGAATAGGTAGTGCCAAACACGATTGACATAGACTCGCGCAGTCAATGGATTGCGATTATCAGTTACCTGTCGCGCCCAATCCAACCTCCCGCTGGCCAACGGGTTTTGCCGATCCACTGACGCACCAAAGAAACGCACCGCTCCTCGCTCAACAGAATCACCAAATTCCGTGTAAGAACCGCGAATCCCAATCCTTTCATTGCTTCCTTCGTTCCATTCTTCGGCAGATCCAACCGTACGATCGGGCTGTACCCTTTTCTCGATCGATCGATAAGTGGAAACCAATGTGGCCACTTCCGAAGTGACATCCACTCCGTTCGGCAAGAGTTTTAGCTGAAGTGCTTCATTCAGTAGCCTTACGTCTTCATCTGAGCACTCAGCTCTCGACCAACGTTCAACAGATCCTCGTAAGAGCTTTGTTAACCGCAAAGCCCAATCGTTTTCGGAGTGAAGTTCATCGAACAGAGCCGCAAAGCGACCGAGTTCATCTTGCGGAGATTGACCAGGCGCGTGTTGGTAAATGCGGGTTACTCCGAACCACGAACGCGGATCTGCCACTTCTGGCTCTTTGACCCCACCGTAACCCACACGCGGAGGGAAGTAGTTGTTCAAGGACTTGGTAGCGAGTTCCAAATACGCGCGTCGCGGAGCGGTGTCGATGCTCCCCTCCAGGGAATCGTATTTCCCTGCGACTAAAGTAAGCCAGCGGGGCAGCGGTTGCTTTGGAAACTGGAGACGTTCGGGATTGAGAGCCCGGTCAACTATAAACGAAAGGGAGGAATAATTTCCGGATGCGAGTTCGACGGAGAACGTGATTGGGTTGGTCGGATCGAGTTGAGGGCTCTGCAATGAACCAGCCAGCCTTTGCGACCAAGTATGGGAGAAACGCCCCGCAGGCAAAATATGCGTCAACGCTGACTCACCCTCATCGGAAACTACCATTTCCCCATTCGTTGTCAGCCCATGTTTCATGCCGAAACCTTCCCATCGCCAACCGCCGCCGGCGTCTTCATTCGAAAAATCGGCGAGCAAACTTAGATTGGCTGTGTTGGCAGCGATGCGGCTTTGGCGTTCCTTAGCAAACTCATCGGCGGTGACAGGCGAACTCAGTGATCGTTTCCAAAAATCGGAAAGCGTTGCAGGAAAGGCTGCCTGTTGTTTCTTGTCCGCGACAATGGCCCTGATTCTTTCGGTGGCACCGCCAGATATCGTCGAATCCGCAGCCTCAAGCCAAATGTGTGCAAGTTCTGTTCGAAGCGAGGACTTGATCGCTCGGAGTTCACTAATAACAGCTTCATTGGGATCAACGGCATCGAGGGGCCTCGCGCTAAAACGGGTGCTCATCAGCATTCCAGCTAGCGAGTAGTAGTCCCGCTGTTCAACGGCATCGAGCTTGTGATCATGGCATTGGGCGCATGCTAGCGTTGTCCCAAGGAAGGCTTTGCCCAAGGTGTCGACCATGTTCGATACTGCTTCTTGCGTGACGCCTTCGGCAGCGGCGTTGTCACCATGCCGACGTTCACCCAACCGAAGCATCATCGGCCCCGCCATCGCTTCATTCTGGCCAGTCGCTGTATCGACGCGTGGGTCCAACAAGTCACCGGCGATTTGTTCGATCACAAACTGCTGATAGGGAAGGTCGGAATTGAAAGCACGAATTAGGTAGTCACGATATCGCCAAGCATTCTTGGCGGGCACATCCCACTCATAGCCGTGTGTATCGGAGTAATGAACGACGTCCATCCAGTGCCTCGCCCAGCGCTCGCCAAAGTGTGGGCTGTCAAGCAACTTCGTTACCAAATCATCGTATGCATGCTGCGACGTATTGGTCTTGAAGTCAGAATGAAGCGTTTGTTCAAGTGGAATTCCATTCAATGCGAAACTAAGACGACGTGCAAGAGTATGAATGTCTGCCTCAAGCACCGGACTTAGTCCTGCGGCCTCAAGTTTCGCAAGAATGAACCGGTCGACATCGGTTCGAACCCATTCCACTTTCTTCACGTTTGGAGGCTGTACAAGTTGAACCGGCTTGAGACTCCACCAGTCGAGTCGCCGTTGAAACTCAGTTTCCCATTGAGCAGCTTTGTTTCGATGATCCACTTTGCCGACACGCGGATCTGGTGCACCCATCTGAATCCAGACGTTGAAATCATTTATCACAGCCGCTGGCAAACGCGGACTATCGGGAGGCATGGCCGAAACAGCGTCAAAATGCATCATCGCTTGTAGCAACGGGCTCGCATCAGGTTTCCCGGGCACAATCGCCGGTCTCCCGGTTTCGCCACCCGTTTGCCAGCCGCCTTTTAAGTCGAGTCGCAGTTCGCCCCGCAACTCCTTCGAATCTCCGCTATGGCATTTGTAACAGTGCTCAACCAGCACTGGTCGAATCTTTTTTTCAAAGAATTCGGTACCGCTGTCCGCTGTACAAAGGGACTTTGGGATAGCCAATTGCGATATCACTAGAATGCCGACGTGCAGAACGAGACACTTCATTAGCGTGCGTTTTTCAAAATACTGCATGGCGATCGGAGTGTTCAGGTTTCAGTGTTCAGTGTTCAGTGAATCGGGTTCAGTTCCCCGAGGATTCGACACCCAAAATTAGATGGCTTTCAACCTTCATCCTAGTGCATGATCAATCGAATAGCTACCTCGCCTAAACGACATAAGCACCCATGCATAAGTTTCTTCGTTTAACCGCGTGGGCATCGCCCCGCGCTTTCACGTGGAAAACGCGGCCCGATGGGCACGCGGTTAAACAATTTGTGTGCGAAAACTCCTATGGCAGTCTTTCGATGTCGAGTTTTGCTGACGGACCGCAATTCGTTCCAATGCTCCTCGCCTTAATTCCTGCAATGAACTAAGATTGTAAACATTCGCCGAAGGTGTGAGCGGCAAGGCGCTAGCCGCCGGTTTTTCGCACGACACCGGCGGCTAGCGCCATGCCGCTCACATAGCCGCCACGCCTTCGGCGAATGTTTACCTAAGATTTGAGATTAATCGTCATTCTAGTGGCTGGAAGTCTTTTGGAGCTTTACGAATGCCTTGCCCTTTCCCAGGAATGGATCCGTATTTAGAGGTGACTCCCTATTGGAGTGACTTTTCACCCGCGTTCTTAACCGCCATTCGAAATCAGTTACTCCCAACGGTTCTTCCTCGATACGATGTTCGGCTTGAGGAGTATCTTGTCCTGGAACACGACGAACTGCCTCCGCACCGAGTCAAACCGGATGTTGTCGTGAGTACAAGCTGGGGCTCAGAAGCAGCGCTGATTCATACTCTCGCCATACCTCAATCGGCCTCGACGCTCGAGGC
Organism: Pirellula sp.; assembly: GCA_043744075.1. Lineage (GTDB taxonomy): Bacteria > Planctomycetota > Planctomycetia > Pirellulales > Pirellulaceae > JBKCUI01. Next base: position 54,915 of record JAYTVL010000376.1, on the reverse strand, counting down.
GGCTTATCCCGACTTCGATCCGCTAACACAACGTCGCTTAATATTGACGCATCGCGCAAGCGGCAGAGTGGTTACGATTATGGAGGTTCTTTCGCCCATCAACAAAGCACCTGGCAAAGATGGAATCGACGCGTACGAACGCAAGCGTGAGGAGCTATTAACAACCTCGTGCCATTTGATCGAATTGGATTTGTTGCGAGGTGGACAACGACTACCGATAAAAGGGGCCATGCCGCCTGGGGATTACTTTGCCTATATCGGACGACAGGAGCGTCGCCCCTCTTGTCAAGTGATCGGATGGAGTTGGCAATCGGTGTTGCCTCCAATTCCCGTTCCACTCTTGCCGGAAGACGGCGAGATACAACTCGATTTGGCGGCTGCCTTTCGCAATGCCTACGAACCAGCGTACTACGATCAGCGATTACCCTATGAATCGCATTTACGGCCTCCCCTCAGCCAACTAGAAATAGACTTTGCCCGAAACCTGTCGAAAGGCTAGTCGCCCCACCGAATGATTCGAAAACCGTATACTGACAGTCCGACGTCAATTGCTCGTTTCACTGCTGTTCCTTTCAGCCGACCACATCCAGAGCCTAACATGAATCACTGTTTCTTCATTTCTATATTACTCGTAGCGTCACACTCGCTTGCTAATGACCAATGGTTGCAGTTACAGGGAGACTCACTTCGGTCGGGCAATGCGACTGATGCAGTTCTTCCTGCTCGATTAGGTTTAGTTGGCTCTGTTCCATTGACCGATGGGATTTACACCGCCCCCGTGATCGCAGATGGAACAGTCTATGTAGTCGACGGTTCAGGAGTTGCATCTGCCATCGATGCCGACAAACTTACGGTCAAGTGGCAGTTTCGGTCGCGAGGGGGAGCAGCCAATTGCAATAATGTTTCATCGCCTGCAGTCGTCGGGCCTTATTTGCACTTCGGAACCATGGCTGGGTTCTACTATGTACTCGAGCGAGCAACTGGCAAGGTCATAACGGAACTCGACTGTCATGACGCGATCTTTTCGAGCCCGGCAGTTGGCGGCGACCGAGTTTACTTTGCTACACTTGGTGCTCAAGTCTATTCCGTAGAGCCAAATGGCAAAGTCATTTGGAAATGGGATTTCGTAAAAGAAGTTGTCGGCTTCGATGGAGATCGATGGAGCGGTGAAGAATGGTTGAAAACTCGAAAGGAGCGCGTTACTTGGCGGGACCATTTTGTATGCTCTCGCGATATCTGTCTGATCGGTAAGACGATCGTCATGCCGGCGGGTGGTCGAACGATTTTTATTGACGATCAAGGGGCCGCGCCTAAACTCCGTGTCGTCGGCCTGATTCCAGCATACGATGGTGAAGAATATCCCGCCACATTCGGTCAGAGCGCTGATGCTAAGGGAAATGTTTACGTTCAATGGCATCGTCGCGACAATGCTGGTCGCGTAGAAAAACTGCGATTGGAGGGCGACTCTGTCAAAGCTGAGTTCATCAACGGTACACAGACCGCTATCCATTTGCCCGGTCTGTTAAGCTTCACGTCAGTTAGCATTCGAGGAGATGACGTTTATCGAGTCAAGCCGGAACAAGGTCTTGGACTCTGTCGTCATCGTGCAGGAAATGAACAGCCAGAAGTCCTTTGCGCAGCACCTGCGATCTCGCCACCCCTGGTCACACGTGATCATGTTCTTTACGGTGGACTCGATGGAAAGCTCCGTATGGTCTCGTTAAATGGAGGAGAACCTGCTGAATTTGCGACCGCGTTCCATTCGCCCATTTCAGCCCCGCTCGCAGTTGCAAATCAACGTGTCTACGTTGCTTGCGAAGACGGCTATCTGTACGTATTTGGAGAGAGCGGAACTGCATTGTTACCTACCAAGGACCTGCGAATTCGGGACGTTCGCAGCCCTATAAAGAGTTTGCTTGCCGGCTCCAAGTTCGATTGGTACACCAATTACGGCGATTTCGGATGCACCAATTCAAATGAACAAGGGCTTGCTCCGCCGTTGCGAATGCGCTGGACGCGGCGGCTTGAGGGGACAGTAAAGCATTTGCCAGTTTGCGGTGGCGGTCGTATGTACACGCATACGGCTGAGGGGCAAGTCATCGCCGTGGAACAAGACACCGGTCGTTTGCTATGGCGTCGCTATTGGCCAGACGTGTTTCTCTCCTTTACCTCGCCGCTGTATGTCCACGGAAAACTATTGGTGCCGCAAGCCGGCATCAAACAATCTCGCATGCGATGCTTGGATGCCGCAACGGGTGATTTGCTTTGGGAAGTTCCGTTTTCAGGTTCGCCCAGTTGGAGTCGACAATTTCCGCCAGTCGTTCACGGCAATCTTGCGATCTATGCTTCTGGTTCCGGTGAATACGCAAATCAAGGAACGGAAAAACCGTTTACGTTTAAGGGAACGCCGGCACCGGCGGACGGGAAAGAGATCATGAGTTGGATCTATTCGAACGATAACCCTTATTATCCGAGCGATAATCGGCCCCTGCTGTGGGCTTGGGATCTCGACACGGGCAAAGTTGTTTGGAAAAAAGACTTTTCTGAACTTGGACGAGGAGGAAACGATTGTGGAATCTGTGTCTTGGACGGAAAACTTTTCTATTCGACGTTTTTCGGATACTCCGCCAGCCAACGTGCACGACGCGGATTGCCTGTCGAAAACAATGGGCTTACGGCCTGCCTAGATCCAATTACTGGTGAAACGATTTGGCAGACAAACAAGTATTTCGTGACGGCTAAATGTACTCTTTCTGGCCGTGATGGTCGCATCTACATTGGCGGCAATAACCAAGCGACTGAACTTTCCAAGGATCGATTTGTGTGGTGTTTGGATGCAAAAGATGGTTCGCTTGTTTGGCAATCCGATCCGATTACGTCAGCCTTGAACGTGGTAACCGTTGGCAAGGATTTTATTTTTTCAAATGCGCTTCGGGGGCGAGGCAATGTCTTCGATCGCGACAAAGGAACGGTGGTCGGCGGTGTAGATCACAAGTACGCATGTTGCCGATTTACCATGTCGGGTTCCTATATCCTAGGGGCCAACATGGACATGATTGACTTGTCGAAGAACAGCCAACTCGTGTCGACTGGCCCTGCGATCGACTCACGCGAGTGTCTCGGGGCCGTTGTCTCCAATGGTCGCATTTTTTACATTTCCCAAGCTAGCGGTTTTGTGGTCTCGCAGACTTATGGCGAGGACTCAAAGCAGCTATCTGCTCCGTGGGAACGCGAAAGGAAGTAGCCGCAAAGCATAGGTATCCACAGGGTCATTGTCCGAAGACCAATCGCCTATTTCATTCTACAACACTCGATGTAATTGACTTAATCATGAACGCCTGCCGAAGCTTCCAACATTGGATATTGTCCTGGCATGCGTTCCTCGTTTTTTCGAGTGCGTTCGCCCTACCTGCGATCAGCCAGGAGAAGCCTGTTTCGGGCTGGCCACCTGAAGTTCGAGCAATCAAGTACCTCAGTGCTGCCGACAACTCGATGCAACCGTCTTTGATTTATGATCCAGGTGGCGATTTACCGAAGCCGCTTTTGATCGCTTTGCATTCGTGGAGTGGCGATTATACGCAAGCTAACCCAGCATATGGAATTTGGTGTATTTCAAAGGCCTGGGTGTTAATGCATCCCGATTTTCGTGGAGTAAACCAGCGCCCAGAAGCGTGCGGGTCCGAACTGGCCGTGCAGGACATCGTCAGCGCGGTCGAGTATGCAAAGAAGACCTGCAAGATCGATGAGAATCGCATCTACCTCATCGGTGCTTCGGGAGGTGGTTATGGATCACTGTTAATGGCGGGACGCGCGCCGGAAATTTGGGCTGGCGTCTCCGCTTGGTGCTCAATCTATGATCTCAAGGCTTGGCACGCTGAAACGTCAGAGCGCAAACTTCGTTATACAGACATGCTCGAAAAAGTATGCGGAGGCGCACCGGGCACTTCTCCGGCTGTAGACGAACAATATCGAATTCGATCGGCTGCGGCTTGGCTGAAACGTGCGAAGAACGTAAATCTGTCCATCAATACTGGCATCACGGATGGTCACAATGGCAGTGTCCCTGTCAGCCATACACTCCACGCATTCAACGAGTTGGCGGCCACGGCAGATCATGTTTCTGAAGCGACGATTTCTGAAATGGTGAAAGCCCCTGAAATGCCCGACAGCTTGCTGCGAAAAATAGATGACGCACTATATAATCGCAAACCAGCCTTGTTTCGCCGCGTGTCAGGATCGTCCCAAGTTACGATTTTCCAGGGAGGGCACGAAATCATTTACGAAGCGGGACTGGGCTGGCTAGAACAACAACGAAAGGGCAAACCACCCGTGTGGGATATCCGCGAAGTGCCCACGGTGGACCTTACGAAACTAGACACGAAGTCCGGCAAATGACGACGGCACATGGAATGTGCCTGCTACCATAAAATCACAGCCTCTGAAATCCTGATCTAGGCTAGCTTGCCTAGGTGGTAGCCGGTCGTACTGAGTCGCTGGGGTTGGCGATTGATACGTCCGGGCAACAAGTCGTGCCGCCGCCCAACGTCGTAGATGACCTAACCGAATAGACCTTAAGAACAAACATTTTCGAAAGGATCGTTCTAGCGGGGTTTGCCAACTGACGTGTAGATCACCTGCTTATTGTGTTTCTGACAAATCTCGCTGGACTGTTTCGAATGGTCGCTGCCTGGGAATCGCCCCCAGCGACTAGCGTCGCAGCAGAGGATGTACTCGAAATCGGATCGTTGTTTGATCCATTCTTCCATCAATTCCTTGAAGACCGGGCGTTCATCGAAGTCAAACCCAGATTGTCCAAAGTCACAGAACTCACGGATGATTTCAACGCCGTTTTCAAGGGCCCACTGTCGGGCCTGATCCTTCTGGATCGCGATCCAGTTTTCTTGTGGGTCGTGAGCCGAGTGTCGGAAATAAGCAATCGCCTGCACCAACGGTGACTGCGGCGCTGGCATTGTGACTTTCAAGTAATTCTCCATTTCAAATATTCCTTCGTAAGAGTGATGTGGGGTTATTTATCGGATTGGACGCCGGCCTCTTCGATCGCGCGCTGCCAACTACGGAATTCGCGTTTGATAGCGGAGACGTAGTCGCGGTTCTCAAGACATACTTCGCTGTATATGAGAGTCTGGCCTGCGGCTTAGCGACTGCGTATCCACAGCAACATAGCGTCGCGATCGAGGTGCTTTGGCCGGCGATGAGTGACGTTGGCTAGGTTGATACCAGCGGCTGTCAGCGCCCCGCGCCAGCTACCAAAGTGGCGCATCGCCGCTTCGTAGAGCGCTCGATCGCGACTGCGGTTCAACTTGGCCCCTACGTCGTAGCCGGTCGTACAGAGTCGCTGGAGTCGGCGTTTGATACGCTCGGGCGTCAAGTCGCGACACCGAACAACATCGCGGGCATTGATGCCAGCGTAGTCCATTGCCGTGTCCCAAGAACCGAACGCATTTATCGCAGCGGCGAGCAACAGTTCATCTGCATTCCGAACGTTGTCTTCGAGTAGACTTTCGCCAGCGAGATCACGTTCCACGATTTTTCGAATGATTGCCTCTCGAATCATGTTTGTCGCCTCGGCTTTCGCGATTTAGAGGTGAAGCCAGCTGCTTTGAGGGCATTGCTCCAGGAACCAAAAAAACGTCGTGCCGCAGCCGCGAGGTTGATATTTGCCCGGTCGTAGGTACTGAGTGATTCATTCGCTTCGATTCGTTGCTTGATATCGGCGATGATATTGTCTTTCGTCCAAGCTCGGCGTTGCAACACAGTGGGAGTCATCATCCGCCAGCAGGGCCAATGTCTTCCCAAGCAGCGTCGCGACAAGATTGAGGTCGACCTGGAACTTCTGCAGCGGCTGTATCGGGAGTGCAATGGATGGGTACAGCGAGTCCACGAGAAACTGAAAGAGGAACACAACATCGCCATCGGGTATTCTACCTTGACGCGTCTTCTACAAAAGCAGGGCATGGGTACAGGCAACTCGGGGCGTTGCGATTCCGTGCCGGATACTCCTGGCGATGAAATGCAACACGACACGTCTGTCTACCAAGTATCCTTGGGTGACCAACGCACGCGAGTGATCGCCAGCATGTTGTACTTGCGTTATTCGAAACGTCGATATCTCCGGTTTTATCGATCGTTCAACCGATTCGCCATGAAATGTTTCCTGCACGAGGCGTTGATGTTCTGGGGTTACTCGGCTCGACATTGCGTCATCGATAATACCAACCTGGCGCGTTGGAAAGGCACGGGCAAGCATGCCGTGATCGTTCCCGAGATGGTAGCCTTCGGTCAAACATACGGCTTTGTGTTCGTCTGCCACGCGATCAATCATCCCAATCGAAAGGCTGGCGAAGAGAGAAGTTTCTGGACGCTCGAAACCAACTTCCTGCCCGGTCGGAAGTTCGACAGCCTTGAAGATATTAACCTGCAACTGTTCGCCTTGAGTCGTCAGCTTGGAACGACGCCCTAGTCGCTCATCTTTCCAATAACAAATAGACCTCTGATAAAATCGCACTTTAAATTAAGATGCAAAGCGCCAACAGGTGGCTCAACTTAATTAAGCCAAACCGGCTCAATTTAACGGAGCGGTATAGTTTAGGAGTGCGAGTGGAAATAACCATGATGCATTCAAATTCGATCAAATAGCAAACTTCCCAACAGTTTCGAAGCGGAACGCAGAGTTAGAATTTGGACGAGCCGCTTCGCCAGTATCTATTTTACTGCGACGCTTCGACGAGACTGTCTCGACTTAGTTCGGCGAAGGAAGTATAGCCCGATAGAGCGAGTGTGAGATCGAGGTCGGCAAGCAGGTTGAGCGCAACGTCTACCACGCCTTGTTCTCCGTTGACTGCAAGTCCATATCCGTAGGGCCGCCCTAGCAACACGCACTTGGCTCCGAGCGCGAGCGCTTTGACGATATCGGCCCCACGACGGATGCCACTGTCAAACAAAACGACAGCTTGATCGCCCACAGCGTCGACCACACTTGGCAGCGCATCCAGAGCAGCAATGGCACCGTCGAGTTGTCGGCCACCATGATTCGAAACGATTACTCCGTCCATTCCATGTTCGACCGCTTTCCTTGCGTCGTCGGAATGCAAAATGCCTTTCAAGATAATAGGCAACCGCGTGTGCTGCCTTATAAACGCAAGGTCGTCCCATGTCAGTGACGGGTCCGAAAAGATTTGGCCATAATACCTAACTGCCTCGACAAGATTCTCCTGAGGGTCCGATCCGATTGCGTTGCAGAACACCGGATCGCTGAAGTAATTCGCCAACCCTTGACCCGTCAGAAAAGGCAGATAAGCGTTGTTGAGATCACGCTCGCGCCAACTTAAGTAATAGGTATCTAGCGTGACGACCAACGCACTGTATCCAGCGTTCTCAGCGCGGGTCAATAAGCTAGCCGTTAAACCTTGGCTTTTAGATGCCATCGATTCCTGCATCCCGAACTTCGACAATCATCGAACCACGACCGGTCGCGATCGAACTGGGCGTGTAGTTTAAAGAAGCAGACGTCGATCCTGCCGCGTAACTGATGCCGCTGGCAGAAAAGAAACTGGCCGGTGTAGCACTCACCAAAGCCAACCTAACGTCCCCTTGTTCACCAATTCCGGCAGTGATTCCTGCTAACGAAATCGTCTTAGGGGAAGAATTTGCGTCTACGGCTTGAACTGGAATTGGATCAAGTGTTGGCCTGTCATTTCTTTCTTCGACCGTCACTGTAATGGTTTCGGATCGGCTCATGTTTCCAGCGTAGGTAGTCACCAATATCTTCGATATGCCTCGCATGTTCGTTGCTGTCGCAAACAAGACATTGCCTTTGCCGGTTTGATCAAAGTCGACACGAAGATCTGAGAACATGCCGGAAGAATCTGATTCGATCGACATTGCAATTGCGGAGTCCGCAGCGACTTGGAATGGCACTTTCTGTAACCCCGCGTTTTCATCAATGTACAATTGTGAATCTTGAAATGAGATCGAGGGAGGTTCGACAGAATCTACAGATTGCACAGTTGGGACAATCGAGCGAACCCAATCGAGATACTTGTCGACGCGGGTGTTTGTGGCCGTATCTCCAACCCCTACAAAGAAACTCGTACCACCCGAAACGATACCAACAACTTGCTCGACACCACCAATGTTCGCAAACAGCGGTGATCCCGAGTCACCAGGATCACTATCATTTTGAATTTCACTGGTTTGCGTCCATCGGAAGATAGTGGTACCCACGTCATCGATGATCGGTGTTGAACCAACACGCTTGGTGCCATACTTGGCACCGTCTTCCTGGCCGTAACCAACGAGCTTGAACATGTCGCCCAGTCGCGGCGATACTCCAGATAAAGCAGCCGGTGCGATACCGACTACGGGTTGATTCAGCTTCAGAATGGCGATGTCATTCCCAAAATCCGTTCCTGCCGCATCGGCGTCGTATTCAGGATGAATCACGACGTCTTCGATGCGGTACTTCGTTCCACCGATGGTGAAGGTAATCTGCCCAGGCGGTATACCCGCAACGCTATGGGCTGCAACAAGAACAAATTGAGGTGCAATCAAAGTCCCACCTGCTTTGTCACCTGCAATGTCGCCCAGTTTACCAACCGATGGATAGTCGCTGGTCTCGTGCGTTCGTTCTCGTGTCGTATTGGTCGGAGTCGAACACCGTAGATAGTACTCATCCGATGCCATTACCGATCGAATCAACCCATCGCGAGAAGTAAAATCAAACTCGTTGTTGTCCTTCAATTCAAAGTCGCGATGGAGCAAATCGACGACGATCGCCTCTCGCTCCGAGGCGTTCACGTTCGACCAGCTACCGATCTCAGAAACTACTGTCAGTCTGTTTTGCCCACTCGTCAAGAACTTCACCCCACGCGCGCTCTCCGAAGCCGTTGGCGATCGATCGAGCAGTTCTCGATAAACTGCGTCGACATAACCTGCGAATCCCGAAGTGCTACTGAGTCGGAAGTATTCATCTGAGGCTACGAGCGCGAAATGAACTTGTTCCAAAGTCTTGCCGGATACTAGGTCCGCTAAACCTCCTAATAACTCTGTCTCGGTTGCTGCTCGACCAAACATCGATTGATACAAGACTTGAAGCTGGTCGCGGCGATAGGGTTCGCTCTTAGTGAATTCTGAGATCACACTTTGTCGAGCATCTGCCTCGTCAAAGAAACCATTCGTCTCGCGACCAATCCGTTTCAACTTTTGGTCCAGTTGGCTCGAAAACGTGGTCACGAGTGATGCATCGAGGTTTTTGCTAAGCAGATCGCGACCGACTTGCGAAACGAATGCCTGCGAAGTAGTCGTCGTTGTAACACCATCGACAGTGATTGGAACCGTAATATTCAACACGCCCGAATCGAGATTCCCGGAATCGAGATCCCGAAGTGCTACGGAAATCACAAACTCTGTCAGTCCGATGCCTCCGAGTTGCGGTTCAAAGCGTAAGCCTTGAAGCGATGCAATCGAATAAGGAGTGTACAACTTCAGCAACGTGCCGTGTTGAAGCCGCTCGCGTAATGGGACAAGTTGGTTTGCTACACGGGAGCCTTGAATCTCTTCTTCAAGTCGTTCAACGTAACAAGCCAATTCACCTGCCTTGCCCGCTGGTGTGGGTTGGCCAGATCGCCAAGCATCGCAAATTTCTTCGAGACTCGCTGCGACTTGGAGAAGCCACTGACCCGCCGACAAATTTTTGAGCATGTCTGGCCCCATCGCATCTTGGATCGACTTCACAAAGCCCGAGAATAGGCCTTGAATCACATCGACGCCGCTATGCAGTCCCTCTTGGAGCTTTTCGCCGATCTTGGGATCGATATCTATTTTGAAGTGGCCTTCTCGTTTTTCCGAATCCTTGCCATTTGGAATGGAATCACTGTTCAGTGGCGGCGACGAATCAGTGTTGCTCATAGTAGAATAGTTGAATTTCGTGGCGTCTGAAGCCGGATTTTGGAAGAGCGAAGTGCTTGGCAAGACGCTGTCAGCCTACAATGCGGAAAATCGGTCAGAGTTGCACGATCAAAATGAAAAGAATCCAAACTTGACGGAGTTTGGACAATGCCGATGGGCTGACTCCGAAATGCGTTAACGCGGATTATTCACAACCCGACGCGTTAGCGAGGGACCAGCATATGTCACCATTCAAGACGTTTCGAGGAGAAGGGCGAAACCAAAAGAGCTGTCGTCGATCACTTGTCATTGAAGGCGAGTATTCCGCATTTCGTGAGTCGACGCTCTTCGACAATGTCTGCATGGGTTGCCATGAATCGTCGCATGATGCACGTCGTGTCGTAAAAATATTGGGGTTCATTCGACCGCTTTGGCCGTCGGACCGGCTGGCAAAGACTATGAGCTCTAGCCCGTCGGGCGACATCCACGGGTCGCCAATGGAATCCCGCCCAGGTTGAGCGGGGAATCTCGGAGCTAAACTTGGTATCGTTGTCTGGCGAGCATCACCCACAATTCAAGGTCATCACCCTCATCGGCTTGCCGTTTCTTCTTTTCAAGTTGCGAGCAACGCTGGTTAATTACATCCCCGGAATTCTCAATCTTCAGTAGCTCTTTGGTATCGGGTCGATGCACATCGAGTGTTGCTTTGGAAACACCCTACGCGAAGCGTCCCAACAACGGCAGAAGATAAGCAAAAGCTGAGAAGCAACTTCCATTGCCTGTCGTCGCGTTTGCGTTGGCTGAAGCGGTCAAGTTATCCGAAGGGGAAACCGCTAGTCGAAGAATACCGCAAAATTGGCAGCGACTTTTGCAATTGAAGATCGACATGGACTATATTGTTCAACAGAAAGATATCGTCCGACTTACCGACGAGTTGCCACAATGTCGCCTGTTTCAGGTTAAGATCTACTCTTAAATACATCGGAAAATATTATGCGGCGCGTCTTATACATTCTTGCACTCTTAGATGACAGCGATATCGATTGGCTGACTTCGGTCGGTGAAAGCCAGAGTATTTCCGTTAAGAGCATGATCATCACCAAGGGAGTTCCGCTCGACGATCTCTTTATCATTCTCAGTGGCAAGTTTGCCGTCGAAATCGATGCGGCTGGGACTCAACTTGCTCAGCTTTCAGCCGGTGAAATGGTCGGCGAGATTTCGCTGATCGATTCGAGACCGCCGACTGCGACGGTACGAGCCCTCGAATCGAGCGTCGTGCTCCGCATTCGTCGACAGGCAATCAACATGCGGCTCGATTCGAACAAAGCCTTTGCGGCCCGAATGTATAAAGCCATCGCCGTTTTCTTGGCGACTCGCTTACGCAGTACCGTCACGTCGATGGGATACTCGGGAAAACAGGATCTCGACGATGAGGCCGAATCCGAAGATGAAATCTCACCCGACTTGCTGGATACGATGTCGCTCGCTGGCGCTCGATTCAATGTCATCCTCGAACGCCTTCAACTAAAAGCCTTGCGCTAACCGGAATAGGATCTGTCATCGTGTCGAAGCCTATTTTTCGCCAAGAATCCCTCGATCGGTTGCAGTCACCGGAGGAACTCGATCAACTGTTGGTCGTCGTGAATCGTAAAGCTTGGCTGATCTTGTTGACCCTCGCGCTGATTTGTGGTGCAGGCATCGCTTGGTCGATCTATGGTCGCATTCCAGTTCGCGTCGATGGCGTCGGCGTTTTGGTAAATCCTGGCAATGTAAAAGGGATTCAGTCGCCGGCCAGTGGCCAAGTGACCGTCGTCGAAATGAAGGTCGGTGGGCATGTTGCTGTTGGAACCATTCTTGCATTATTGGACCAACCGGAAATTCGAAAAGAGTTGGATCAGTTGAAAAATAAGAACGAAAACACGCTTACTTTTCACAAAGCGGCTGTCGAACTTGACACGAAAAAACGAGTTCTCGAGTTGGAGTCATTTGAAAAGCAACGTGCTTTTATTGCCACCGAAGTCGAAAGATCGACTTCGTTAGCCTCGCGAGTCGTCGAGAAAGAATCTAGCTTCTCAGAAGAACAAAAACGAAATATCGAGAAAACGAAGAAGCTGACTCTCCAGTTGAACGCCACCTTGAAGAAACAATTGGAGACGATTCATGCTTTGCGTTTAGAAGGGCTCAGTTCACAACAGTTGGTAGTCGGTGCGGAATCGAGTATGGCCGACAGCGAAATTCGCTTGGCTAACTTAGACGTTCAACAAAAGGAACTTGAAATGAGCGCACTGCAGCGTGAACGATCGCAGATCGATAATCAAAATCGGTTGGCGGACCTCTCGCTTGACTTGATGAAGCTGGATATCTCGGTTCAACGTCTTCAACAGGAAACGGAACTCCTCCAGCAAACACGTCGGAACGAGATCACTGAGATTAACAATGCGATCGCTCGCCTGGAATTGAAGCTTGAACTCGAAGGCCGAATCGTCAGCGACTGCGACGGAACGATTTTAGATGTTTCTATTCAACCCGGACAGGTCGTCGGACTTGGAACGCGCGTCGGCACTGTCGAAAAAACCGATCCCGATGGCAAGTTGACCAACTTAGCTTTCTTCAGTGTGCTGGATGGCAAGCGCGTTTCGGTCGATGATGTCGTTCGAGTTACGCCTTCGACAGTTCAGCGCGAGCGCGAGGGGAGCATCTTGGGATCCGTGCGACGCGTATCGGCTTTTCCAGTCACCCAAGAAAGTGTTATCAGCGAAGTCGGAAACGCCGAGATCGCAACGAGCTTGATCAAACAAGGTGGAGCTATCGAAGTCGAAGTTGAATTGGAACGTGATCCCAATTCGTATAGTGGATTTCGTTGGACGTCGAAAGGCCCCGATAAACATTTTACAGCCGGAACAACCACATCCGTCCGAATTACCATTGAACAGCGAGCTCCTATCACCTACTTACTTCCAATTTTGCGTTCCTGGTTCACCGGCGCCAAAGATGCCAAGACGCAGAGAATTTAGATTGGAAAAAGTGGGAAGCAACCAGATTGTCAAGCCATCGGCTTAACGCAGATGCTACGTGACTTTAAACCTCAACATCCTCTATGAAACTATTTCGCTCAAGAAAACACACGCCAACCCTGCTTCAGATGGAAGCCGTTGAATGCGGGGCTGCGGCCTTGGGAATGATACTCGGATACTTTGGTCGCATTGTTCCGTTGATGGAGTTACGTCAAGCTTGCGGTGTCTCTCGCGATGGGAGCAAAGCTTCCAACGTCGTCAAAGCGGCACGCAAGTATGGACTGCAAGCGAAAGGATTCAGCAAGACGATCGAAGCCGCCAGGGAACTTGCCTGTCCCCACATTGTATTCTGGCAATTCAATCACTTTCTGGTTGTCGAAGGAATTTCCAAGAACACCGTTTATTTGAATGATCCGGCTGTTGGGCATCGACAAGTTACCTTTGAGGAATTTGATGCAGGTTTTACGGGTGTCGTCTTGATGATGGAAGCTGGACCCGATTTCAAAAAAGGCGGGCGTCTGCCGAGTGTTTGGCGAGGGCTTTTCCAAAGGTTGCGAGGCAATGTTTCATCGTTGTCTTTAATCGCCATCGCCGGGCTGCTCATGGTGATCCCAGGCCTTGCCATTCCAACGATGGCTAGCGTCTATATCGATTCGGTCATCGTCGAAGGCCGCGTCGATTGGTTTCGACCGTTGCTGCTGGCGATGGTCGGAACGATCCTCATTAAACTTGTTTTGCAAGGCGTTCAACAATTTTACTCACGTCGTCTACGATTGAGCTTAGCGACACGTCTCAACAGCCAATATTTTTGGCATGCGCTCCGATTGCCGATCAACTTCTATACGCAGCGATTTCCCGGCGAGATTGCCAATAGAATGGATCTTAATAACAAGCTGGCGACAACGGTAGCCGGTCCTTTGTTGAACACGATCATCGACTTAGCGACGATGGTTCTGTATGGCGTCGTACTGCTAATGTTCCATGTTCCGTTGACGTTGATTGCGACGGCCTTTGCGATGGTGAACCTTTTCTATATGCGACAGATTGCGAAACGACGCATCGAAGCCAACATCCGATACTCGCAAGAAGCTGGCAAACTCGGTGGTTTTACGATCGCCGGGATCCAGTCGATGGAGACCATGAAGGCCTCGGGACTCGAAAATGATTTCTTTGCCAAATGGATGGGATACTACGTCAAGTCCTCGAATGCAGGACAAGAGCTCCATCATGCTGGCCAATTCTCTCAAGTTGTTTCCGTCGTGGTCGACACGCTTACGACCGTCGTCATCCTCGTCGTCGGTGGCTACAGCGTTATTCATGGCGAAATGACGATTGGCACATTGGTCGCTTTGCAGGGTTTAATGGGTAGCTTTCTAGCGCCGCTCAATCGGATCACCAACCTTGGCTCGACGCTTCAAGAGTTGCGTGGCGACCTAATTCGACTCGAAGATGTGCTTGCCAATCCAACGAGCGCTCACACTCAAGGAATAGACTCCAAATTAAAACTCGATGGTCATGTTCAACTGCGCGAGTTGACTTTTGGCTATAGCCCGCTCGATCCACCCTTGATTGAGAATCTCAGTATCGATATCGAACCGGGGCAACGCGTGGCCCTGGTCGGAGGAAGCGGATCGGGTAAATCGACTGTTGCTAAATTGATTTGCGGACTCTATCAACCTTGGTCGGGTGAAATTCTGTTCGATGGAATGCCGCGATCGCATTGGAGTCCAGAAGTGCTTTCACAGTCGGTAGGAATGGTCGAGCAAGACATTATGCTCTTCGAAGGGACTGTCCGTGACAACTTAACGCTTTGGGATAGCTCGGTGCCTGCGTCGGCCTTGGAAAGGGCCGGACACGATGCGCACATCAGCGACGTCATTCGCGAGTTGCCAGGCTCGTTTTCAGCTTTGCTCAGCGAAGGCGGTCGCAATCTAAGCGGTGGACAGCGGCAACGATTGGAAATTGCACGTTCCTTGGTCAACGACCCGACGGTGCTCGTTCTCGATGAAGCTACCAGCGCTTTAGATTCCGAAACGGAAGCCATCATCGATACGAACCTTCGGCGACGAGGCTGTACGTGTATCATCGTCGCTCATCGACTCAGCACGATTCGAGACTGCGATGAGATCATTGTTTTGGATCGCGGGAAAGTCGTCGAACGAGGCACGCACGAAGCGTTGTGGAATGCTGGAGGAAAATACGCCAGCCTATTGCGTCACCAAGATTCGGTTACCCAGGATGTGAGTTTAGCCGAAGTATGAACAGCGATGCTACCACGTTTGAAACTCTTAAATCCGTGCGAGGCAATGCGGCTTTGCTCTTACGCGATAGCCATGCCGCTTGGTGCTTGAAGAAAGGAACGGTAGCCGTCTTTGCTGTGCGTGTCAAAGACCAGTCACCGTTCGGTCCGCGAAAGTATTTGTTCAGTTGCAATCAAGGCGATTGGCTCTTCAATCACGATTCGATCGACGGCGAATTCGGATTTTTAGCAGTGGGACTGGAAGACTCTTTGCTGGAGAGAATGGAGTTTGGCGAATTGGACGCAGTTGTTGAGCCGCAGGCGCTAGCCGCGAAGAATGCTAACACTTCAGCGCGGCTAGCGCCCGCAGCTCAGGTCGAACCAAACGTAGCACATGGGACTGGCGAGTCTACATACGATGGATTTGCATCGCAGATCGATGCATGGGTTAGGCGGATTGAATCGACGCTGCGACTCGAAAAATCGCCTCATGCGGAAGCCGCAACGGAGGGAAAGAAGATTGAGATCGCGGCGAGCGAATGCCTGAAAGCACCGATCGATTCGGTTCTTTGGTGTGTCGCCGAATCAGGACAAATTCGACTATCTGGTGAAGTCCTCGACAGTGCGACGGGTTGGATGCCATTGTGCGGAGAAGACTACTTGATCGCTACCACCGATGCGACGGCCAGAATTGAGCAGAGTAAAAATATCGGTTCAAGTACAGACTTGCTGACGGGCTTGCGCGGATATCATCGCATCGCATTTGCGCAACTAACTCGACATGGTGAGGAGGAATTGTCTCGCAATGCACAGCGGTTGGAAGAACGTCAGAAAAATCAGCAAAGCGACACTCAGAATGTGCTTCGCGAATTGAGTTCGGTCTTATTTCGCAACGCAACTGAGGTATCATCCGATGATCCACTCCTGGCCGCGATGAATTGTGTCGGGACACAGCATCACGTGGTCTTTCGCGCCGTGCCTCGCTCGAGCGGTGAACGCAGCTTTGATACCGAAGTCGAAGCGATCGCTCGTCTATCGCGAGTCCGAGTCCGACATGTTGTTCTCAAGGGCGCTTGGTGGCAAACGGATTCAGGACCGATCTTGGCGCGGTGGTTTGAATCAGGTAATCCCGTTGCCTTGATCCGAGGCGAACGAGGCTATCTAGCGATCGATCCACTGGCTGAAACGCAAAGAATCGTCGATATCAATGTTGCGAGACAAATCTCGCGAGAAGCCACGACGCTTATTCCTCCATTGCCAGATACGGCTCATTCGCTGGCGTCCCTCGGCAGATTTGCGATGCGTCCGTTGGCACCGGAAATACTTATCGTAATCTTCTTAGCAACATCTGTTTCGTTGCTAGGAATGTTGGTTCCCATTTCGACGGGGCTTATCATCGATGAAGCCATTCCAGATGCAAACCTATCACTGCTCTATCAGTTGTCCGCCGGCTTACTAGCGATGGCTGCGGCTCAAGCAGCCCTTTCCTATTCACAAACCAATCTCTTGCTGCGCATCGACACTGGACTGACAGCTTCGTTGCAGACGGCAGTCATCGATCGCCTCCTTCGATTACATGGTTCGTTTTTTCGGCGTTACTCGAGCGGCGATCTGCAGAATCGCGCCATGATGATCACCGAGATCAGCCGCGAGATCAGCCATTCCGCGATCGGTGGCATTTTAGTTGGATTCACTGCGTCATTGAATCTGTTCATGTGCTTTTATTACAACAGCCAACTGGCCTGGATCGCTTGTGTCGTGGCTTTGATCGTGGCAGGCTTCACTGCCGGTTTGTCGACTGCCATACGCAGCATGGCGAGAAAATTGACGCTCGGACGTGGACTGCTGAATGGATTTCAAGTGCAGCTGATCACGGGGGTGGCTAAAATTCAAGTCGCCTCCGCACAGCAACGCGCCTTCAACGCTTGGGCCAGGAAAGTTGGCGAGCAGTTGCGTCTTTCAGCAGGAATCCAACGCGCCGAACAATTTGGTGGATTGATCAACTTGGCTTTGCAGCATGCAACCACCGTCGTCCTCTATTACTTTGCGGCCAGTCTTCTGATCTCGGGAGCGGGCGGTGCAGATACGGGATCGCTCATGCTGACGATGGGGACATTCTTGGCTTTCTCTGCGGCGTTCAACAAATTGATTTCGGGAGTTACCGGAGTAAGCAATACCGTTGTCGAACTCGGTGATAGCTGGGCCAAGCGACAGTTTATCATGCCGTTGCTCGTAGAGTCGCCTGAGAATGCGATCGGCAAGATCGATCCAGGGCGTTTGCAAGGTTCGATCTCGTTGTCGCATATTGCGTTTCGCTATCGCGTGGACGGTCCACTGATCTTGCGCGATGTAAGCATCCACGCCAACCCTGGCCAGTTTGTCGCTATCGTCGGTCCATCCGGTTCTGGCAAATCATCCTTGCTGCGTATCCTGCTCGGCTTCGAGTCGCCTACCAGCGGTTCCGTTTGCTTTGACGGTCAAGACTTAGCTGGCCTCGACTCGATGACTGTCCGCAGGCAGATCGGTGCTGTCTTGCAATCGGGCGTCGTCAACTCAGGATCTCTCTTTGAAAATATTGCGGGTTCCAGTCGAGTATCGCTCGAGCAAGCCTGGGAGGCCGCCCGTGCCGCCGGTTTAGCCAGCGACATCGAACAAATGCCGATGGGCATGCACACCTTCATTAGCGAAGGCGGCGGAACACTATCGGGCGGCCAGCGGCAAAGACTCTTGATCGCTCGATCGCTCGTCACCCGACCGAAGATCCTGATCTTCGATGAAGCGACCAGCGCTCTCGATAACCGCACCCAACAAATCGTCAGCGAAAGTCTCGAACGTATGCAAGTCACCCGAATCGTCGTCGCCCATCGTTTGAGTACCATTCGCGAAGCAAATCGCATCTACGTATTGCAGGCCGGCCAGATCGTTCAGAACGGAACCTACGAAGAACTTGCCCAGCAAGACGGCTTGTTCAAGCGGATGATCGCGAGACAAGTTGCGTAGTTCCATATTCCTACTCCTTTCCGAGTTTTGCTCCAGCACGTCGGAGTTCGATGCGATGACCACATCCTTATTCCTATCCTTGGCCGAGTCTGTTGTTCTAAAGGAACTAGGAAATGGAGATATGGTCTTTGAAGGGCCAGTCACGCGACTTGGCTTCAAGCAACTGCCGAGCGGGATTCGGACATCGCTGATGCGACTGGCGACCGATGGCGAGCTGCAGAATAGGATCGAAGAGCGCGTGCAGCGGACCGATGGCTCGGGTGCTTTCGTTCAGCTTTACTACGTCCTGGAGCGACTTACGCAGCACAAATTTTTGTTGCATTCGGTGCAACTCAACGGGCAGCAACTTGCAACTTTGATTCCTATCTCAAAGAGTTTTGAATTGAAGGCGAGCTCGGTCAATGATGAGCAAGAATATGCTTTGTCGCGGTTCAGTTATATGCGTCGAGAAGGAAACTCGATGTACTTGGAATCGCCACGGTCGCATGCGAAAATCGTGTTGCATGATTGGCGTGCGACGGCGGTCGTTCACACCCTGGCAAAGCCATGCCGTTTGCGCGACATCGTGGAACAGATTTCTGGAATTGCGAGCGATACTGTCGGCCAAATACTGACGCTTTTGATCGGCGCCGAAATGGTGAGTGAGTTGCGCGGTAATCAAACGTTGGCGGAAGATTGCGACAGCGTGCTACGTTGCTGGGAGTTCCATGACTTGTTGTTCCATACCCGGAGTCGATCGGGAAGACATGACTACCCTCTTGGTTTCACCAACCGTTTTGTGGGCCAATTCGACCAACCGCCAAGTCAAAAGGAAAGTCAGTCGAGCGAAGCCTTAGACTTGCCTCGACCGGATCTCGACAGACTTTGCAGTACCGATCTCCCCTTCGCATATGTTCAAGAAACGCGCCGCTCGATTAGAAGCTATGCTGATCAGCCGATCGACGTTCGCCAACTTGGTGAATTTCTTTATCGCGTTGCACGAGTCAAGGAACAACCGGAGCTTGGAATAAAAGCGAGAAAGAGATTGGTGAAATTGAATGATGTTCGGCGGCCTTATCCAAGTGCTGGCATGCTATACGAGTTGGACCTACGCGGAATCCGCAGTTGGCGAATTTCTCTTGGGAAGTCGAGTACCGGATGAAACTACCATTTGAGGAGATATTGTTTCCGATGGTGATGTCCGCTACCGACGAACTTCATTTGAGAGCCTGCGTCACGATTCAAAGTTTGCCTGACCAAGCCATCGTTGCCTTTCAGCGACAGTTGCATTGTTCATTGAGTTCTCTTGCAAGTATTTCACTGAACTGGGAGTTTAAGCTGTTCGTTGCCGTCAACAATCCGTTCGCCTCGCTTCCATTTCCAGGAGCAGAACGGTCGGTGAATCCAATCGGATTGCAAATCGATGACACGATTGGAGTGCGGGATTTATATGATCGATTTGTCACGGAAATGCAAAGGGGAAGAATGCAACTATTCTTACAGGAGTTTCCTGTCCTGGCACGCTTGATTTCCATCGCAATCGAACAGTGGGTCGAACAGGTTGTGGAGTTTTGTAGCCGCCTTGATAAGGATTTTCATCAAATTGGGAAGCAATTCAATCAAGGTTGTGATCCGGGAGAAGTACGCTGCGTCGAATTTGGCGATTCGGATGCTCACAATCACGGTCGCAGTGTCATGATCGTGTCCTATGAGAATCTTAAAATAGTCTATAAACCCAGGGACTTGGGAATCGATCAAGCGGTGCAGTCAGTCGTCGCGTGGGTGAACGATCAGATTGCTTCGCTTCAAAGTCCGCATGTTAAACAACTACGTTCGTTGCGCACTCTCAGCATACTCCATTGTGGAACATACGGTTGGGTTGAGTTCGTGGAGCATCAATCCTGTGCGGATGATGAGTCGATCGAGGATTTTTATCGGCGATTCGGGATGCTCATTTGCCTCATACAAATTCTTCACGGGACCGACCAACATATGGAGAACTTGATTGCCAATAGCGATCAACCGGTGCTAGTCGATTTGGAGACCATGTTACAACCTGCCGTCCGTTCAAGGGATGTCGCTTACCTCCAATCGCTGGATCGGCTGGAATGGGCCGTCTTCGATCGGAGTGTCTTGCGGAGCGGACTTGTGCCAAGTTGGATTACGGGAGGGCCAGACGACAGTTTCGATTTGAGCAGCCTCAGCGACGAAGAGAGCATCGATGCGAAAAATCGCCTGCCGCATTGGAAAAACATCAACACCGATAGGATGGAACTTGAATTCACGGCTTGGACGAAGCAGCCTCTAGCCAATTTGCCGCGACTGGATGGCAAACCGGTCTCCGCCCGAAATTACCTACCCAGTATTGTCGATGGATACTCGGCTATGTATGAGTTGTTGATGAGCCGACGCGATGCTTTGTTGTCAGCGGATGGGCCTTTGCAACAACTGCATAGCCTCAAGCTTCGCTGCGTAGTACGTCACACGCGGCACTATGCGACGATGCTTCGGTGGGTCCTTCAGCCTAAATTCTTGCGAGATGAAACCGATCATCGTGCCGAACTCGATAGGCTCACACAATTGGGGTCGGAAGCATCACCCGTTTCCGAAGCGACTTCGTATTCACATGTCTGTCGCGCCGAAATAGAAGCCTTGGAACGCCTCGACATTCCTGCGTTTTATGTGATGAGCGACGGCACCGATTTGATAGCCGACGGTGCCGTCGTCGCTACCCGGTTTTTTGACGGAAGTGGCCTCGATCGCGTACGGGCACACGTGCAACGGATGAGCGAAGACGATCGAATATTCCAGGTTGGCCTCATCCGCGATGCGTTCCTCGCAAAATGGAGGCACAAAAAATTTGCTTTTGCGGAATCGCGAGGCTATAAAATAGACTGAAATGAAAGTAGATTCTTTGTATAAAGGTTTGTTCGATAGATAAGTGGCCTAAGCTTCCAGCTTGCGAGGCCAACAACGCAAGCTGGAAGCTTACGGCACATTTGAAATCAGGCTGTCAATTTTCGAATAGTCCTAAGTTCGGACATCAATAATTTTTTAGAAAGAGGTATGACGATGGCTACTGGACCTGAAGGATGGCAAAAATGGAGCCGGATTGTGGCAAAAGCTTGGGCCGATGAAGACTTCAAAAAACGCTTGCTGGCCGATCCGGTGACGGTGCTCAATGAAAATGGCGTAGCCGTTCTACCAGGTCTTAAGGTCTTCGTGTCGGAAAACACCGACGACGAGATCCATCTTACTTTACCGCCCCGGCCTGATGAATCAGAACTGTCCGAAGAGGATCTGGCGTCGGTGGCGGGTGGGGCAAAGGGCGTTGACAGTTTTAATTGCGTTTGTATGTGCTACTGCAGCCCCTGTGTCTGTTGTTCGATCAAGTAATCGACTTGCGACAAATGCGCACAATTTTACGCGAGGGAGACGAATCTGAAAGCAGAACTCCGCCGACCAACGTTTAAGATTCATTTCTCGGTAGAGTTTGTCGAATCGGAAGGCATCTTTCTCCTTTCTGAATTTGATCAGATTGTCCTGCGTGGTCGCCTGCATAAGCTGGTTTGTCCGCTGATCGACGGCTGCCGTACCGTCGATGAGATCGTCGATCAACTCCGTGATCGGGCAAATGAAGCTGAAGTCTACTTCACTCTTTCGCAACTCGAGATGAAGGGCTTTATCGTCGAGCAAGATGAGGCACTTCCGCTCAATGAAGCTGCCATATGGAGTTTGCGGAACGTCGCTGCATCAACAGCCGCGAGTCGGCTCGCGGAATCGCCAATTTCGGTCACATCGTATGGCGATTTCGAGGTCGAACCGTTTATCGAAGCCTTGCGCTCGATGCGAGTGCGAGTCGTCGAAGCCGGGAAATTCGGAGTAGTCTTGACCGATGATTACCTGCGATCTGGTCTCGATGCATATAACAAAGAATCGCTCGCGAGCGAACGGCCGTGGCTGTTGGTCAAGCCGGTCGGTTGCCAGATTTGGATTGGTCCGCTCATTCGACCTAGCACAACGGCCTGTTGGGAATGCATGGCCCGGCGGCTTCGAGCCAACCGCGAGGTCGAGATGTTTGTCCAGCAAAAATTGGGTCGGGAGAATCCCGTTCCGGTGGCTCGCGGTTTTTCCGCGGCAAGCCTGCAGATTGCCTGGAACCTGGCGGCGAACGCTATCGCGGAATGGATCGTCCAAAGTGAGTTGCCGAAGCTAGAAAGCAAGATCGTGACGTGGGATGTTCGAACTTGGCAAACGCAAACCCATACGGTCGTTCGAATGGCCCAGTGCCCCGCTTGCGGCCAACCGGAATGTGGTTCGAGACCAGCCAGTCAACCTATTATGCTTCAGAGTCGACCAAAGCATTTTACCCAGGACGGTGGGCATCGCGGAATTGGGCCTGAAGCTACATTGGAACGTTATCAGCATCATATCAGTCCGATCACGGGCGCTGTAAGACGTCTAGAGCGCGCGACAGCCTCGGATGATGGAGTGATGCACACGTATGTTTCCGGTGAAAACTGGGCCCTTCGTCATCAGAGCTTTGCACAGTTGCGGAACGGGCTGCGTCGCTTCAGCGGTGGCAAGGGAGCCAGCGACGTTCAGGCAAGGGCGAGTTGTCTATGCGAGGCCCTTGAGCGAATTAGCGGCGTCTTCCGGGGCGATGAAATAAGGCGCACTGCTCGCTTACAGGATCTCGGCGACGTCGCCATCCATCCCAATGCGAGCATGCTCTTCAGCCCATTGCAGTATCAAAATCGGGAAGCGATGAATGCACGGCTGTCGATGTCAACGAACGTTCCTGTTGTGTTCGACGAGTCTGTGGAAATCGATTGGACTCCGGTCTGGTCGATGACTCGGCAGGAAGTTCGGTATCTACCTACTGCCTTGTGCTATTACTGCGATCCCTTCACGGTACAAGAGCGTTTCTGCTTGGGCGATTCCAATGGCTGTGCCGCCGGTAATTCCGTGGAGGAAGCGATCCTCCAAGGCTTTTTGGAATTAGTCGAGCGCGATGGCGTCGCCCTTTGGTGGTACAACCGTATTCGTCGCCCGGGAGTCGACCTCGATAGCTTCAATGATCCCTACTTGCATCAACTACGCGACTATTTAATGAGCCAACGTCGCGATCTCTGGGCCTTGGATTTAACAACAGATTTAGGGATACCAGTCTTCGTTGCGGCTTCGCATTGCATTCATGGTCCAATGGAACGAATCATGTTTGGCTTTGGAGCCCACCTAGATCCGAAGATCGCGCTCCTGCGAGCCGTCACCGAGCTCAATCAGATGTTGGTAAATATCATGCCCGGCGATAGTGCGCCCAAGCTGGATAGTCCTCATCATGATTCCGAGTCCCTCAAATGGCTCGGATCCGCTACGTTGGATAATCAGCCGTATCTTGTACCCGACTCGCACTCACCACCAAAAAAAATGTCGGATTACTTGCGAATTTGGAGCGATGATATACGCGACGATGTGCTTGCCTGCCAATTACGGGTAGAAAATCTCGGGCTGAATATGCTGGTGCTTGACCAAACGCGCGCCGACATCGGTTTACCAGTCGTGAAGGTGATCGTGCCAGGGCTAAGGCATTTTTGGGCCCGCTTTGCTCCGGGCCGACTTTACGACGTCCCGGTGCAGCTCGGCTGGTTGCCACAGGAGCTGAATGAAGAGGAACTCAATCCTATCCCAATGTTCTTGTAGCTCTGTTTTAGATTGAACCTTCTCATCCTTAGCATGGGAAATTGAAAAATCACCGCTTCGGATTGTTCGATAAAAGGCTGTCTGATTCTAAGTGTTCGATGTTCCATCCGTTATATTCGACGTTCCATCTTTTATGCTTGGCGTTAAAGCTTCTTTTTTCGAATAGAACTCCACCCTGACGCCTCCTGCAACCTGTTCCAATTCGCCTTCGGTGAGTTCGACCTCGCGAGCGTCTTTGATCTCGACGACCTTTGGGGCAGGAGTATTGGCGGAATTGTCCTTTTGAATGCTCATGATTGTTTTCCTCAATCTAAATGGGTAACTACATAGGGCTTAAGCCCAAGCATAAAACAGCGTCGACGGTATTGCGACCTAGACGATCCTTGATTGTACTGCCCGACAGGTTCTTTAGTACGCTACAATTCAATGCGTCAAACGCGGCGACAAAGTCTCATCGAAAAAGACGAGAAATTGAAAAAGTGCAATTCCTCAAACTTTCATGAGACATTCGGAGGTAAAACGACGCATTGATTCATTGAGAAGCAACGTTCACCGAGGTCAAAAAATTCCTCTGATTGTGCGAGGCAAACGGACGATCGTATCCGATGATAAGCAGCGGTATCCATGATTTGTGGCACTAATTCATCCTTTTCATCCTGAGTATCACGCCTTTTGCAATCAATTTTTCGGTCATTACCTACACCACAGTCCAGAAATGTCATCGACCCATGCGTCTGAGGGAGGCACGCTTGTGATAGAATTCTTTTCTGCTTACTAGGAGAGCTCGCCCCGTTTATCTTTGACGACGAGAATGAAGAAATAGAAAGTGGACGCAACGCTGAAGCTAGTTTCTAAAGAATTTGATGACCAACTAAGCTACGGGGCTGAAGATGTGCTTTACGGAGTGCGCCGTTTTCATGGCAGCTCATAGCCTGCTTGGCTCGATCACGTCGCACTTGTGAACGGTTTCCTGCCACCGGAACGTAAGGCCGGCTTTAGCTGGTGCGATCTACGCTGCGGCCATGGCGTGACAGCAGCGATGCTTGCGGCAACACATCCAACCGGGATCTTCCATGGCGTCGATATTATTCCGGATCACATTGTCGGCGCGCAGCGACTCGCGGAGGAAGCGGCCATCACCAATGTGTCCTTTCTTGCTACCGACTTCACCGATGCCAAACTCGAATTGTCGCACTGCGACTATATCGTTGCCCAGGGTATCTACTCTTGGATCAGTCCGGCTAAGCGAACGGCACTGACCGCCTTCATCGCGCGGCATCTGAAGCCTGGAGGACTTGCTTTTGTCAGCTATGATGCTATGCCGGACCACGCGAGTAACGTTGCCAGCCAGAAACTCTTGAAGGTGCTCAGCCACACATTTCCTGGCAACAGCGTCGAGCGGTTGGAGGCGGCGGCAAAGGTCGTGCGAGCTATCGCGGATTTTCATGTCCCCGCACTGAAAAACAATTCACTGGTTGCTGACCTCGACCCGAAAAGTGACGACTATTCGGCCGCGTATCTGGCCCATGCTTTCACAACAAACACCTGGCATCCGTTCTTCGTGACGGAGATTCGCAGCTTGATGGCAGACGTTGGGCTTGAGCCAGTGGGCACGGCTGAGCTGATCGAAAACTATGATGACTACGTTCTTGGCCAACGCGCTCGCCAGATACTATCCGACATCACCGATAATAACGTGCGAGATGCTCCCGGCTGCGCGGGTGACGTATTCGTTGAAGACGGCGGCGGGTACCCTTCGTTTCGACAACGAGCGGTCGCGTAGCCTTGTCGATGCACTTGAGGCGGGACCGCCTTGCCGATCGGCAACCGACTGCTCAAACTTTTCGAAGCTGAAATAAGCGGCGTGGTTGCCCCTGAGATTGTTGCTGCTCTGCGAGAAAAGCTTGCGAGCACGCATATTCTGAGCCGGAAATGAGTGCGATAGCGTAAGCGCGAGGCGTCTGATCCAATTAGGAATTCGTAGAAGCGGCGCAGGGCCAGATTTACAACGTCCAAATCAAAACGATTCCAATGTGCGACGAATTGGTGAATATCCAGTCGTCGTATTACAAGAGAAGTGCTACTTTCTTACCGTTTTCCAAAGACATTTAGCCTGTCGATTTCGCATATAACGGTAGAGCATGAAGCCAACATTGGTTGGATCCATACACGAACACTCCAGCATAGGTTATCGGGTAATGGGCTCCGCGAATCGGCGGCCCAATGTCGTTGGCGAGTAACGGCAGAATTCACCCGATCATTACGACACTAATTTCCTTACGACTGGTTATTCGTTCCGGAACGATCGGCTTTCAAATTGAGTAGTTCTAAGCTTAGCTTGGAGCTACTGAAACCGAGTTCCTGAAGCGCCGTGAGCTGTGTCGGCAAAACACCATGATTTACGTTAGCCGATGCGCTTGCTTCCGCAGGGAGTCCCAACGACGGGCGGCCGTCCCATTTGTAGAAGTCGGCATCCTTCCGCTCGCGATCAATGTAATGCAAAAAGAGTAGTGCTTGACTTTCCCCCTCGAACGCTTCGCGCCAGTGCAAGACGTCGCACCCTTTATAAATAACCATATCGCCTGGTTCGCAGGCTACCGCGTTGCCGTTCATGTATATCGGCCAAGCGTAATCGGGGCTTACCTTTCGGACATCGCGCACGTCGTGGCCCAACGATACAGACACGGAAATCTCGCAACCGGGCCGGTCTCGATGCCGTCGCAATACGTCTCGGTTCTCGTAAAGTCGACAGTACGCGAAGGTAGGCCAAAGGTTTTTTTGGGTGATTCGTTCTATTGCCAGAGTCGACAGCTCCAGGATACTTTCCATCAAGCAATCGCCGTACAGCAACATCGTGCCTGCGATCCGGGCGCGGTCATGACTTTCTTCACCGGTTCGCAGTTTCAGCAACATGTAACTGTAGGCCACCGATAGGAGTGGTTCCGTTAGGAAGCGTTCAATTTTTACGTAACCATTTTCATTGAAGCGGTACGTCAATTCAGCGACATTCAGATTAGCCAATGCGCTTAGGAAGAGCGGCTCATTCGGTCGGTAGACTTGAGGCTGTCCTTCAGAGAATGCAGACATGGAAAAACTGTTGGCTCACTTCCTCTTCTGTTGGCAACCATCACAAGGGTCGGGAGAAGGCCTATTGATGAACAAGCCTCCTGCAATACTTGCCAAATCTTCCTCGGAAATGTCGCTCTGTGCGTCGGGTTTGCACGGCAGCGTGAGGTGATATACAAGTGAGGTGTCCTCGAGAACCTTGACTTCGACGTAGGGTGGAACCACTAGGCCGTACTCTTTCAGCACCGCTGCCGGGTCGCTCAGCAGTCGCCGTTTGAAGGCGTCGTCCCGCCATGCGAGGGCAACGATTTGACTCCACTCAATCTTCGGTTGATCTGGCTTCATGTCTTTTTTCATTTCAAAAAAATAAAACTCAAACTGTACAAATACAAATATAGTCTATTCCCACAATAGCACGCACGGTAGTCCCTTGGGTTCTGCGAGACGCATTAGCGCGTAGCCGATGCCTGCAGTACCTTGGAAAAAAGAAGGGCTGTCAGTCACGCCGGGAGCCTGGGCGTGCAGACAAAAACGGCCTGCGTGCACGGCTCGCCGGACGATCTCAGCGGCGCGGCGGCGGGCTTCGTCGAGCAGGTCTGGGCGTTCCACACGTAGACTGGCCTCGAGCAAAAAGTCGATGCGTCCAAGGTTGCCACAACAAAGGTGGTCTACTTCGCTGGGCGGAGAAGCAAGCGTCGTCTGGATCGCAATAGCAATATCCTTGCGGATCGACGGTGAGTCGAGGACAGAAAGTCCTCCTAATCTCGCCAGACCGATGCCTGTTGCCCCAGCGCACCATGCAAGCATGAATTGAGTTCCTTCTTGAGCTGGCCAATCGCGAAAGTCGGGCCAATTACGATTTTCGATCGAATAGACCGACGTTTCATAGGCGATGGCTTCCTCGGCAGCTGCCCGAAAACGCAATTCGCCCGTTGCTTGACTCAGACGCAGAAGTGCGTAGGCGATGCCGGCGGCACCATGGCCAAATCCAGTCAGCGGACGTCGTGCCCAGCTAGTCGCCCAGGCTCTGTGACCGGAGTCCGAAACAGCGCGTTTTTCCAGCAGGTGATCGCCGCAAAGCACGGCCGCGTTCAGAGCGTCTCCATTGTTCGAAGCGGCGGAAAGCGCTAGCAAACCAAGAATGCCCCCGGCAGCTCCTCCGATGACATCGAGCGCCTCGTCGCGCGCGATACGTCGCGGAATGAACCAATCGGCCACACGCCGAGCTAGCTGCAACAGCTCGTCGTCGCGGAGCCAGTCTGCGACGCGAATCAAAGCGTAGAGCTGACCTCCAAGACCCATCGCGCCGCCCAAAGTGGTCCATCGAGTAACGGGTGGAATCAGATCCTGCAACGACCTGCGCAGCGGCAGCATGGCCGACAAAGCCAAATCGCGAAAGCCCGTTTCGCCCGCAACGTGCTCCAACGCTGCTAGAAACAATGCCACTCCGATCCGGCCATCGTACAGATTGTCGTCCATCGGAAGCAGGTTCAACCGTTGACCCATCGAGTTGAACTGCAATGAGAACCAAGTCGTGCTGCCATCCGCACCGTGAATCGACGCAGCGCGGACCTGTTCGGCGATACTCACGGCGGCAGCGATCAGCTCAGCGCGGGCCAGGGGCCTCGCATCCAACGCGGCCTCACTTGTCGAAACAGGATTCACTGCGCGCGATGTCGTGTTCGCAAAGCGAGCGTACATCGTCGCATGAATGAAGTTCGTTTGCACCACCAAGTCTTCTTCGCTCAGACCGCGGATGCGACGCTCCAAGTAAACTTGACCAATCTCCGAGAAGAAGCCAGACGCGACGGCGCGCCCGTCAGCGCGCAGCGAGTTGGCGTCACTGATGAAGTTGAAAAAAGGAATGTCCAGCCTTTCGAGGGCGTCGAGTTCGGCGAGGTAGACTTCCCACGGCGGCGTATATTGGGGATCGTGCCGGATCGCCACAAAGGCCCGTGCCAGTCGTTCCAGTTCAATGCTGCGATCGGCACCGTCGCGGAGGAATTCGGGGTGCCGCAACCGGCGGGACATTTGCGCGTAAGCCTGTGTCGGGCGCAGGACGCAACGCAGTTTCAGCCCGCGAAACCGGCGCAGCGGGCCGCCTTCCGCCAGCAGTTCTTCGCGTCGGCTCAGCAACACACGGTAGGTTGCGGCAAAGCCATCCGCCATCACGGCAACATGCTCGCGCGCCGAAACGACCTTGTCGTCCATCATTGACCGGTTGGCATCCGGTTGCATCTTTGCACTGCGATAAACGACTCGCATCCTGTCGGTGTTGACGTCTTCCCACTGAGGATTGAAGTAGCCGGTTTCCTGCTGATCCTCGGCACCAATGCCGCTCATGTCGAAACTCTTGCCAAAATTAGCGATCGTCCAAAACGGTAATAGGCCGGTGCGCAGCACCGAATCGTGCATGATTTCAGCAGCCCGTCCGTCGGCGGACAACGTCTGTTGAACGTCCCATGGCCGCTGCAGCGGTTGCAGCATCGTTTCCAAATCGACCAGCACCGGCTGGTCCCTGCACGCAATGATATTTTCCAAATGGAAGTCGGTCCCGCCCAGGACGTATGTCAAGTACAGTAACATGCCCATGCGCCGGTAATAGAGTTTGGCTTCAGAAGCGTCCTGGCACGATCGGTGCTCGACAAACTCGACCCAACCATAATTCGTTTGGTTGAGGACTTTTATTGAACGTAGCGGCACCATACATCCGGTGTGATTTGATTCGCAGCTTCCCCTCTTGCTAGAGCCTTGAGCTTGTGTGTTAAGCCAATCGACTAAGGCCCAGTACGACTCGTCGATCCCAAGATCCTTTGGCTTGTAGACGATCTTAAGTCCGCAGTCGAATGTGGCGATGACTACAGTCCGGCCACGCTGATGAGGATCGGACAAACCGAGCTTCACCTGTAGGATGTTTCCGAGGTTCTGGTCCTGGTTGAACAGCGCTGAAAGGGCTGACCGATCCTCGTCCAAACGTCGGCAAAACTCCGCGACATGCTCAATCCAATACTCGACGACCGTCGTCATCAGCCTGGCGAGCACTGCATATTCTTGGAAGAACTGGAGCAAGCCACCGCCGAGCAAGCCCTTCACAAAGCGGCGGTAAAGTTCGTCGGGCAGTGGTGACGAATCCGCGGCGGCCGGTCGAAAGATTGACAACGAATCATGCTGGGCGACCAGTAGCCGAAACTCCAGACCCATCGATAAGGCTGCTAGGTGCGAGAGGGCTTCGTGGAGCTGTTTCTGAAAACAGCGGATTGCGTCCTCGTTCAGGTTTTTCAGAGCACCGCCGGCGCGGTCGCGAAGTTCTTCGGTTGCGCAGGCGACGAAATGAATCCAAACGTCCCCGAACGGCAGCGGCTTGTCAGACACCGGCTCAGACATTGTGAAGTCAAAATTCGCCGCAGGCTCGCTTGGAAGAAACGCTTCTTCGCGATGGCCGATTTTGCATTTTGTGCGATTGAGCACATGTTGAAGCAGAGTATTGAACCGCACGGCCCAGTCGGGCAGCGGCTGATCATCCGCCAACCGCACAGGACCAAGCCATCTGATGCAGTTTTCCAAGTCGAGTCCGTCCAACGCCAACCGGCGGGAAAGTAGTTCTGGGTCGCCTTCGAGGGAGAACGCATACCGCCACTTTTGAAGACGATCCTCAACCCTGTCATAATCGGTTCCCTCCGGCACAACGCCGACCGATCCGCGTTTAAAGAGCGGCGTTGCCCGAGCGGCGAGTGCTCGTAGTTCCGCGTTCGCGTAATTCATGCGGCTGACCGTCAGCTATTTTGTGAGTCCGCAGCAGATAATGTGAGTGCCTGTGGCTGCCGCTCCAGCTCCGGCAACCATTGCTAACTGCTCGTCGTTGATTTCGCCTGCAGCATGCTGGCGTGCCAGTTCAGCCCTCATTGCTGCTATGTAATCGGCGGCGGTAAATTCAAAGCCCTCCGCTGCTGCGATCCGAACGACCTCGGCTAGCCTCTGCTCGCTAGTCCCGGTCGAAACAGCCTGGAATTTTTCCTGCAGGGCCTGGTGGTCTCGACACTTGGCCAAAAACTGCTTGACGGATTCGATGGACATGTTGGGTTCCCTTCGTAACAAAGAATTTGGCCCTTCTGTAATCAAAAATCCTCCATGGGCCCACGCCGGGCGGTCGCGCACATTTTAAACCCATCCAACCAACGTTGCAATATAGTCCGATCGCCAATAAAAATTGGATAGATTCGCGCGTCCTATACCGAATCGATGGTCACTAAACGAATGGTCCGCGTTTGATGAACCGGAATGCGACCGCGATCCTACAATCGGTAGCGGGGCAACGTTTCCCAGTCGAGACCCGTTTTTTTGTCCATGAACGTCAGCCACACGAGACGTTTATCTTCCTTGGGGACGAACAAGAGGATGGTCAAATCGACGAGTCGCAGTTGGACGTCGAAGCAGGTAGCTTGTCGAATGCAACATCCAAACTCCAAAGGCCGGAGATTGCACCTGTCAAGTAGTGCTTTCGCATATGGTACAATTGTCGTGGAGATAAATCCTGTTTCTCAATATCAGATTTCTTGAGGTGCGATGATGTCGATGGAAAGCGCGGTTCAGTTTGTTCAGAAAATTGGCGAAGACGAATCTTTCAAGGCTTGCTTCGAGGCAGCTACATCTCCTGAAGAGGTGATTCAAATCGCTAGCCAAGCCGGTTACGACATTTCCATGGAGGAGCTAAAAAAGGTGGCCGGCAAGTTGCGGGGAGAACTGTTGGAAGAACAGTTGGAATCCGTAGCCGGCGGCTTGTCGAATGCAACATCCAAACTCCAAAAGCCGGAGAATACAAACGGTATCATCGCGATCCTCATTGGGATGTAGATTGCACCCGTCATGTAGTGCTTTCGAGTATGGTACAATTGTCGTCGCGATAAATCCTGTTTCTCAAAATCAGATTTCTTGAGGTGCAATGATGTCAATGGAAAGCGCATTTCGTTTTGTTCAGAAAATTGGCGAAGACGAGTCCTTCAAGGCTCGTTTCGAGTCAGCAAAATCTCCGGATGAGGTAATGCAAATCGCTAGCCAGGCCGGTTACGATCTTTCCATGGAGGAGCTAAAAACGGTGGTTAGTAAGTTGCGGGGAGAACTGTCGGAAGAACAGATGGAATCCGTAGCCGGCGGCGGCTTCTTCTCTGATGTAGGTTCTGCATTAGCCTCTGGAGCAGGTGCGGCCGCCGGAGCTGTTGGAAGTGGAGCCGCTTCCGTCTGGAACTGGCTTGCCAAGTAGTCTTGATCGTATGTAACTCGCAGCGAGTCATAATACATTACGTAACAACGGTCCAGAGATAGGTATCCGACGAGATTGTGAAAGAGTATCAATGATTCTTGAACATTTCATGGCGAAGCGAACGCAGGCACTAGACAACTTGTGCGATATTTCTGATTCGATTGAACTGGCAGCTCAGTCCGTTTTGAAATGTCTGTCAACGGGCGGGCGATTGTTCACTTGCGGCAACGGAGGTAGTGCAGCTCAGGCGATGCACTTCGTATCCGAAATGGTTGGGCGATTTACACGCAATCGAGACCCGTTGCCAGCCATTTGCTTGAATGCCGACTGCGTCTTGATGTCGAGCATCGTAAACGATCTTGGACCAGAGAAGCTTTTTTCGCGTCAGGTTCAAGCCCTGGCCATGCCATCAGACTTGCTGTGTTGCTTTTCAACCTCAGGTCAGTCTCCGAATGTGATCGAAGCATTAAAAATGGCTCGCCAGATTTCGATTCCATCTTTGGCTTTTCTAGGTTGCGGTGGAGGCAATGCAAGACACCTCGCGGACCAATGTCTCATCGTTCCCTCCACCGAGATCGCAATCATATAGGAGATGCACTTGCTGGTAATTCACTACGTTTGCGAATTCGTCGAAGCAAATCTTGCTAAATTGCAAGTTGCTGTTTGAGTCGGTTAAACCCCTTTTTTGATTATGAGAATCTCTATGAGTTATGAAGTTGCAAAACAGTTTCTTGTTAAAATATCGACCGATGCGGAAGCGGCTGCAAAAGCAGACGATGCCTACGTTCAAGCATTGCGTGCACTCGCTGCCGAATATGGCTACAAGGTCACTATCAGCGATTTGAAACTAGCCATGGGGGATTTGGCGTCGGCGGATCAAATGTCGACTCGGGGCTAGATTTGGTCGCAGGCGGCGCACACTATATGCCCGTTGATACTTCACAGTTTAGTGGCCGTCGAGTTTCGAAATGAGATTGTCGTACGCGAATCATTTCGCTCTAAAAACGCAATGCCATAATGCAACGGCTGAAATGAAAGACGATGTTTTTTGTTTACGACTTTGGTGAAATGACGGCTCAGTTTCGATGGAATTACGATCGGTTTTTCTATGAACGCTGGTGCCACGAAGCGTTGACTGCACTGCTCGAGCACCCGATGCGAACCGATGATCCGGAGCAAGCCGACTATTTCGTGGTCTCAGACAGTCTCCGTTGCGTTCCATTTGCTGCAGTTGAAAACATCGAACCAGTCTTTCAAGGTGATGGGCAGCCTCATATCAGTAGTGGCAAACCGCACGTTTACTTCGACCTTACAGATCGACCTCAGCCCATGGTCGACCGTCCGAATGTAATTGTCTGCAAAACTGCTTTTCACCAGCGATATTATAATCCACATCGTGCCGTACCCATACCGCAGTTTCCAAGGTATCGCTTTGAACGTCCATTTGTGCCGGCAAATAAACGGCGACATCTGGCAGGATTCAAGGGTAACCCAAGAGCCCAGTACGGAAACCTGCGTGAGCGTTTGTTTGCGCTGGATGATGGCGAGCGGTTCGCGTTCAAAAGTGGTGTTCTAAAAGCTGAAGACATTGAAATCTCTCACACGGGTGAAGTTCGCGAAATGGTTTCGCAAGAGAACTGGCCGCACACCGAAATATTGCTTAACTCGACATTCGCCGTGTTGCCGAGAGCCTGCGGATACGCATTGTCATATCGCATGATTGAAGCCATGAATGCCGGGTGTATTCCGGTGATCGTTTCAGATGGATATGTCTTACCGTTTTGCGACGAGCTCGACTACCGACAGTTTTCGATTCGCATCGCCGAATCCGATATAGAAAAGTTGCCGGAGATTCTACAATCAGGTTGCCCTGACGCGACACAGCTTCAACGCAATGCAATCGCTGTTTATGAATCGTATTTTGCTTCGACGGAAAAAATAATCTGGCAAACGGTACGGCACTTAGACGATCGGGTTCGAGCCCGAGGCTACCTCCAAATGTCGAATGAAGCGGACCATGATCGTTGCATAGAAAATCGTACGTTGACGGAGATCGCCAATTTCCATAGCTGCGACAAAGGAACGCTCGTTGGACTGGCTGGACCTCCGCACGGTTATACTTCAGTCTATGAAAGATTGCTAATGGCGTATCGAGGCAAATCGATCAAACTGCTTGAGATCGGAATTTTCCACGGTGCGTCACTTCGCACTTGGTATGATTTTCTGCCCCACGCTAGGATTATTGCACTGGATCGCCAAGACCTTCAGCATTTGGGCAACGACCGGACAGAAATCTTCACAGGTGATCAAGGGAATCGTGAAGATTTGCAGAGTCTATTGAAGAAAAGTGGTGATGGCTTCGACGTCATTATCGATGACGGAGGCCACCACATGGATCAGCAACAGATCTCTTTGGGCTGTTTGTTCAGCAGTCTCAAACCGAGAGGTGTTTATTGCATCGAAGACCTGCATACTTCGAATGACCCGGCCTTCGGAGCGGAGACAGATAGGCGAAATACAACTTTGTCAGTGCTTCGAACCTTTGTTGAGACTGGACGTTTTGAGAGTCCTTACATGACCGAGTCGGAAATCGAAACACTCAATCGAGAAGTTGAGCAGGTGACCCTGCATTGTGACAACAAATTAGCGATTATTTACAAGAAAACGGAAACCGTTACATCGCAGTGGAATCGGTTAAATAGTTTCCGTAGGCGGTTGCAGCAGTCTATGCTTCAAATCACTCCAAGTGACTTGAGTGAAAAAAGCGTCGTTGCACACGTGGGAGTGGAATGCAGCCCGACAGTAACTATTGTAATGGCTGTCTACAACGTAGCCGACTACATTTGTGAGTCGTTGGATTCGTGCTTAAATCAAAACTATTCCAACGTAGAAATAATTGTCGTGGACGACTGCAGTACGGATGGCACAACGCAAATTTGCGAGCGGTATACGTCTGAAAATGCGAAGATAAGCCTTATCCGTAATGATTGCAATGAAGGTGCGTACGTTAGTCGAAATCGAGGGATTCAGGCGGCGCGAGGCGAATTGATTTGTTGGCACGACGGTGACGATCTGATGCACCCTGATCGCGTGCGGCTTCATAGGACTGAGCTATGAAACTGAGGATCGCGTTATGTGCGAGAAATGAATGAAACCTATCCTTGCCAGTGATCATCAATGCATAGACTGGCTCGCTTTTTGTATCGAAGTTCGGTTCCCAATTGGAAAGTTGTTTTCGAGGCTCGATATGAATTGTTTCAACCACTGGAAGCGTGTCCTTCATTCGGGCGATAATGCAATAGGTTTCGTTGGGTCGGGTGCTGTGTGAACAGTTTACCGTGTTCGGCAGAAATTGAGCCGAAGATTTGGCTCAATTTTTTTAGCGCTCTCGGTGATTGTTACGGCGCTGGCATTGCGGGCAAGGGGTTTGCTCTGTCGCTTGCAAAAAAAACCGACTTGCGTCTATATATCGACTCACCACCTGGTTTTGATTTAGAATCAGAAATGAATTCGCCGGCTGAAGTCGTATTGCTCCGAGAGCTTGCCTCAAAGCCTATATCAACTGAGTATCCATCCTTCGTACGCGGATCAATTTTTTCGCGACGTTGGTCTTCGCCACGCGACTGGCCAAATCGCACTGCGAGTCGATCACTGCGTTTCGGCGAACGTGCCCCTTTTGTCACACATGTCTTCTTCGAGTTCGAGCATCTCAGCCGATCGGAAATCGGCTTTCTTGCTCAATCGGATATTGTCACAAGTGGCAGTCACTGGGCTTCACGCATGCTCATTGAGCATGGCATGTCCAATGTTGCCACGGTACATCAAGGGGTAGAGCTGGATATATTTCGACTCTGCGATCCATCGCCCATTCGACCTCCGGAACTCGAAGGTAAATTTCTAATTTTCAGTGGCGGCAAATACGAATACCGCAAAGGAACTGATCTCGTCATCGCCGCGTTTGCAAAATTCCGACAGCGGCATGCCGACGCCGTTTTGCTGATCAACGCATTTAATCCATGGCCTGCAACGCAATCTGGCTTGTCTTACTCGCCGCATTTTCATTTCATGCCCGTCAATGTCTACCCCGATGATCTCGGTAAACTGCTTTGCGCTAATGGATTATCAGCCGATAGCTTTCAAGTACTCGGTCCGTCGACCAGGCACGATTTGGCCAACGCTATGTCATACAGCGACTGCGGTCTTTTTCCAATTCGATGCGAAGGAGGAACAAACCATTTCCTGATGGAATACATGGGTTGCGGTAGGCCAGTCATCGCGACGTATACGTCTGGTCTAACCGACATTCTCCGACCGAATGAAAACTGTATCGCTCTTCAATCTTTTCGAAACGTTCCCGCAAACATTTTCGAGCCAGAGCCATCAAGAGGGAGTTGGTGTGAACCGGCAATAGATGAAATTGTGTCTTCGCTTGAATTGCTTTATGCGTCGCGCGAAATGGGAACGAAGTTGGCCCGCCAGGGTTCCATTGATATACAGCGATTTGACTGGTCGCTATGTACTGATCAATTGCTTTCCGTATTTCAAAGTAATC
This sequence comes from Pirellula sp., assembly GCA_043744075.1. Taxonomy (GTDB): domain Bacteria; phylum Planctomycetota; class Planctomycetia; order Pirellulales; family Pirellulaceae; genus JBKCUI01. Next base: position 18,199 of record JAYTVL010000376.1, on the reverse strand, counting down.
CTAATACTAGCCAGTCAACGGAAGTCCGTTTTCCGCAGGTCGACGTGCCGCAAGTCTTGATTGCAGCGGACGAAAACATTTCCGAGTTGCCATTTATGTTTGGGCGAGATCTAGGAAATGCACTGCAACAGAGGCAAGCATTTCAGACAACTTATTTTTCGGCGGATCCATGCCTTCGCAATCATTGGTCTTCTCCGTCTAGTATGGCTCGAGTAGAGTCTTTCGAGCGATTCAAGCGTTTTTGCGAAGTGTTGCACAAAGTGTCGACCAACTTCCAAGCGAGCAGTCGGGGCTGTGCGTGATCGTCACGGGTTCCTTTCAAAGCGCTCGGCGACTTGTCAATGCGGTTTCACAGACCAAACTTCGCAGCCGGATTGTGCTTGTACGGCATGCCAGGATTGATCGCGTTCCATTGGCTCCTGAGGATCGCGCATTGTTCGATTGCGTCGATGCCATCGTCACGGAGTCGAGCTTCGGCCGGCGGGCTATTATGGCCCTTTATTCGGAAAGCGAGCGACAGGTAACCTGCCCAGTATTTTGTATTCCTCTTGGCATCGATACTTCAGTATTTGCCATCGTATCGCCACCTGTTCGCGAGCAAACCAGACGCGAGCTGTTGGGAACTGGAGCGGACAAATTGATTGTGGGTTGTTGGCTCGATCACCTGGATCACAGGCTAGGTTTTGCCTTGCACGTCTTTGGACAGATTGTTAGCGGTACGCATTGGGAGTGCCCAAAATGCAAAACGCATAATGTTGCCAAATTTGACGAAGAGTTGCTTGGGCTCAGCCCCCAAAGTCATTGTCGCAAGTGCGAATACATAAATGGAGAAGAACCTCAGCCTATCCCCAATATCCATCTGCATATCCTGGGAATCGCCGATATGCGAGATGGAAAGGGGGTCGATATCGACTACACGCTACAAATGGGACTTCGAGACAAAGTTAGCTTCGACTCCTGTGGCATCGCCTCACCGTTGAACGATCCGGTGGCATTTGCTGCGAGATTTAATGCGTTTGACATTTTTTTTCTGCCTGCAGACGGAGCGGCGATCCACTCTTCGATACTGTGTGCCAGCGCAGCCGGAGTGCCAACGGTTTCAACGTCGTTCGGCGACGCTGAAGAGCATTTGGTCGATAGTGCACGCTTGATTCCTGTGGCGACATGGCAACTTCATTCTGATGGGTATTTGCAAGCTCATCTCGACGTCGCCAGCACCGTGCGAGCGCTTCATGAACTTTCATCATCACTATCATTGCGCAATCAACTTGGCAAAACGGCTAAGACTGTTGTGCAAAACAAGTTGAGCTCGGAAGAGACCAGCCGACAATGGGCAGAAGTGATCGTAGATATAATGGCGATATGTAAGTCACCGCACCTAAGGCTAGAGTCTGATGCCAGACGCTATGATTAACGATATGGCGAAACTGCTGATCGTCTGCGAACATCCCGCGTTACACACAGGCTTTGCAAGTGTTGGGCGGAACATCGCTGTCTTCCTCTCTGCGAAGAAAAGCTGGGACATAGATTTTCTTGGTCGCTTCGCACCACCGGCCGATGACTGGGAATCAAGCTTTCGTACTCACTCGGTGGACCCGGACCGTGATTTTCTTGACGCCAGTTTTGAAACGTTGCTGAAGCAATTGATTGGGGGCGAAACATGTCCGTCTCGACTATTGTCGATTGGGACGGGCGACGACCAGCTTGCACTTCTGGATTTGCTCGATCATTGTCATCTGCGACAACATGTCTTTTTCATCGCCTATTTTCCCGTCGACTATGCACCCCTACCACCATTATTTGGGCAGCTCCTAGCGCGAGCCGATTTGTTGGTTCCGTATTCACAGTATGCGATGCGCACGATGCACGCATGGTGTGCTAGAGCTGGACAGTCCATGCACAAGCTTGCAGTACCGATTCCACACGGTGTATGTACGGAGACCTTTCAGCCATCCTCCGAGGACGACCGTCGTAGAATGCGACGGAACTATTTTGCAGTCGACGAGACAGCTTTGGTTGTCGGTTTCTTTGGTAGAAACAGCGGTCACAAACGTTCGGAACTTGCGATCCGCATTTTTCAACTCGTCGCGAAGGGATTATTTGCGCGCTGCAGAAACTGTGAGCGAATCGAAGTTTCACAAATAGATCCAATCGACTTTGTTTTTAGCCAACCCCACATGTGTCGCAAGTGCGGAAGCCACAACGTCGCCACAGGAATAGCAATGCCCAACGCACGGCTTTATATGCATACCGATCAACATTCCCCTTCTTCAGCTGCACGGTTCGCAAGTGGTGGATGGGACCTACAGTTGCTGGCGCGGCGATTAGGGATATCTGACCAAATCATTTGGGGCCCTGATTTTCGAAATGGATGCGGAATTCAGTTGGATGAATTAGCCCAGCGCATAAGTGCCTGCGATATACATCTTTTGCCCTATGAGGCTGGCGGGTGGGAATTGACGGTATTGGAATCGGGGGCCTGCGGAGTTTCCAATGTGATAACCGACTTGGAATCTTTGAATCGACGAAATTCTGCAGAGCAGAAAAAGTGTCTTTGAACGACAAGTGAAAAAAACAGTCGCGGCAGATCCACAAATCAACGGGAGGAAATGCGTTCTTAGTGATGTCGAAATGTAGAAAGCTTGTATTGGGGTTAGCATGCGCTGTGTTGAGTCGATCAACGAGTTGACAGACGATATCTCCACCGATGTAATCGATGTCGGATTGACTCAAGACCAAATTCATCCAGTTGAAGTCGCCACAAGGGGCATCAAACAAGGACTCAATCCCGAAGCCTTCAAAAAGCAGTGGGAGACTGAGCCTTAGCGATTCTGTGTACTTGAGTGTTGAGCCAGGCCCGCAAACGCTTTGCGAATTTCCCCAGCGGTTGGTGGCAAAGCGGTGTCAAGTATTTTTTGCAAGCTTCAATTCCGACAATTCGCCTTTTCCAGTCATGATACTGTTCGCGGCCATCCCACAATTCCAGATACTCCCGCGAAAGGAAACCGTACTTGCCAAAGCCAACTCCCACATCAAGCAGTGACTCGGGATTGGTGGCCATAATGAGTGCCAGGATTTCGTTTATCTGGTACAGGTGGCTCGAAGGCATTCATGCTTATTCAGCAAAATTTGCGGGGCGAAATGGTAAATGGAATTACCAGAAATATCTGCTAGGTTATCATGAAAAAACGGCGAGTGCAAAACAGTTTGCTATTTGCTCGCGTACGTCAGGTCGTCGATTTGTCCGGGAATAAAACCGATGAGTCTTCGTTTGTCGATTCCGGACCTCCTGAATGGAAGGACGGGCACTAATCAATTCAATTGCTTAGCGATTCCGTATTGTGAAAGAAAGACCAATGATTGTGTTACTTGGGGCTTCGGGTACACTTAGCGACCACTGGGTGAGTCATGCGGCGAGTAATCATTACGAAGCGGCGATTCGGTTCCCTGGAAATCTGCGACGGTCACGTTTCCGGTTTTCATGAAAAGACGAACTTGTCGATGAGTAGTCCTGTCAATGCGGGAGTGTATGCGCTTTCTGCATCGTTGTTGGCCGAATACGGGGATGCGAAAACAACTTCCTTCGAACGAGATATCGTGACTCGCATGGTGGAAGATCGCGCCGTAGAAGCTGCGTTTTGCGATGATTTTATTGATATCGGTGTTCCGGCTAGCTACGCTGCCACATCGAAATTCATTGCTGACAACCTGCGTCGGCCATGTGCATTTTTGGATCGTGACGGAGTGGTGATAGAGGACACCCATTATGTTGACGATTCGTCATCCGCGATACTCATGCCGGGGGCAGTGGAGACGCTTCTGCTATTGCGAGATTTGGGATACTACTTAGTTGTTGTAAGCAATCAATCGGGAATTGCTCGTGGCAAATTTACCTTGAGTCAGCTGACCAATGTTACCTCGCAAATTCGGCGTCAGTTATTTGGCCACGGAGTGCACGTCGATTCGTTTCTTTATTGTCCGCATCATCCGAGTTTTCCAATCGATAACAGTGTTTCGAACTGTTGGAATCGCAAACCGAATCCAGGAATGCTCGAGTCCGCGTTAGCTCGATTTCCGATTCGCAAAGAGGGCTCGTTTTTGCTAGGCGACAAGGATACAGATATGGCGGCTGCCGCAAAATTTGGGATTCCATCCGCTATGGTAGACGCTTCTGGACCGTATAATGTGGTGCAACAACTGTTGGCTCAAAAGGATGAGACATTGTCGCCTTTGAAACAAAGTGGCGGAGAACTTTCCGCAGAGGATTTAGAGCATGTCGCCGGTGGCGTAATTGCAGTTTCCCACGAAATCGTCAGTCCGCGAGATCCGAACAGCATCGTCAGCCCTCGCTGATCTAGCGATTATCGTTTCTGGTGATTTGCGAAAATTCCTAAATTGTTTGAGACTTTTTTGAGCCTTTCACGCATTACACTATGAACAACGTTGCGGACACTTGTCGCCGCACATTACGAAACCTTATTTAGAGGGAGAACGGCGATGACCAACGGGTCTGATATCAACAAGCGAGCGAACACCGATCCGGCGTTTCGCGATCAAGGGCCTGAAGTCCAAACTGATTCCGAAATCATTTCGAATGAATTGACGGACACGGCGCTGGACAAAGTATCCGGGGGTAAAATCACGGATCAAGGTGGACGCACTGAAGCTCGTGTATTGCCCTACGTTGAGCAAGACAACTAGATTTGGTTGGTGAGAGGATTCGCGGTTAACGCAATTCTCGACGACGGAGTCGTTCTGGGTCGCCAGTAACCAAGGCAAGATGATCCACCCACCGGCGAAACGAGATACGTAGCCATTGCTCCGGGTGGAAAGTTTATCGGCCGATCATTATACCTGGACGCAGGTTGCATTCGGTATTACTGCGAGTTCACGGTAAACCACATGTTGCAGCCGAGTGGCGATAGTTGATCGGGGCCGAAGATGAGCCGGGCGGCATCACGGACGTCCGGTATTTGCCAGTCGTCGCCGATGATCAGGCCACCTTTCTTTACAAGGTGCTTCGAGATCACGCAGTCAGCCAGAACTTGTTTGAACTGATGGTTGGCGTCGATGAAGACCACGTCGAACGACTGTCCCTCGAACCTCCGAATCAGATTCTCGTTCATCCCGACATGATGCGACTCGATCTGCCCACTCAAACCAAAGGCGGCAACGTTCTGCAGGACCACCTTCTGGCGTGGGTAGCCGACGGGGTAGTCCGAGCTGGGCGCGAAGATGTCGCATGTGTCGACGTGCACGCGGACATCATGCTCCGCCAGCGCGCAGCACATCGCAATGGCTGTCCGTCCATACTGCGTTCCGAACTCGAGGATCTTGAGTTTGGTCGATGAAGGATTATAGCGCCTGATCAATTCGCACATCGCCAGACAGTTTTCTTCGATAAGTGATCCGACAACTTCGATCCATCGGCGAGTCACAATTTCACCGCCGATTGACTGCCATGCCAGCCTCGCGGACTCCGCGTCGTATTGGCTTGTCCAAACCTTTTTAGGACCGGCGCCGTGCCAAATCCGCTGCGGCTTGCTGTTCAGCTCGTTGATCCATTCGCTGGTCTCCGGGAGGAATCGCAGATGATCGGCTCGCCCCCATGTTGGGTTCCAATTCGTGGCATCCTTGAGCTCGTAGTGGATTCGTTTCAGGATGTGGTGTTTCGCGACGAGGGCCCTCAGCACACCCTGATCCCCAAAGCAGCCCGAATAGAGAAAATGATGGCAGCTTTCCATGAAATGCATGAAATCGAGCATGAGCTTCCGTACTGCCTCGCCGTTTCGGTAGAACACCACTCCCGCGTTGAAACCATATTGAGTGGGGCTGAAACCGGCTGGTTTTGGAACGCCGTACAGGGCCTCCAGGTTGTTCAATTCGTCGGGTTTGTCATCGAAGCCGAAAACGGTATCGGGCTCCATTTCGGCCAGCAGATCGTCGATTTTTCCGAGTAAGAAGGCATCGGCATCAATGTGGACCACCCATTCAAACTGTCGGACATTCAAGCAGTAGCCGGTACTGTGTGCCTTCACGTTGACCGGATGCAAATGGCGAATGCGATCGAATCCCACGCTTGATCGAGTCATGTCGCAAGGGAACTCTGGGTTGGGTTTAAAATCGGGGTGGTAGTAGTGTTTCGTATCGTTTCGGTATTCCTCATGCTTGTAGATCAAGGGGAGCGCCCACTGGGGTATCTGGTGGGAGTAGTGGAGTTCGGCACTATTCGCGTCGCAGAACTCCTTGAGGCCGTACAGAAACTCCTCCGCAAACATCACAATGGCGGCTTCCCCGGGAGCGTACAATCGCCTTATCGATCTGACCAGCCCTCGCGCACCAGCGATATAGGCGCGATCGAAGCTGGTTGTAAAACAAAGTCGACCGCCGCATCGTTCGGTCAGAGTGGCCGTTGTGCTCTCGGTGGGCTTTACCATCGGTACGCCTCATCCCAGAGACGTTTGAGCTCTGGGTCGAAGACCTCGTCGCGCTGATGATCCAACGCCCAGGGTTTCAACCGGTTGGTGTAGTGCAGAATACGGATTCGATCTTTGAAAGTGTCCCATTGACCGTATCGGCGGGCGCACGCCGGCACATTGTAGGCGGCATCGAGTTCGCCCGGGTCGGCACCAGGCATTTCGTCCAGATAGCGGTTGATTACCCCCTGGTCGCCGCCGTCGTAGGAGGTTCCCTCGCAGGCGACCTCGAGCATTCGGCGATGAGTGCGCTGGTTGAGCAGAGGACGATTGACAACCATCACGCCAGTATTGAATTTCCCAACCACGTCCGGGTGTACTCCCATCTCCCGCGATTCGCGCACGGCATAGAAGCTCCTTTCTGCATACTCGTTCATGTTCCACAACGGAGCGATATCGTCGAGCACGATCGTGTCGCAATCCAGGTAGACGACACGTTCGTATCCGCGGAGGTTGAACAGTTCGAGCTTGAGATAAACCTCGGGACCGAAGTAACTGCCGGTAAAAGGAAGCGAAGCATACGGAGCCGGATCGAAAGGAATGACCTCGTCTACATCGGCCAGCGTCAGTTGTTGCGAATTGGGTCTGAGGACGACGATGGGTGGAACCAACCGATGTCGTCGGCGGATGGACTGGATGCTGGCTCGCAGCCCCGCACCGTACCCTTGCCGTCGCGCCGCCGACCAACGTGGTTCGATCGCGTCGGGCGTCGGCGGAATCTCGTTCAGAGGCGACAAAGGCAGATTTACAACCTCATCGACGAGGTGGTCAGGCGCCGGATTGGCCAGGACGAAACAGATTACGGTGGTGGCAGTCATGCGGCAGTCGACATTCGGATGGAGTATCGGAAGTCTATCGGTGGGTCGTTCGAAGCGTCAATCGAGTGTACCCGAAAGCCCCGCTCGAGTCATTATCTCATGGAGGGCGGACCGGGCCCTCTGGGCATTGAGTCGAGCCTGTTCGTTCAGCCCCCGGCGTTGCCGCCTCGCTATCCCATCGCGGTCTTCCAATGTCTTCAATAGCGCACTTGCCACCGCGCCGACATCGTCAGGTACCACTCGCTCCTGGAAATCGCCCAGGCACGCAATCGCTGGTGAAGCCACGACCGGCACGCCCAGCGCAACATGATCAGCCGAGACGTAGCAGTAACTCTCGCTGAGTGTCGCGCACAGGCCGACGTCCATGCCAGCGACCAGCGAGAGATAGCTGGAGCGGTCGCACCAGCCGTGATCCACGTACGGGATCCGCGCGGACTTCAGCCACTCGGCGTACGAACTACCCATGAGCGTCTGCCCATTCAAGTGAAGCGTCCAATCGGTCGCCCCAGACTCCTTCCGGGCACAATCGTATGCGGCCGACTGGACAAGAATGTTCTTGCGCCAGTGGGCAGCTCCAAAGAGCGAGATATTCGTGCCGATGAGCCTCGCTGGCACTACACCCTGGTACTCGTTTTCCGTGAGCACGTCTGGCAGAACAACCACGCCGACCCTCCGGAGGACATCGTCGAACGCTGGGTCGTTGACTGCGAGCGAGGAGACCACGCCCTGGTCAAGTAGCGCTACGACGTGGGCCAGTTTCCCGGCCTCGTCCGACAGGTCGCTCTGCAGAATCGTCGAGTGCCAGCGGAGAACGGTTGGACCGCGACGTTCAGCGAGGATGGTTTCATAACGCGAGTCCCACGACGAGAGGATAAGTAAGCGCGACTCGAAGACCACGGCTGGTATCGGTTCGTCGCTGGGGATGGCGATCCAGCTCGCATCGAGCACCGAGGCTGCATTGCGGCAGGAGCTAACGCAGCCGCCGAACTGCTCTGCCGAAGCGAAGCACACTTCAGGTTTCATCTTCATGGCTCGATGGCATCCGGACGCGAGACAATCTCAATTGCAGAGGTGATTTCCTGGGTCAGGACGACGGGCAACTCGCGTCCCAGCCGCACTGCCTGATCTGCAATCTTGGCGGCAAACGCTGGCATGCGTCGTCGCAACGATTCGCGAACTACGCTTTCCCAGTTCACCAGCGCGGACGATAACGACGGCGGCCCCAACACTCGCCATTTGTCCAGCAAGTAGCCGATCTTCTCTTTTTCTAACCGGAATCGGATGCGGTGGAGCGTCAACTGCTCAGGGGTCGCGGGGGGGCCTTCGGGTTCTGGAGCATGTAGGAATGTATTCAGTTGCCGGTCGAAACTGTTCCCCGGATAGCGAATGTATTCAACGGTTTCCACCGGTACGACCCCAACGCGAAAAAACGTGTTCAGCCAGCGATTATAGGCGACGTCTTCGCAGCCACCAATCCGTTTGTAGACTGCTTCCTCGGGAAATCCTTCACCCCAATCGTGGCACTCCCGTCGGACACACAAGTTCTGCGCAATGGTGTTGATGAGCCCCCGCTTCCAGAATGGGTGAATGGCGTCTCGGACGTATACGCCCGTACGTACGGCGGCGAACGGTTGGCTGTCCGACAAGACGATGTGACCGCGATCACCAATCCGTAATACAGACCGGCCGGCACCGGCCTCGGTAACCCTCGCCGAATGATCGAGTACCGAGAATCCGGCGAAGAGATGCTCACGAAAGTATAGGTCGTCCCCGTCACAGAAGAAGAGCACCTGTCCGCCGCAAACCCTCACGCCGGTGTTGCGCGCCGCGCCGATGCCAAGGCTCCGATGATGTTGAACGAGTCGCACTCGTGGGTTTAGCAGCCCAAACTCGCGAACCAGTTCGGGCATGCGGTCCGTCGATCCGTCGTCGACCACCACGACCTCGCCATTGATCCGGTCAGCCCTGGGATGATTCTCATCGAAGTAGTCCATGCTGTCGGCGATGCTGCGTAAGGTCCGCAGGATCGTATCTTGCATGTTCAGAACTGGAACAATCACGGAATACGAACAAAGCATGTGTGGCCGGCGGTTGAGTGACCCGAATGCGGCGTTAGGATCTCGGGAGTCGCACCCCTACTCCCTGGCTAGTTGGTGACCAACTACAGGGACAAACGGTCGATCGAGCACAGCGTCCTCGATGCGTGACGCGCACGCTCACCTGACAGGTGGGTGTGCGGCCAAGATACTCAAACTCGATCTGATGTGCAACCACGAACTCCAGCCAGGCCTTCATCTCGTGTTCTTCCCAACCGAAGTAATTGTACAGCTCGTCGAAGATGATGACGGTTCCCTTCTGGATGAGCATCCCGATTCCATCGAAGACCGCCTTGGTGGACAAATACAGATCGCAGTCAATATGCAGGAGCCCAATCGTGCCGACCTCCTCAACCACTTGCGGTGTCAGACTTGTCTCGAATCGTCCCGGCACGACCACGACATCCGGACGATTGGACTGGTATATTTGCGATTTCCAGTGACCGACAGGATAAACGAGCCACGGCTCGGGGATGCCCTCGAAACTATCGAAGGCGAACAGGCTGTTGGTCCGGGGCTTGCGACTCGCGAACCACTCCAGGGTCTCTCCCTCGGCGACTCCGAACTCGCACCAATTGCGGTTCGGGTCCTGGATTGAAGACAACGAGTACTGCCACAGCTCCTGTCGCCCAGCATACAGAGGCAGGTAGTTGCCAACCGGGCCGGGCCCAAAAAACTCAGGTATTTCCTCGGCATTAAAAACGATCGGCTTATTCATAGGTGATTCCTTGGGACAGGGACTGCCACGAGATCAGCGGGCATTCCGCGGCCGCACCGGCCGTCAAACGGATGGCCACCTGCTGAGGCGAACGACCGAGATACTCGAATCCCTGTCCTCGATTCCGTACGAACTCCTGAAAGGCCTTGTACGTGCCCAGTTCCCAGCCTGGGCAGTTGTAGAAGTTATCGAGGACAATGACGGTGCCTTCGCGTAAGCCGGGCTCGAGGGTACGCAGCGCGATCTCGACGTTGCCGACCGCCTCACAGTCCAGGAATACCAAGCCAAACGGTGCCTGCAGATCAGTCAGGGTGTCCGTCAACCAGCCGGCGCGCACCCGAACGTCGTCCCTGTTCGTTGTGACGAGGGGATGCCGCTCGAACCGTAAGTACATTGAACCTACCTCCTTACGAGCCGACAGCCATTCAAACGAGCCAGCATTGTATGTACGATCCGTGACTTCGATCCAAGTCCACGATCGACATGCTACATGATCGGCAGCCAGCTGCCAGAGTGCCCGTCGCTGGTAGTTCCGCGAGCAGAACCCGAACGGGCCCGGGCCGTTCATCTTTTTGATCCGCTCCTCGGGGAAAAAGCGATTGAATACTTCCCGATGGGTATCGAGCAACGGGTTCGTATACACGGTCGTGAAGGAATGGCGAGGGCGCTTGGTGTGATTCGCACCGCTGGCATGGTACAGGAGCGGCCCAAACAGAATAGCCGTTCCAGCCCGACCCGGTAGCGGCGTGACGGCATGAGGGGCAGCCGCCTCCAGCTTCGCGCCGAACGCACCGAACTCCGACGAATCCTGATGGTGCATCAGACCGCCGTGGTGACTCCCCGGTACAACCACAAGACAGCCGTTCTCCTCGTCCGCATCATCGAGGTAAACCATACAGTTGAGCTGACAAGGATGTATCGATCGACGCGACCAATATGCAAAATCCTGGTGCCACGGAATCTCCCCACTGCCTTGATCTTTAAGGATGAACTTGGAATGGAATAACCCGATGTCGAACCCGTACAGTTTGCGCAGCAGTGCGAGCGTCTTCTCCGACCGGTTGATTTGTTCGAGAAATGGGCATAAGCGTTCCGCGTGAAGAATCTGTTGAATCCGGCTGTCGCCGTCCCAGGATACCAGGTATTCTGTAGATTCCCGCCCTTTGAGTTGTTGAGAATACTGTCGCGTGGCAGCTCGCAACTGTTCGACTTCTGCGGGTGCCAGAAAGTCTTCGACGACGACGTATCCCAGGACGTCCAATTGATGTTTCATGGTTGAACTCAGACCGAGCAACGTGGTAAATGGCCGTATCGTACCGAACGACAATTGAAGGTTCAAGTTGCCGGGTCAGCGGATCACTCGGCTGATCGCGCCGCGTGTGTGCAAGCTCCCAAGGAACGAGATGATGTTCGATATTTCAGCAGCAGAGCACATACCCGGATGGATGTCCACCTCGGAACTTGAGTGGCTGGCGTCAGAGGCAAAGGACTGCACCCGCATTGTCGAAATCGGTAGCTGGAAAGGGCGGTCGACGAAAGCGATTGCCACACACACGCCCGGAATCGTGTATGCGGTCGACCATTGGAAAGGCACTGGGGACGATTGCGAGGAAATGCAGCATGAAATCGCGTCGAATGGACCGGACGCGCTGCACGACGAGTTCGTGAAGAACCTCGAGCCTGAACTGAGAGCCGGCAAAGTGATCATCGTGCGCGCTGCGAGTGACGACGCGGTGGCGGAAGTGCGCAGATTGCTGGACGGACATGACGCGGACATGATCTTCATCGACGGGGACCACACGTATGCCTCTGTCAGCCGCGACATCCTGAATTATCGAGGTCTGTTGCGCGAAGGAGGATTGCTTGCAGGTCACGATTACAGTCTCGCCTGGCCAGGAGTGATCCGGGCGGTCGACGAGCTGATCCCTCATCGATGCCTGATTCCGACGGGTTCGATCTGGCACGCACGGCTTAAGAAAGCGGCGCCGCTGCCCCCCGGACCAGGTATTCCCTCAATCCTAGATCTTGAGCAACTGGCGATTCGGCGGCTCGAACGCCTGGGCGACGGACATCGAAGCCAAGGCCGACTGGATGAGGCGCGAGACGCGTTCGAACGCGTGCTCTCGATGGATCCGAATCACGTCAAGGCGGAACGGATGGTTGCCAGCTTAGTTGGACGCGTCGCTGCCGTGCCGGCTGGAGGTAGGGGACTCTGTCCCGCGCCGTTCGCTCGGCTTCCGGAATTCCTCCCGCGCCCGCTGCATGATCGTCTGCTTGATGCGCTCCACTGCAACGCGCACCTCTTCGAGCCCGCAAATGTGGTCTGGGTCGACGAAGTAGGGGAGTATCGTCGGGAAATCGATCACGCGTTTCGCCGGGGCGAATTCCTTACGGATTGCTTTCGTTATTTCGACGAAGATATCGGACGGACGTTCCGCGAGCGGCTTGCTGCCTGCTTTCCGATGATCACGACTCGCTTGCAGGTTTCGCTCAGCGAATTTCACTCAACGAGAATTCACGCTTTGGTCTACCGTGACGGCAACTTCTTTCGGGCCCATCGAGACACGGGCTCACGCGACAACGTACGGATCACATTTCTTTACTACCTGTACGAGGCACCGAAAAGGTTTACAGGCGGGGATCTCGTCTTGTACGACTCGCACCTTGATCTCGCTTTGCGGAACGACCCGAACGCGGGCTTTCATCCTTCCTTATGCACGCGGCTTCCCTGCACGGACAACGAATTGGTGTGCTTCCCGAGCGAGTACTATCACGAGGCGCTTGCAGTTGCCGGTATCGGCGACGACACTCGCGGCGCCCGCATGGCGCTCAATGGTTGGTTTCTCGCAGCCGTCGCGAGCCAAGACCAGCCCAGTAAGTTATGACGCGGGAGGGATGGACGAGGGAGGCCTTTCGAGAGCGCCTGCGACATCGAGCAGTGTCTCGAGAACCGGCTCGCGCCGAATGTCGGCCATGGATGCTTCGGCGATGTGGCGTCCGCCGGGTGAGATTCGAAATCCCCACTCCCACACCTGCGTGGGGCCGAAAAGAGCAACGCCAGGCACACGAAAGAGATCGGCTGCGTGGAGAAAACAGGAATCGACACCAAGAAACAGATCCACATGCCGTACCAGGGCAAACGCAAACTCCAGGTGAAAATCGATCCGGGTCACCCGCGGGTCGCTCACGCCGAAATCGACGGGGGCGAGGCTCGATACGAGGACGACGTACTCGGGCCGCGCCGCGAGGAACCGATCGAGCACCCAGGCGAAGCGATCTGGCGGCCAAGTTTTCTCGGGCTTGGTTTCCGGGTGGACTAAGAGGATGCGTTGACCTCGCTGGCGCTTCAACGCCACGTAGCCAATGGCGGCTGCTTCCGCAGCGGGTGAAAACACCGGAGGCTCGCAAAAAGAATCGAATCGAAGGGAAGGTTCAAGTGCTTGAGGGACAGCGAACAGTCGCTCAAACATATGCGTTCTGGGAGCGACGCGAACCGGCTCATCGATGATTTCGCACAGACCGACACTTCGAGCTGCTCCCAGACTCCGGGCCAGCTTCGCTACGAATGGCGAAGCACGTGTCGACAACGAGAGAAACAGATCGCAGGGTTTGCTTGCTTGGACAATTCGATCGACGCGACCTGTCTCGAAGTCTTCCGACCAAACGCGGACCGGTTCGCTTACTGGCAGCCCTCGATAGTAGAAGGACAACATCCCTTCACCCAGCAGTAGCTGCAGGTTTTCAGGAAACAGCGCCGCAAGAGCGCGCAGAGCAGGCAGCCCGATTAGTTGATCGCCGATCAAGTAGGCTTGAAACACCGCAGGCCGTTTGAAATTCGACGCGCGGACGGGGCTCTTCGTAGATGTCATCTCAAGTCTAGCTTGGCCTGGCGCGTCGACGCCACCCTGCGAATAGCGGCCGCGTCCGGGGCAGGTGAAAACACCACACGCTCGCAATACGTATCGAATCGAAGAGAAGACTCGAAGGAGTTGCTCCAATTCAAATCAAGTATTGGGTCAAATCATATATTGGGAATAAGCCAGCCTTTCGGCATTCTGCCTCCAACAACCTTATCGAGAGCCGCCTGGCTCAAATTGGCCGCTCCGATTTCGTATTGCGCGCCGAGGTACTCACGGACGGCATCGGCCGTAGAAACAGTTCGTCCGAGCGTTTCCCCAACCACCGATGCAAACTCCTCCGGCGTGAACTCGAAGCCGGCGTCGCGGGCGATCGCCATCCAGGCTTCCACCGTGCTTTCCGAACTCGCAATGCGTGTATTTAAGTCAGGATTGGTGACAATGGCTTTGCTGAAAAGCACAACGTTTTCTCGGGACATGGCATCACCTCGTGGATATCAGAATGAATTAAAATTCACGGAATCACCAGCGACCAGAATCAGATGATCGAACGAAACCAAATTTAGTCCACGCCCCGAATTTAGTCAAGTCGGGCACCCGCCTGTGCAAAAGTTAGATCGTGATTGATTCGAGTCGACCAGCTCTGCGGATCGGTTCATGGCGTTGGATTTTTTTCGGATGCAGGCTCGGCGATTGCAAATACAACAAGCGCCACAGCCGGAGCTATTTCCAGCGGTGTCGCATCCGTCTTGGGTTGGCTGGCGAAATAGCCTTTTTGTTTGTAAATGTTGCTAAGGCCTAACGAAATGACTTTTTCGTGCGAATCGATGGGAATATTTCGATGACACAAACATGGAGACATTGGCGGTTACCACTATCCGTTCGGCAACGTTGAAGTTGCCCCTTGCACCGGATCCCAATCGACTTGGCCGTAACCAAGCATGGCACCGACGGCAAGGGCCAAGTCGACTTTGGCAATTTGGTAGTCGGTCGCGGCTTGCACTTCTCTCGATTGAGCATCGCCGAGGTTCGTGATGGTGATCAAAACATTGATACTGGTACTGCGACCGCCGGCGAATATTTTGGATTCGCCATCGAACGCTTGTTGCGCGAGTTCGACGCTGGCACTCGCGGCCAGGAACTGTTCCCAGCTCAACTCGACGCGGTCGATCGCGTTGTAGACTTGTTGAGTCACGGCGACTCCGACTCGGCGCTGATCGATCATAATCTGTTTGCGGCGGAGTTTGGCTTGTTCGAGCCGAGCGAGCGCGCCATAGTTGGGGCCGATCGGCATCTGAACGTTCAGACCGCCTAAACGATTGCCGAATTCCCCGGTCTCCAGCGAGTTCAACGAGCTATGATAGGCACTGCCGAGCCCCAGCGCGTCCAAATCGGCGATCAGATCCACACGCGGCAATCGTGAGTTATTTTGAACGTTGATTTCGATACCATTGGAGATCAATTGGAGTCGCAATTGCAACAATTCCATCCGATTGTCGATCGCGCGGGCTGCCAGATTTTGACGGTCAAAGGTGAGTCCGAGCGGGTTAGGGTCTGTGGTGAACTGAAGACGTTCGAGACTGTCGACCGGGACATCGCTGCGCTGCATGATTCGCTTCAGCTCGCGCTGTGCGAGTCGAACGCGAGTCTCGGCTGCAATGACGGAACTCTGACGAATCAGCAGCCCCGTTTCTGCTTGGAGTGCATCGATTTTAGTGATGAATTCGGCATCTAAAAGCTTTTTGGATAGTTTCAATTGCTTATCCGCGAGTTTGTATTGTTCTTGCGCAATCGCGAGAAATTTTTGAGTAGCATAGGCTGTCCAGTAGGTTCGCTCTACATCCGACAAAACGGTGATCGCCGTAAGCTTCGACTGTGCATCTGCGATTCCCGACTGCGTTCGCGCAATCTGAATCCCAGCCGTCGTCACCTGATAGCCCGCGCCCCGAAGCAGAGGCTGCCGGAAGCTTATTCCAGCGCTTGTGTTGACGGAATTCGGAAACGGAACAAAGTGTGGATCGGCTTTATCGATGGCATGTGTAAAGCCGATTGAACCACCGGTCGTTAGTGGTTGCGTGACAGTCGCTCCAATCCGATCGAAGGTTGTACCGGGTAAACCGCCCACATCAAAACCTGGGGGTGGATCTATTCGATTGCGAACGTACGAGCTATCGAAAATCGCCTGAAATCGAGCTGCTTCCGAATTCACAACTTGCCGAGCAATGGCAGGATTGACGAGAGCCACTCCGAGATCCAAATTGCCTTGCAAGGCCGCCACGCGAGCTTCCGCCAACGACAAAGGTGTGGGGGGAACATCGGGGGCGAGTTTCAGCGGCTCATTTGGGAGCGTCGCCTCGACCGCTTCGTGGACCGAGATACCTGATGCTGGTTGCACTGGATAGTCAATGGATGCATCCGGCATCGACAGCGGAATAACAGCTAAAGGTTGGTTCGCTTCTTCCTGCCAATTCAGCGAGCTGACAAGATCGTTTGGCATCGGTGCGGGACAATCGACGTTGGATGGTTTTCCAAGGTTGGTTGAATTGCTAGCCTTCTTCGGCTTTGGTTGAATCGCTGGCGCGAGCGATTCCCGCTCCAATTCGATACCTTGGATCGTTCGCAACTCGGGCCCTTCGATCGCACGCTTCACGAAACAAGGAATCGGGTAGGGCAGGCGGCAGCCGATGGAAAGCATGCAAAGGAGCAAGCCTAGCGCGTAGCGCACTCTGAAATTTTGACATTCAGTGTTCATCCAAATCGATCGTTTCGCTCGTTCATGGTATGAATGACAAATTAGGCATTAAGCCGCAGAAATCGCAAACGTGTATAACGGGGCTCATGTACTTCCTCACCAATCCATCGAACCGTTTTGGCGTCAGATAAGGAACAATCGTAGCACTCGTATCGACCGTTGTAATAGGATCAGTCGAGCGAATCGGATGTCGCAGGACTCTTCGGAAAAAATGCTACAAACCTCCCCGTCATAACAAATACCGGCGGCGGTTCAGAATCGGTTCAGAATCCAGAGCCCTTGGGCGTCGTTCACAACATGGACCGCAAACCGTGGGCTAGCTAGCGCAAGCGCTGGCTAGCGCCAAAAGTCATAAGTCCCTTCCGGTTGACTGAAGCTTCCTGAGCCTGAGGCGCTAGTGCCAAAAACCTTAATTCCCTTCCGCTTTCGCAAGCGGAAAAAAGCCAATCAACATCAGCCGAAACGCGCTAGCGTCCGGTTTTGTACGCACAAAAAACCGTGTGCTAGCGCACTGCGGCTGATGGCCAAAAACCGGAAGGAACTTCCGGTTTCTTGCACTACTGCCCTCACCTTCCGGTTAACCCATTGCGTGCCGTAGGATACCAGCCTGTCAGCGTGCTTTCAGCCTGTCAAGCTGAAAATGACAGGCTAAAAGCCTATCCTACTGCGGCATCGCTGCCGGAAACATTAAATGCGTTGGTTCGAAAACTCGTTCGCGACTAATGTTGCGAATTTCTTCAGCGAATCTTCGGCGGCTTCCAACGAGGCCGAGCGGGTCTGAATAAGAAATTTGGTCGTATTGGGCCACCCTTTGGTTCCCCAAAATCGATAACGCTGTCGCTGAAAACCATCGGCCGAAACGAACCTGATATCCCCCACTTGAAACCAAACCCCGACCACGACCCGTTGTTGACCCTTTTGGAACAGGATCAGCTCAATTGGGAAATCGCCGGCTGAAGTCGGAAACTGGGCCGTTCGCCGCTCTAGAATCGTCCAGCCTGCAGCGGGATAGCAAATTTCCGGATGATGCGGTGCAGAGGAGATGGTTTCCGTGTTTGTCCAGTTGGCGACGTGAAGCGAGATTTCTCGACCCGTTGGTTCGCGATACAGCCGACTGATGAACGATTGGGCATTGAGAACGCGAACCGTATCGTCCGCCACATTGGTATCCTCTCCCGTCCATGTATCGATTTTGCGAGAGATCACCGATAAATCTACATCGATGGCGTTGACGGTGGCATCGGTCCTCCATCGCAGCCAACTAACCCATGCAAAGCTGACAAGCAATACAACAGTCAACGCCTCGATACGTTTGTTCATGACAAAGCTTTTTAGGAAAGGAATAGTATAGATAACCGGTCATCTCCTGGCAATATTGACTGTGGCTAGTGCCAGAAACCGGAAGTTCCTTCCGGCTTTTGGCCATCAGCCGCAGTGCGCTAGCACACGGTTTTTTGTGCGTACAAAACCGGACGCTAGCGC
>JAYTVL010000375.1:0-16829 GCA_043744075.1 Pirellula sp. | reverse complement strand
ACAATGCCACGCCAGTAGAGGGCGATTTCGGCGGCGACTTCGTGCGCCGAAACCGGTCTCAACTCAACCGTTCAAGTCGACTTGTACATGATAGTCAGTGACAATAAATACGTAGGGAGATTTGGCTCGATGAAAATGAACATTCTATTGGGGTCGATGCTGTTAAGCGCTAGCCTTTGTGGTCAGAGCTTTGGTGGCGGCCTTTTGTCTCGATTACTCGGTGGTCATGGATGTGGAGCTTCCAGCTCTTGCTGTGACACATCTGTTTGTGATCCATCCTGTGGAGCCGAAATGGCTGCACCATGTGGATCTGGTTGCGGAGCAGCTCCAAGCTGCGGGCCAAGCTGTGGTGCAGAAATCGCATCCTGCGGTTCGGCTCCCAGTTGCGGTGCTCCCAGTTGCGGAGTGGAGAGCTCATGCTGTGCTCCTCGCACACCAATTCTTTCGGCTCTCCGAGCCAAGCTTTGCGGCCTGAAGGGCAGACTTTCGTGCAATTCAGGTTGTGGATCAAGCTGTGCTCCATGCGGAGCACCAGCATGTGGCGCAGGCCCAAGCTGTGGCGCCGAAATGGCTTCATGCGGATCCGGTTGTGGCGCAGCTCCAAGCTGTGGCGCAGCTCCAAGCTGTGGACCAAGCTGTGGCGCAGAAATCGCTGCATGCGATCCTTGCGGAGCTCCATCTTGCGATAGCGGATGTGGTTGCAAACTCGGAAAGCGTGGTTTGCTCGCTAAGATTTTTAAGTGCAAAAGCAAAGGCTGCTGCGATGCACCTGCAAGCTGCGATTCCGGTTGCAGTTCATGCGGGACCTCGAGCGGTTGCAGCTCATGCGGTGGCGGTACAGCAATATCGGCTCCAATGGCTGCTCCGATGGCTGCTCCAGCACCCGTTGTTGACCCACATGCCTACATGAACACCAAGCGTCATGTCATTCAAGCAAGCAGCACTAGAATTCGTTAATTCGAATTCTAGAAGCTTGTCGCAAGACATGATCTAACAAAAATCGGTTCGTCATAAATTTTGGCGAGCCGATTTTTTTGTTGGTACAAGTCATTCGAATGTTTAACCGGCGCAGCCGCTGACTTGTTTAACCGGCGCAGTCGCTGACTTGTTTAACCGGCGCAGTCGCTGTTATGTTTAACCGGCGCAGCCGCTTGAATTCCTAGCGACCTAAACCGCGTGAAACGTCGAGTGATCTAGCCCACCGCTTCGCGGGTTAAACAAGTAAGCCAAAGCAGAAGCATGCGAGTCCATCCAGTCGAGTTTGTTGACCTACCCACTCCGTTCGGAGCAATGCGAACTCATATATTCCGACCTATTGGAACTGGCAAATACCCAGCTGTTGTACTGTTTTCTGAAATCTATCAAATGACCAGTCCTATCGCGAGAACCGCTGCCTTCGTCGCTGGAAACGGGTTTCTCGTCGCGGTTCCCGAGGTGTATCATGAGTTTGCAATTCCCGGTGAAGTCTTTGCCTATGATCAGGCTGGTACCGATCGTGGGAACAAAATCAAAATAATAAAAGAACTGGCAAGCTTCGACGCCGATGCGGTCGCCGCAATCGAGTGCTTGCTTCAATTGTCCCAGTGCAATGGCAAGGTGGCAACGCTGGGGATCTGTCTTGGCGGACATCTGGCCTTTCGAGCAGCAACAAACATTAATGTTCAGGCAAGCGTCTGCTTTTACGCAACTGACATTCACAAGCGTAGCCTAGGAAAGGGCCTCAACGACAACACGCTTGACGTTATGCCACAAATCCAGGCGGAGATGATGATGGTTTGGGGCCGGCAAGATCCACACATTCCACTCGAAGGTCGCCGCATTATTTACGATTCGATGACAGAAGCGAAATTGAACTTCACTTGGCATGAGTTCAACGGTGAACATGCGTTTCTAAGAGACGAGGGGCACCGGTATGATCCGGCGTTGTCGCAAATCATCTTTCCGATGGTTTTCGATTTGTTCCACCGCCGACTGTATACTTAGGATGTCGCATTCTCGAACGTGGATCAGCCGTCGATCCATAATTTCCAAGGATCTCCGGAGCTTGCGACGGACTCATGTTGCGGCAGCAAACGAAGAGGGCCGGAGCGAGTTCTTTGCAAAGCTAGCTCGTTGATTTCATTGATTAGCGTTGGACGCTGTTGCAAATGGTGTTGAAGTTCCGTTCGTAGCGGTTCAGGACCTTCAAAAACAGGTTCGCCAGCACCGGTCGCGGAAATCGAGAGACCTTCTGCTTTGGCTGAATCTGTTGGCAATCGATAACGAGCTCGAAGGTCGGTCACTACTTTAGAGAGATAGTTTCTAAGCGACTCGGCTCGCTCTGGCCAGCTCTTTTTCTCGCTACTTGTTTTTTGATTCTGAGTCGGCTCGGTCTGCTCCGAGCGGCCACTGACCGGTGCTAATGGGCTTGATGGCAGCGAGCTTGTCTGTAGAAGTTCGCCAAAGAAATGGCTGGCCGAGGTCGCTGTGAAGCTGGCGACTTGCTTTGCCTTCTGGCTGGCTGGAATCGCCCCGGCGACTATCCACGATATAGGTAGACTCATCCAATACCTCAATCGATTTTTTAGATTCCATCGCTAACGTAACCAATGGTACGAATGGGAAAACCAACACCTGCAAATAGGCTCGGCAATTTGGCGTCTCTGCGATGAGTTTTTCTGCTGGGAAATCTCTTCCTTGCGGAAATGCCTTACCGGATCATAAATTTTGAGCCTCAATGCGTTAGCATGAGGGCTTGAACTGTCAGTAATTCATTGACTCCCGGCCCGCACGCTAGCGCGTTGCGGCTCAATGTGAGTGCCATTGAGCGTTAGCCACGGTTGTAAACCAGGGTGATAGCATTCCAACATAGTAAAGTCGAGTATTTGCTGCTTTTGACTGAATCGACCCTTCCGGTTGTTCCGATAAAACAGCTGTGCCTAGGGGGAAGAGGTACATGTGCGATGGAGCTACTGCGGTGCCTAGCAGTAGCTCCTTGCACATGTTTTTTGTCGTATCCGGCAAGCCCTTTCCCGAATTAAAATGAATTTCCGCCAATCCTTTTCTTCGCCATGCGACAGTAGCCGCCTCGGGACTGTACCAATCGAACAAAATGGATCGGTTTCTATTGCCTATTGGTTTCGTGCGAATTCCGCAAGCACAGGCATCGATCACAACATGGGCCGCAAACCGTGGGCTAGCGCCCTTCGGCTAATCAGCCGCAACGCGCTAGCGGCTGGTTCAGCCCGACTTATGATCGACGCCGCAAGAACAATATTGACATTGCTTGTTATGGTTTGTCTGTCCGGATGCAACTTCATTCCCGACATCAAACACAAGCCACAATACCACAATCCATTTCCGCAAATAAGCAAGGTCGCGATTCTTCCGTTTCGCAATCAAAGCCAAGAGGCAACCTTAAGCGGTGCTCGCGTGTCCATGGCATATTACAACGAATTGCAAGCAATTCGCGGTTTTGAAGTCATTCCCTGTGGAGTTGTGGAAAACCAACTAGCTTACTTCGAGACACAGATACTTCGACATGCCATCACGACTCCAATCGATTTTCAGCAGTTCGCAAAACACCTTGGCGTCGACGCCGTTTTGCAAGGGGCAATCACAGACTACGACGCTTACTATCCGCCTCGAATCACCATGAAAGTGAATTGGTATGCGGCGAATCCTGGCTTTCACCCCATCCCGATCGGTTACGGCTTGCCCTGGGGTACCAAGAAGGAAAAAAAGATTCCGGAGTGGATTCGCCTAGATTCTGAACGTGCGTTAGCCGCCGAGCAATTGAAAACACAGACTCCCGAGGAGGCAGTCCAGATTTCTCCGATCCCGCTTGAAAGTGTGCAACATTCCGATGGTATTGCCGTACGCGAATCAAGCGCTGCTCATGCGGATTCGGTTAAAGTAAAGAGCGATTCAACTCAAGTGGAAAATTCGAGTTTGCCAGCAAATTGGCCCGATCCTCAGGGCTTTATTCCAAGAAGACCGACGCCCCAACCTCCCGAGATGAAGGCTCAATACGAGCCGATCATTTCACATATGCGCACGTATAACGGAAGTGACGAAGATTTCACGAATGCACTTGAGGAGTACTATTACTTTCGTGACGACGCGCGATTTGGAGGGTGGCAAGCGTATCTCCAACGCAGCGAAGACTTTATACGATTCTGTTGCCACCAGCACATCGTTGAAACCCTCGAATCTCGCGGAGGTTCGCTTGAAAGTCGAATGATCCTTCGATGGCCTGTTGGTCGATACGAACGCTAACTGTCCAGGCACGGGCAGCAAGTTTGTGATCCAGGCACGGAGGTTGGTGAGATGAATGGCGAAATCAATGTAGTCGCGCTTGTTCGCGGCGAAGAACAATATGTCTTCATGTTTGATGAAGCCAATCGCACCGAGACGTTGCGCATGTTAGGGCGATATGCTGCCGATCCTGAGCTATCATTCACTTGGTATGATGCGGCAGTGCTCAGCCAAAAGGTACGAGAGATGCTACCGGCAAAGTCTATTCAGCCAACTCCTGCATCCAATTCGTCATTGCATCAGTCTTCGAAATCTCAAGTCGGAACCAGTGCAAAAATCACAAAGAAAGCACCGCGTTTTAGATTGCCTTAAGCACTGCTTTCAGGGCTTCGCCGGTATACGATCTCAGTTTGACGGTTACGATGTTTGACTCGGCCACCTGTAGAGCGGCCGACGACGATTTTTTAGACGTCCTTGTTGCCGATTTTTTCGATGCTGTGGCGTTCGAAATGGGGACAGTATAGCTAACGTCATTTGCGTACCGAACAAGCGATTCGGCAGGGCCTGCAAAAACTACTTGGCCACCTTCCTTGCCCGCCTCTGGCCCCATGTCGATCACCCAGTCGGCGCATTTGATAACGTCGAGATTGTGTTCGATAACGACAACACTGTTTCCACTATCCGCCAATGTATTTAACACTTGCATCAGTTTGCAAATGTCCTCGAAATGCAGACCAGTCGTCGGCTCATCCAACAAATACAAAGTATCGCCCGTTGCAGGTCGGCAGAGCTCCGCTGCTAATTTTACTCGCTGCGCTTCGCCACCACTCAATGTCGGAGCGCTCTGGCCAAGGGCCAAATAATCGAGTCCAACTTCGCACAGCGTCTTCAGCATACCGTGAATCTTCGGAAACTCGCTCATCACATCGCGGGCTTCACCGATGGACATTTTGAGGAAATCGCTGATCGATTTCCCTCGATATTTTACGCTGAGCACTTCTTCAGAATAGCGACGACCATGGCACGCATCGCATTCAATCCAGACGTCGGGTAAGAAGTGCATTTGAATGCGTATCTGCCCATTGCCCTCGCATTTTTCGCATCGACCGCCAGCAATGTTGAAACTGAAATGGCCAGCATGCAATCCACGCATTTTGGCTTCGGGCAACTTAGCGAATAACTGCCGAATATGTTCGAAGACGCCAGTGTAGGTCGCCGGGTTGCTCGAAGGTGAGTTGCCAAGCGGGGACTGATCAACTCTCAATACCTTATTGATATTCTTTGTCCCCACGATCCCGTCATGGAGCCCGACCTGCAAGTCCGCTCGGTGCAGCGATCTCGCCAACGCTGGATAGAGGATACTGTTGATCAGACTGCTTTTGCCGCTGCCACTGGGGCCAGTGACTGCCGTAAAGCACCCGAGTGGAATGTTGACAGTGATATTGCGAAGCGTGTTGGCTCGCGCACCGCTGATCGTTAACCAGCCCTTGGGCGTTTCCACGAAAGCAGACCAATCACTGCACGATGCCGGTATGTCGGACGGTACATCAATGCGGCGTTCGCTAGGCACTTCAATACCCTTGGAACCACTGATAAAAGGTCCGGTAATCGAGCTCTTTTGTTTAACGATTTCCTTGGGTGTACCCTGGGCAACGACTGTACCTCCCAGTGGCCCCGAACCAGGTCCAAAATCGCACAACTGATCGCTGCTGGCTATCACATCGCGATCATGTTCCACAACCAGTAGCGTATTGCCTAGATCCCGTAGCCGATGCATGGCTCGAATGAGTCGATTGTTATCCCGCGGATGCAAACCGATCGTGGGTTCATCCAACACATACAACACACCGCACAATCCGCTCCCGAGTTGGCTGGCCAATCGAATGCGTTGGGCTTCGCCACCCGACAGTGTGTTGGCAGAACGATCAAGCGTGAGATACTCCAGTCCAACATCCGCCAAAAACTGTAACCGCTGCGTGATCTCGCGATGCAGTTCGCCAGCGATCTTCTTCTCACGCCTCTCCAATGACCATGTTTTTGTTACCTCCAGCAGCTCTCCGATTGGCATGCGACCGATGTCTGCGATAGTAAAAGAACGGAAGCGAGTATGCGCGGCCTCAGCCCGTACACGAGCTCCACCGCAAGCTGTACAAGGCACTTCTGCAAGGAATCGCGAAAGCCGCATTCGTAGCCCAATGTTCGAATTCGACGCTAGCTCCAAAGCCGGAAAGATACCCCGGTAGAAAAACGTCATCACTATTTTCCTGTCGGATTGTTTGCCGATTGATTGAGAGGCTTCCATATCGGACTTAAAAACGACAATTTCACGATCCGGCAATCCATGAAATAGAATGGAACGTTGGCCGACCGGCAATTGAGAAACAGGACGGTTCAGCGGAATCCCCGACTCGCGGCTAAACGCTCGAAGCATGCCTCGAGCAAGCGGGTTCTCAAGGTCCGGCCATAGTAGCATTGCCCCCTCGTCAAGCGAGCGATTTTCGTCGATCGAGGCTGCTGGATCTGTTCCTGTTTGCTTGCCAAGGCCACTGCAACTTGGGCACCAACCGACCGCCGTGTTGAAAGAAAAGCTGTGTGGTGTTAGCGGCTGAAAGGAAAGTCCGCAGGGAGCACACGCTAACTGCAACGAAAACGTATGCGTCTCCCAATGCACCTCGGCTCGATCGTCGTCTACGATAGCCAGCTGAATCACGCCGTTTCCCATCGTTAGGGCGGTCGAGACACTGTCGCTCAATCGTTTTCGGTCTTTGGCATCCAAGCGAATTCGATCGACAACAAGTTGCAATTCGTAGCGACTCTTTTTTTGCAGCGATGGAACTTGATCGATTTCATAGGTGCGACCATTGATTCGGACTCGGACGAAACCATCTTGTTTGAGATCGGCAAAGAACTCTTCTGGCGTCTGATTCGTGTGCGGGATGACCGGAGACAACAGCAAAGCTCGCGAGCCCACCGTATTCCCAAGCTCCATCAATCGATCGACTATTTGATCGCTTGTTTGCGTACTAACTGGCTGATCACAACGAATGCAATGCATCTGCCCCAAACGTGCGAACAACACGCGAAAGTAATCGTAGACCTCGGTTACGGTTCCAACCGTGCTGCGAGGGGTATGTGAAAGATTGCGTTGTTCGATAGCGACCGAGGGGCTTAGGCCATCGACTCTTTCCACGACCGGCTTTGGCATCTGTCCAACAAACTGTCGGACGTAAGGGCTCAAGCTTTCCACGAAGCGACGTTGCCCTTCGGCATAGATGGTATCCATGGCCATGGAAGTTTTACCGCTCCCGCTTTGTCCGCAAAAGACCGTCATTTGATTGCGAGGGAGCGTGAGATCGATATTCTTCAAATTGTGTTGCTGTGCACCGACAACTTGAATGTCTTGCAGGGCTAGGCTTTTTCCAACAGGCTTTTTGGTAGTGGTTGACGTTTTTGTAGACCTGCTTTTGGTTTTCGCGTCCGACCTTGCGTGCGTTTCGAAGTATTTTTTTAATGCGACTCCCGTGTAGGATTTCTTTTGTTTTACGATCGCTTCGGGTGTTCCACGGCAAAGAATAGTGCCACCTCCCGCGCCACCGTCTGGCCCCATGTCGATGACCCAATCAGCCGCTTGGATCAGATCCAGATTGTGCTCGATTACAATCACGGTATTGCCAAGATCGACAAGGCTTTGTAGCACCTTCAAAAGCAAATCGATGTCGTAGAAATGGAGTCCCGTGGTCGGCTCATCCAACACATACAGCGTTCGACCTGTCGCACGACGACTAAGTTCACGTGATAGTTTGATGCGCTGTGCTTCGCCCCCAGACAAGGTTGGAGATGGCTGACCCAGTTTCAAATAATCGAGCCCGACGTCGTGAAGCGTCTGAAGTTTTTCGTAGATTTTTGGAAAAGCCGAGAAGTGCTCAAGGGCCTGCTGAACGTCTAGATCCAAACAATCGGCGATCGATTTGCCTTTGAATTCCACTTGCAAGGTTGGTCGACCGTAACGTTTGCCTTCGCAAATCGCGCAAGGAACCCACAAATCGGCAAGAAACTCCATATCCAGCCGATTGGCACCATGACCGTCGCATGCAGAGCATCGTCCCTGTTCGGTATTGAAACTGAAGGTACTTGGCGTAAAACCGCGTCGTTTGGATTCTGGCAGTTCTGCAAACAGATCTCGAATATGGTCAAACAGTTTGACATACGTTGCAGGATTGCTGCGCGGCGTTCGACCGATAGGGCTTTGGTCGATATCGATGATTTTGTCGAGGTGCTCAATTCCTTCGATTGCATCGTGGGCGCCAGGGGTATCTTCGGCTCGTTGAAGCGCATTGCGTAGAGCTGGCGAAAGGATATCGCTGATAAGAGAACTCTTGCCGCTGCCGCTAACTCCGGTAACGGCGACAAAACATCCGAGCGGGATTTCAACGTCAATGTTTTTAAGATTGTTGTGCCGAGCGCCTCGAATTTGGATCGTCTTGCCGTTTCCTTTGCGTCTCTGGGCAGGCCGATGGATTTGGCGAGTGCGATTGAGAAAGCCGCCCGTGATACTCTTCGGGTTGGACGCTATATCTTCAATTGAACCTGCCGTTAGTAATTCTCCTCCGCGAACACCCGGACCTGGCCCAAAATCCACAATCATATCGGCTACGCGCATGGTATCTTCGTCGTGCTCGACCACGATGAGCGTATTACCCAAATCTCTCAGTCGTTCCAGCGAAGAGAGCAATCGGTCATTATCCCGCGGATGCAGGCCAATCGATGGTTCATCGAGCACATACAAAACGCCGACCAATCCGGCTCCGATCTGGCTGGCCAATCGGATACGTTGAGACTCGCCACCGGAAAGTGTAGGTGCAGTTCGTTCTAGAGAGAGATACGAAAGTCCGACATCGAGCAAAAACTGCAATCTGGCTCGGACTTCTTTGATGGCCTCGCCGCCAATCGTGACTTGAAGTTCGGACAAGTCCAAACTCCCAAAGAACTCTGCACATAGATCCAAAGGCAGTCGCGAACAATCACCAATCGCTAACCACGGATTGTTTTTGAACTTGGGCGAAAGGGACTTGAGACGCACCGAACGAGCTTGCGGATTGAGTCGCGTACCGTTGCACTCGCAACAGACGCTGGTCTGCATGTACTTTTCGTACTGCTTGACGACTAGAGGGTTTTTGGAAGCGCGGTAAGTTGCCAATAAATCATGGACTATTCCAGAAAAAGCTTGTCCATGTAGAGCGCGTCCTTTAGCTTGAACTTTTAGTCCCTGGTATCCGAACAGCAACCAGTTCTTTTCTTCTTGCTCCAATTTCTTCCAAGGTGTGGATAACAAATAGTTCCGTTCAAGTTTCTTTACATGTTCGACATAGTTTGCAAAATAGGTGATCGAGCGACGGAGCCACCGGGTCATCTCTGTCGATTTGCCGATCAAATCGATAGCTCCATTCTTGAGGGACTTACTCGAGTCAGTGACTAGAAGCTCTTCCGTAAAGGTGAACGTTTCGCCGAGTCCATCGCAATTCTTGCATGCACCTTGAGGCGAATTGAAGCTGAGCAACTGGGGTGACGGAGGGGGATACGATACACCGCATTTTGCACAAGCGTAGGTCGAGGAAAACACGACATCGTAAGTCGGATCGCTCATGTTCATCTCTTTGAATGTCGCCTCACTGGTTGCATCGACGTTCTCCGCCTCACCGGTCGCATCGCCGGCGGTTCCCAGACTAGATTCAGTTGTTGTAGAGGCCTTTTTCTTTCGGCTGGCTTTCTTTTTAGCCACGACTGCTGACTCGTTTTTCGACGCCGTTGCCATCGGCGACAGGAGCATTGTGCCTTCGCCGAATTTCATCGCGTTATCGACCGCTTCAGCGATCCTTTGACGTGAAGCTCGACCGATTTCCATGCGATCGACGACGAGCTCGATACTGTGCTTGATTTGGCGTTCTAAGTTTGGCGGCGCGCTAAGCAAGTAGACTTGGCCATCAACACGAGCTCGGTTGAAGCCTTGTCGACGGAGGTCGTCAAACAGATCGCGATGTTCCCCCTTTTGGCCTCGAATGATAGGGGCTAGGAAAAGAAAGGGTGTCGTCGGATCCATCGACTGAATTCGCTCGATCATTTGATCGCGAGTTTGCGAAGTGATTTCGGAATTGCATTTGGGACAAAAGCCGGTGCCAACGCGTGCAAATAGAACTCTCAAAAAATCGTGGAGTTCTGTTATGGTGCCGACCGTCGAACGCGGATTGTTTCCAGTCGATTTTTGGCTAATGGAAATAGACGGGCTCAGGCCGGACAGAAAATCGACGTCAGGTTTTGGGAGCTGCCCGACAAATTGACGTGCGTACGTCGAAAGACTTTCAAGGTAGCGACGCTGCCCCTCGGCGTAGAGTGTGTCGAATGCAAGGGAACTCTTACCGCTTCCGGAAACGCCAGTAAAGCAAATGAGCTGATTGCGAGGTAGAATGAGATCGACGCTTTTAAGATTGTGTTCGCGCGCACCGCGAACGACAATCGGTTGATCCTTGGCTGTCACTCTCTAGTGTACTCCGGCGCTCGCGAGGTATCGTTCGGCATCGAGGGCGGCCATACAACCAGTTCCAGCCGATGTGATAGCTTGTCGATAGTAGTCGTCAGCTACGTCCCCTGCCGCAAAGACCCCTTCGACACTCGTAAACGTACGATTCGGCTGAGTCCAGCGGACGTATCCGTTGGCATGGTTTTCCACTTGCCCATTGAGGAACTTGGTATTTGGCGTATGGCCAATTGCGAGGAACATGCCGGCCGCTTCAAGCACTTGCGTTTCTCCGGTTTCGACGTGCTTGGTACGCACCGAGGTTACGCCAACACGCATGTCGTCCGCATCGCCCAGGACTTCGTCAACCACGGAGAATTTTACCAATTCAATTTTTGGATTTCCAAGAGCCCGCTGTTGCATGATTTTCGAAGCTCGCATCTCGCCTCTTCGAAGGATCAAGTAAACCCTCGACGCATATTTGCTCAGGTAAGTTGCTTCTTCGATTGCCGAGTCACCGCCACCTACAACGACCAACGGTTTGTTTCGAAAACGGGGTAAGGCACCATCGCAAACGGCACATGCGCTCACACCCTTGTTTTTAAATTTCTCTTCGCTTGGCAATCCCAAGTAGTTTGCGCTGGCTCCGGTGGCAAGGATAACCGTGTGTGTTTCGAACGATCCGTTTTCGCTTGTGTTTAGTTTCAGTGGCCTGATCGAAAAATCGACGCTCACGACGTCGTCGGTGAGAACGCGGGTTCCGAAGTTGGTAGCTTGCTGACGCATCAGCTCCATTAGCTCTGGACCGGTCACCGCATGCGAATGTTCCTCGATAGGGGGTAGCATGTACTTGCGATCATCACCGATGGCTGAGTTCAAGAACTCTTTGAGCTTGCCTGAGGGAAATCCAGCGTAGTTCTCAACCTCGGTCGTTTGAGCAAGCTGGCCCATAGGGTAGCGACCGTTCACTCGGTTTTCTTCTGTGAGAGCTCCTTCAAAGAGCAATGGTCGTAGATTGGCTCGTGCAGCATAAATTGCCGCCGACCAACCCGCTGGTCCGCTTCCGATAATGACGCAATTTTCGGTGTTACTCATGAAAGTCAATAAGATTGTTGATAGAACTAGTAATCCTGGCTAACGCAAAGTCCCGCTCTTGGGGTTCATTTTGTAACATAGACGACTCAATTGACAATGGAGAATTGGGAATTGCCATTGAATAGCGGCCTTCCCCGCATGAGGCTCAGAAATTGGTTAGAATGAGTTTCCCCCATTTCCGTTTTCCGCCGACTATTGTCATTTTCGAATTCAATAGTTTTTTCACAAAACGTGAAACACTGCCTGCCATGTAAGTCGTCGAAACTTTGCTTTGTTTACCGTCGTTCCCCAAGCCGAAGCTTGGGAACCTGTTTTGAAATCAATATCTCTAGAACCGCAAGAAACCCAGGATGAAAACTAAATCAGAAAAAATTGCCTCGCGCTTTCCAATTTTCATTTTTCAATTTCCAATATTGATTGTCTCGCTTTTGAGCTGTTTGCCCCTTCAAGCTCAGCAGGATCCGCCAGCCGGCTTCACCGCTCTCTTCAACGGCAGGGATTTAAGTGGTTGGTATGGATGGACAACTCGAGACCCGAAGGAATTGTGGGCCATGTCCGCAGAGGAACAGGACAATTACAAAAAACAATCGATTGCGGGCGGACTGCTCGACAAAAAGGGCCAGCCAATTAACGAACACCTCAATGCCCATTGGAAGGTCGAGAATCATGATCTCGTGAATGACGGGCACGGTCATTATTTGACTACGGACAAGGATTATGGTGACTTTGAATTGCATCTCGAATACAAAGCATTGCCAAAGGGCGATAGTGGTGTTTATCTGCGGGGAATTCCACAAGTCCAAATCTGGGACCCAACCCAGGAAGATCCTCAAGGCCTTGGCAGAGCAAAAGGTTCGGGTGGACTTTGGAACAACAAAGGCTCAGCGGGCAAAGACCCATCAATGAAAATGGATAAACCGTTTGGAGAGTGGAATTCCCTCAAGATGACAATGATAGGAGAACGAGTCACAGTAGTCCTTAATGGAGAAAAGGTCGTTGACCATGCGGTTCTAGAAAATTTCTTTGCCAATCAGAAGAGTGGCTATCTGGCTTATGGAAAACAAGACACTAAAAAGAAGGACGGAGATGCTCCCAAGATGCCAAACGGTTTCATGCGAGATCCTGTATATCCGAAAGGCCCGATTCAACTGCAAACACACGGTAGCGAGATTCGGTGGCGAAACGTCTTTCTTCGCGAGATCGGTGCAGAGGAAGCAAACAAGTTCCTAGCAGCTCGCGATGCGGATGGCTTCGTGGAATTCAATAATGGCAAAGATCTTAGCAATTGGCTGGGAGCAGTTGACAACTACGAGGTCATCGACGGAGCCATTGTGTGCAAGCAAGGCAAAGGCGGCGATTTGCTTAGCAAAGATGAATATGAAAACTTCAACCTTCGAATCGAATTCAAGCTGCCTCCTGCTGGAAACAATGGTATCGCATTGCGAACACCAATCGGCGGCCATTCATCATCGGATGGACTTGAGCTGCAAGTTATCGACAGCGACGGGTACAATGCAAAGCATCCAAACGCACCGCTCAAGCCGTCTCAATACCATGGCTCCCTCTATCATTGCGTTGGAGCCAAGCATGGCTATCTACGTCCGGTTGGTCAATGGAATTACCAAGAAGTGGAAGTCCGCGGGCAAACTATCAAAGTCACGCTCAACGGTACTAAGATTCTTGATGTCGACATCGATCAATTCGACCGCAGCCAAATCGAGCATCCTCCCAAGGGGCTCGACAGGAGGAAAGGGCACATCGGTTTTGCCGGCCACTCGGATCCTGTTGTGTTCCGCAGCTTCCGAGTCAAGAAAACGGATTAGTTTTAGCAACTGTTTTCTTCGGCAACTGGGGCAGGTTTACGTGTTATAGTATTCTCACTTCCCGTTCTCTCGCATCTGTTCCGTTTAGGCTTTGTTTCTAAATCCGTCCATCAACGAACGTAGCTTAGGCTTCCAGCCTGAGATTTCATGATTATCTCTCACAGGCAAAATGCCTATGCTACGTTCCGTTGTTAGGGAATGACTTAATCGAGTTCCAAGAGTTGATTCACACAGAAAATCAATACGAAGAGGTAGAAAAGATGGTGACAGTCTACGAACAAATGGGAATAGAGAAAGGAATAGAGAAGGGGAAGCAGAACACTTTGGTGAAATTGCTTGCCAAGAAATTTGGGAGCGTTCCTGAGGAGATGGATCGTGCGATTCGATCGATTGACTCCATCGAGCGTTTGGATGAATTGTTGTTATCGGTTCTCGATGCTAAATCGCTTAACGGATTTCTGGGATAGCGGCCATCTTCAGCCAAGCCTCTGGGTCGGCGTCGCTTGGCATTCGCCAATCGCCGCGAGGTGACAAGGAGACGGTTCCGACTTTCGGACCGTCTGGCACACATGATCGCTTGAATTGGGCTGCAAAAAACCTCTTCAAGAACGTGTTCAGAACCCTTTCGATTTCTTCGGAAGAGTAATCACGATCGAACTTAGCGTGTTTTGCCAAAAGTAAAATCTTGCTCGGTGAAGCACCGCAACGCACGAAATGATACAAGAAAAAATCGTGCAGTTCGTACGGTCCGATCGTCCCCTCAGTGCTCTGGTGCATCGCTTTGCTTTTAGTCAGCGGCAAAAGTTCAGGAGAAATTGGCGTGTCTGCAATATCCAGCAGTACCTTGCGAGCATCGCCGTCGAATCGATTCAGTGCAACGTAGCGAACCAGGAATTTTACTAGTGTTTTCGGCACCGAACAGTTAACATTGTACATTGACATGTGATCAGCGTTATAAGTGCACCAACCCAACGCGGATTCCGATAAATCGCCGGTGCCGATGACGAACCCTTTATTCATCAAGAGCATTGTTCGCATTCTCGCTTGGACATTTTCAAATACTAAGTCGTTTCGCTTATCGTCCGGCAGTCGTTCCATTTCATCCTGCAATGAACGGCATGTTTTTCCGTCAAGTGAAATGCCGAACGGTTGATGCTTTAGGTCTAGAAAGGTGCGGAAACAACTCTCGCGGATGTCGATGGTCTCAGTTTTCATGCCGAGGAAATGCATCAGTTGAGTTGCGTTGTTCTTCGTCTGGTCAGTCGTTCCGAAACCTGGCATCGTGATCCCAATCAGACGGGACGTTTTCCAACTCATGGCTTCGAACATTTTAACGGCGACGATAAGTGCGAGCGTGCTATCTAATCCGCCCGAAACTCCAATGACGAGCGGCAAGTCCGTTGGGAGTCTCGACACTCGTTTGGCCAATGCAGCACACTGAATTTCAAAAATCTCGGCGCAACGTTCATCTAGTTCGGTCGTTGCTTTCGGTACGAACGGGTGTGCGTCCACGAATCTCGCAAGTGGCTTAACACTTGTTTCCAATTCGAACGGGATCCGCCGAAATGCTTTGTCGTATTCTCGGTTCAAGCTTTGATGCATTGTTCCGAACACGCGTCGATCATGATCTAATCGACCAAGGTCAACATCGCTCGTCGCGAAACTGACAACGCCATCTACTTGGGACGATACCGTCAGAGGTAGTCCCGTTCCGATTCGTTTTGATTCAGCCAGCAGCGAACCGTTCTCGGCGATCATACAATGGCCGCCAAAGACCAAGTCCGTCGTGGACTCCGATGGACCGGCGCTGGCATAAGCGTAAGCCGCAATACATTTCCCCGATTGCGTGGTCACAAGTCGAGTGCGATAGTGAGCTTTTCCAATCGTTTCGTTGCTCGCCGATAGGTTGAGCAAAACATTGGCGCCCGCAATTGCTTGGCAAGAACTTGGAGGAATAGGAACCCAAAGGTCTTCGCAGATTTCAATTCCAACCGTTGCATCATTATATGTAAACAGCAGATCGACCCCAAACGGTACAGCGTCATCGCTACCCATCGACAGCTTGACTTCTGAAATCTGTTGCCCAGTCCCGGATTGGAACCAACGCGATTCGTAGAACTCTTGATAGGTTGGCAGATGCTGTTTGGGAATCAGGCCAATGATCTGCCCATTGCAAAGAGCAGCAGCGACGTTATAGAGTCTTCCGTCAAAAGCCATTGGCAATCCGACGACTACCAGTTGTTTTGTTTTGATTGATCGTGCTAGAGCAATCAATTCTAGTTTGCATTGAATCAAAAGTGAGGATTGCGTGAAAAGTTCCCCACACGTGTAGCCGCTCAAGCATAGCTCGCCAAACACGATCACGTCGGAGTCCGGGAATGCAGAAATGGCGGACTGAATCGATCGTCGATTGGCCGAGGGGTTAGCAACGGATGTCGTAGTAGAAGCCGCCGTGACGCGCAGAAAACCTTGTGGATGCATAATTGGGATTCAGCGGGCTGGGCTGCGATGGAAATGAATGTGCTTCCATTTGCCCTGTTTTCGCTGCCACACTCGGGTCTCTTCCATAGCAGTTGAAACAGGTTTTCCTTCGGTGATTCGCTGAGTCAGTCGAACGTATGCGATAACAGCCACATCGCCCATGATGCGAATATGGGGCGCGACGATCGTGGACTGGACTGGAGTTGGTGCTCCAGATGAGGGCAGATTGAAATAATATTGGTGGAATTCCAGACCGTCGACTAGGTTACCAAGTGCCTCCGGTTCGAAGCAGGTCAACGATTCGTCGCAAATTTCGGCGTACTTGTCCCAGTCACCACCTGTAATCGCGACCAGCAAATTCTGAGTCAATTCGAGAACAGCATCGCGGTCAGATTCTAACGACATTCTTGTTCCATTCACTTTCTGTTGGATCTTAATGAAATTTAGGTTTGTAATAGAAGAGTACGTTTGTAGTACTAGCTCCGATTCTATCCCACTACCGGTGCCGGGCCTAGAGTTTCTGCCAATGGATGCTTCAATTGGCATTGAGATCCGTGAAATTAGGCGAGCGGCCTGTGATTTTATTGAATCCGAAGAAAGATAGGGGTAGGAAAGCCGCATTGAGTTGCGGCTCCCCTCCCTCCGAACCGTACAGGCGGTTCTCCCGCATACGGCTCTCCGGT
>JAYTVL010000374.1:0-16870 GCA_043744075.1 Pirellula sp. | reverse complement strand
CGTATTGTCTTAAGGAACACCTTCCTCATAGATCGGAAAAACTTTCGGAGGTTTTGATTCTCGACGAAGAGGAAAGCGATGATCCAAGTGGCAAGTCAGTTCAGCAAATTGCTTTCGATGTTTTTCAGCTCGCTCAACGATTGGGATGGTCACCTAGTACTCTTCAAAAGTGGTCGCCGAACGAATGGCAAAATGCTGTCGGTGAGATCGGTGTATTCGACGACTTGGAACGACGCCGACTGTTCCACTTAGCATACGAATACCGCTATCGCAGTCAGATTTTGGACGCCATTTCAGAACATTCGCGGTTGCCATTAAAGGTACCTGCGACGGTAACCTTTCAAGTGATTACGTGCATCGACGATCGTGAGGAATCCTTTCGTCGACATTTGGAAGAGTTAGATTCGAGTGTCGAGACATTTGGAGCTGCAGGTTTCTTTAATGTTCCTATGTACTTCCGCGGGGCAGCTGATGCCCATTTCATCCCGCTTTGCCCAATCATCATGGTTCCGAAGAACTATGTAGAAGAAATAGGTCCTCTCTCCGCCAAGCAAGCTGAAAACAGACGAGCTCAAACGCGGCTGTTGCTAGGCAAAGCGTCACAAACGTTTCATATGAGTAGCCGGAGCCTGTTCAGTGGAGTACTGACAGCTTTATTCGGCTCGCTAAACGCATTCCCCTTGGTAGCTCGTGTCTTGTTTCCGCGATTGACTTCAAAGATTCGCGGCAACGTTGTCAAACTCGTTCGCCCAACGGCCGCCACACAATTGCGGCTCGAGCGAGGTGAAGATGCCGTAGTGACCGACAAGGGAGCTGAGGGCTTTACGCTGGTCGAGATGGCCAACATGATCGAGCGTTTAACTGGGGACTTGGGTATTCAGGGTCGCTTCGCTCCTTTGGTGATTGTCTTTGGACACGGTTCATCGAGCTTGAACAACCCCCATGAATCGGCTTACAACTGTGGAGCATGCGGTGGCGGAAAAGGCGGACCCAACGCGCGTGCGGTAGCTCAGATAGCGAACGACCCACGT
Organism: Pirellula sp.; assembly: GCA_043744075.1. GTDB lineage: Bacteria > Planctomycetota > Planctomycetia > Pirellulales > Pirellulaceae > JBKCUI01. The sequence goes on along the minus strand of JAYTVL010000374.1, from coordinate 15,839 downwards.
GTGCGAGCCATCCTCAAGGAGCGTGGCTTGGTCATTCCTGATACGACGCTTTTCGTCGGAGGATTCCACAATACTTGCGACGACTCGATTCAGTATTTGGATGTTGATCGTATCCCTCTCAATCAAACTGCGAAGTTCTTGGCTGCAAGCGAAATCATTGAGAAAGCTTGCCAAAGAAACGCTCATGAACGGGCTCGCCGCTTTTATTCCCTTGACATGACAAGCAGCGATCAAGAAGCATTGCGGCATGTTGAGCGACGATCAGAAGATCTGGCTCAAGTTCGGCCTGAATACAACCATGCGACGAATGCTGCTTGTTTTGTGGGTCGACGCGGTCGTACGCGGGGTCTTTTTATGGATCGAAGGTGTTTTTTGACTTCATACGATCCGACAACCGATGACGCGTCAACGTCGATATTGATGCGTATTATGCAAGCGGTTATTCCTGTCTGTGGCGGTATCTCGTTGGAATACTATTTCTCGACGGTCGACAATGTTGGCTATGGTTGCGGGACCAAGTTACCGCATAATATCACCTCGTTGATTGGTGTAATGGAAGGTGCCGCCAGTGATTTACGGACCGGACTTAGTCAGCAAATGGTTGAGATCCATGAGCCGATTCGTATCCTCTATATCGTCGAGACCAAGCCGGAATCGATTTTTTCGATAATGGATCGCAATCCGCTTATCAATACCTATATTCGCAATCAATGGGTACAGATCGCTACGCTGGATCCGTCGTCGAATCGGATTCATTTGTTTCAAGGAGACCGATTTGAACCATATGAGCCCGGACCACATGTTCTTCCAGTGGTATCGGTCTCGCTCGATTGGTATCGAGGTTGGCGCGAACCGCTTGGATTCTCGCGAGTTGACTCAAAGGCTGCAGCATCGCAACGTAACTCAGTTGCTGGGGTTGGAGTATGAGTATTTCCGAGTTGACTCATGTATTCGGATGCATAACTGTCCTTTTCCCTTGCGCTCTATTGTTTCTACTAGGGGTCAGTTTGCTTGTAAGTCGACCGCTGAGTGAATTGGTTGTCGGTCGATGGTTGAAAGCCATGGTCGGTCTTAGCTTGATATCTGCATTAGCTGTTCTTGGCATCATGCTTGCCACCGGTTCGCGTCGCGAATTAGTCGACTTGGGTAACATGGTCGAGATACACGACGTCCATTTCCACTTCCATATCAAATTTGTGTTTGACCGACTTAGCGTGCCTATGGTGATCCTGTCGCTCGTATTGTGTGGAACCGTCGGATCCTTTGGTCTGAGCTACTTGCACCGCGATGCTGGCTTTCAACGGTTCTTCCTTAGCTTTGCAATGTTTTTGGTAGGCATGACGTTTGCGTCACTTGCGAGCACCATTGAAACGCTTTTTCTTGGCTGGGAACTGGTTGGACTTTCCTCAGCCCTCTTGGTTGCTTATTTCCACGAACGGCCATCGCCTGTGTCGAACGGGCTTCGCGTATGGGCAATCTATCGTTTTGCGGATGCAGCGTTTCTAGCGGCGGCGATCGCTTTGCACCATCAAACAGGCGAGGGCGATTTCAGTATTTTGATGGGGGATCAGCCGTGGCCTGCAGGGACGGCTTCGCTCAGCAACGGAACGGCATTGCTCGTTGGGACTTTTCTGTTGATAGCGGCCGCCGGAAAGTCCGGGCTTGTTCCATTTTCTGGTTGGCTGCCGCGTGCAATGGAAGGCCCAACTCCCTCAAGTGCCATATTCTATGGAGCCCTATCAGTTCACTTGGGCGCATTTCTGCTTTTGCGAGTTAGTCCGATACTCCACCAATCGTTTGTTCTTAGTTGGATGGTGATCGTGTTGGGATTGGTTTCGGCAATATTTGCGGCGTTGGCGGGACGAGTCCAAACCGACATCAAGAGTGCGCTTGCTTTTGCCTCATTGACTCAGGTTAGTATTATTGTTGTCGAGATTGGTTTCGGATTTCTGTATTTACCGCTTATCCATTTAATCGGCCACGCCTGCATGCGTTCGCTGCAGCTGTTGCGAGCACCCACTCTCCTTCGCGACTACAAGACCATGGAAAACGCTATTGGGAAATCTCTTGATCATGGCTCGCCTAGCGTCATAGCATGGCTTGGGGCATCGACACAGCGCCGTCTCTATCGAGGTGCTATGGAACGAGGATACATGGACTCCATTTTAGACCAGTGCATCGTAAAGCCGTTCGTCGGAGTTTTTTCGACTTTCAATCGCTGGGAGCGAGGATGGACCCTGTGGCTTGCAGGTTCACATCACCATTCGAAACAGCCTTCAAATGGAACACAAAGCGATTGATGACTCAGCACGGTTTTGTACACAGGCCACTACCTTTGGGAAGATTGGAAAATACCGTGGGATCGGGTGGCACGCTCAAAGGCTGTGATTTTATAGTACCCATCACGCTCCGCGTGATGTCCGCAGTTCAAAAACCGTTGGTTTTCAGAGCATGCCACCCAATTTACAGGTAGATTTCAAGTTGCCACAGGCCTTAGGACAAACGCTACAAGATGAATGAATTGCATTTGCCATGGCTAGAACTCTGTATTCTCGTGCCAGCGCTTTCATCGCTGTGGGTTGGCCGGATACTTGAAGCGACGCAGGCTCGTTCCGCAGGGCTGACGGTTTCGGCAACGACGCTGATATTGGCCCTAGCCGGATGGATCGATTTCGAATCGCTAATTGCCTTTGAGGCACATGATCATTGGGATGTCGTCAAGTCGATCATTGGGCGCGAAGAATTCGTCATCGATAAGCTAAATGCGCCGCTCCTGCCGCTTGCAGCATTGCTTTTCTTTCTGACGATGTTGGCAACACCGCGCGTTAAGTTCGGAAAGTATTCTTTTGCATTGGGACTGCTCTCCCTGTCGTCGACTCTTGCCGTCTTGAGTTGTAAGGAGACATGGTTACTGATTGTACTTTTGGCAGTGAATGCAATACCTATGTATATCGATTTGAAAACGCGAAAAAAGCCCACACGGGTCTTCGTCTTCCATATCGGTCTTTCAATTGGTTTGCTGGCGCTTGGCGCTGCGTGTTACGGTTTGTCGAATTCGGAATTTGGACGAGGCGCAGGAATCGTCATGTTGGTCGGAGCGGTGTTGATTCGTAGCGGCTGCGCCCCGCTGCATTGTTGGATTACGGATCTTTTTGAACATGCTGCATTTGGCAATGCACTCTTGTTCATTACACCCCTGGTCGGAGCGTACGCGACAATGAGGTTGGTACTGCCGATAGCACCCGATTGGGCGTTGCGAAGCATCGCTCTCCTTTCCTTGGCGACCGCACTATACGCTTCGTGCATGGCGATCATACAGACCGATTCGCGAAGGTTTTTTTGCTTCCTCTTCCTAAGTCATTCTGCTCTGGTTCTTGTCGGACTTGAAACGGCAACACCGATTGGGCTTACTGGAGCCTTATGTATTTGGGTTTCCGTCGCGTTGTCGCTCACGGGCCTTGGGTTAACTTTGCGATGCGTCGAAGCGCGAACCGGCCCGCTCTCGCTGAATCAGTACCACGGTATGTACTCTCAAATGCCTCATCTCGCCGGTTTCTTTCTATTGACGGGACTTTCGGCTGTTGGATTCCCGTGCACGATAGGTTTTACCGGTACTGAATTGCTCGTTGAAGCAGCGATTGAAATCTCTCCATGGGTCGGCGGAGTCGTTGTCGTCTCCACGGCCCTAAATGGAATAGCTATTCTCCAAGCATACTTCCGAATTTTCACCGGCACTACGCATCATTCCACCATACAATTAGCGACCCTGCGATCGGAACGTATCGCCATTATGACGTTTACGTTGTTGCTGATTGGGGCTGGTATTTGGCCCCAACCTGGAGTCCACTCAAGATACGACGCGGCCGTCGAATTGCTCGATCACCGCGAGATTAATAGCCAAGTCTCAAAGGCTGAAAGCAAGTCCAATCACTGATCGGCAAAACGTGGCATAGGCATCTCGACTGTGAGATTCAGTCAAGGATACTCAGGCTGGAAGCCTACGCTACGTTCTGCGTAAAGGTTCTGTAGCTTCGCTTTGGATCTAAATCAGTTTTCGAGCAGCCAGTGGGCTGTGTGAGAGCTTTCGATGGTGCTCGAGACCGCTCAATGTCAATGTTCGGCCCTCCTGCTTGAATTCGCGATCCATTTCGTGCAATCGCGACATAACGGTATGGTCGAGAAACTTGGATTTTGCACAATCAACGACTACGTTGCCGTCACGAGGCGCGGCTGAGATCTGTTTCTTCAGTTTCAGCCAGTTCGTAAAAACGGCAGGGCCAAGTAGCGAAATCGTAAGGCCTTGGTCTTGTTGCGATACGTTAAGAGGAATCGAAAGAAAGTCCGTTGGCTTGACACCATAATATATCTGAATGATGAACTTTGCGAGGATTCCGATACCGACGCCGATTAACAGATCTGTTGCCAAAACACCGACAACCGTGCTGAGGAAAATGATCAACTGTTCTTTGCCAACATGCCACATGTGAAGAAACTCTTTGTAGTGAGCCAATCGACAACCGGCGTAGATCAACATTGCGGCAAGTGCTGTGACGGGAATGTTGTTTAGCAATTTCGGAAGAACCAAGATGCTTATCAACAAGAAAAAACCATGGAAGGCGTTGGACCACCGAGTGCGAGCACCATAGTCTTTATTTGCTGAACTACGGACAATCTCAGAAATCATGGGCAAGCCTCCGATACATGCAACTGCAGCGTTCGCGCTACCAATTGCGATCAAATCACGATTCAAATTGGTTTTTCGTTTCCAAGGATCAAGGACGTCCACAGCCTTTGCGCTAAGCAAGGATTCAAGCGAACCGACCAAAGTAAACATCAAAACCCATTTCCAGAACAAGACACTGGTTGCCTGCGAAAAATCAGGAAAAATGAACGATTTGAAAAGAGTACTGGGGCTATCCGGAACTTTGACCAGCAAAGACTTTACCACCTGAGGGGTGGCATGGCCATCGTGCATGATTTCATAAGATCTGGATGCGCCTTCGAAACTCTGGTAGAGAAAAAAAGCGGCTGGAATCGCAAGTGCTAATACAATGAGCTGTGGTGGAATGGCTTTGCAAATTGCATAACGCTGTTTGAGCTTTGGATACAGAAAGAGTAATAGCAAACTCACTATACCTATGATGGCAACTTGCCATGCAAAATGGGGCATATGGACGGGTAGATCGAAATAGGCTTCGTACGCTTCCGTAGACGCATTTGGTTTCAAACCGAGCAAAAGATACAATTGCTTGCCGATGATGATAAGGCCGATAGACGCAAGTAGACCATGAATCACTGACGTCGGAAACAAATCTGCTAAGGCGCCTGCTCGAGCAAGTCCTAGAATAATTTGGATGACCCCTGAAACGACACCGACCGCTGCTACCAGAGGCAAGTAGTTCAAGTACACCGATGCATCCGTATTGCTCATTCCATCTTTACTGACGCCAGCAGCCAACGCGAAATCGGTTACCGCACCGAGACAGATCGCAATCATTCCTGCAGCAGGCCCTTTGATGGTCATTTCTGAATTGCTGAGGAAGCTGCAAATAATTCCCCCGACGATTGCCGTAAAAACCCCGTTGATCGCCGGAAAGCCGCTTGCATTTGCAATGCCCAAGCACAGCGGAAGCGCGATCAAGAATACGAGCAACCCAGAGATTGCATCGAAGCGGATATTTTGCATGAACGAGCCAAGCGGAGCCGTTTCGGTCGCTGGTGTGTTGTCAGGATTTGCCATTTTGAAGCCTTCAAAGAACTGAGTTCTAAACTTAGAGTATCTCTTATACGTGAAGACTATCGACCTCATCAATCTATCATAGCATTACAAATCGTTCAGATTCCGCCGCGAACACGACAGAGTCTCGTGACATAGGTACATTCGATTGCAATTTAGAGGACAACAATTAGGCGAGCAGCAGACTGGAATATGCCAGGGGACCGGGTGGCACGCTCAGAGGCTGTGATTTTATAGGTAGATTTAAAGCTGCCCCTCGCCTTATACTATCTATTTACCCTGGTCTGCAAGCGTGAAGTCGGAATCATGGTTCAAATGCTAAAGGATGCCAATTCGGACTATCATGGAGGTTCTTGGTGAAAATTCTAATCGTTGAGGACGATTCGGTTCTCGGGGCCGTCCTAGAAAAAGGACTTTCCGAAATCGGTCATGACTGTACTTGGACTCAAAGTGGGAGTTCGGCCGTCGAACTTATTGAACTACAGAGCTTCGATGTCATGATCTTGGATCTAATGCTTCCGGATCTTCCGGGGCTAGAAGTTCTAAAGCTACTGCGGAAAGTCAAGCGTGATGTGTCCGTACTCGTTCTCACTGCGCTGGGATCCATAGATGATCGTGTTCACGGCCTTAACTCCGGAGCGGATGATTATCTTGTAAAACCATTTGCTTTTGCCGAACTCGTCGCGCGAATCGTTGCGATTGAACGTCGTAAGACCAAGTCTCCAGTGACGGTATTGCGGGCAGGAACACTAAGCATTGAGCTGACTAGCCGACTGGTCAAACGTGGCGAAAAGGAAATCGAACTCACTCCGACAGAGTATAAACTGCTAGAATTCCTGATGCGAAATTCGGACGAAGTTGTAACTCGTCGAATGTTGTGCGAGCATCTTTGGGAATCCGATTGGGAGGGAGTTACCAACGTGATCGAAGTCCATATCAATCGCTTGCGCAATAAAATCAACAAGGGTTTCGAAATCGACCTGATCCATACGATTCGAGGCAGCGGTTATGAGCTTCGACCGGATTAACACGACCGTTCGATCGTTGCGATTCCGCTTGATGTTGCTCAATGCTATTGTCGTTTTGCTCGCGTCGATGGGAACTCTGATCGGCTTAAGGGCTGGCATGCGATTCGCGCTTGTCAACGAATTGGATGAGATACTCTCAGAAGATCTGGAGGAAATCGAGCTGGACTTGACGGCAGCAGGTGATCCAAAGTCTTTAGTACTTTTCGCGCAATTGGACCGCAAGGCAAGAGGCCATATCCAGCATCGATGGTTCGTTCAGATTCGCAAGCAGTCCCCGCCTAGTGAATCGATCGAAGAATCGCAAAACATCACGACAATTGAATCGTCAACTGCTGCAAAACTTTCTTGGCAAAGTGTTAACGTACCGCCGGAACTCGAATTCGGTCCGAACGAAGCTACCGTTCCGGTGACCGTTCAAGGCTATCGATTGCTCGATCGTATCGGAAAACTTTCGGACAATTCACCCGTTCGTATCCGTGTTGGTGCATCGATGGGTTTGATTGACCGAGACTTAACACTCATCGATCGCATCATTGGAATTGCTTTTGGACTTGGACTGGTTGTCGCGCCGCTTGGCGGTTATTGGTTGGCAGGGCGTGTGACACGCCCTCTGGCAACGATGATCAATACCGCGGATCGATTGCGGCCCGAAGAACTCAGCGAACGTTTACCGATGCGTGGAACCGGAGACGAACTGGATCATTTGTCCAATACGCTTAATCTATTGCTCGATCGAATCGCCCATTTTCTGCAACAACGCAAAGATTTTCTTGCCAACGCGGCGCATGAGCTTCGAACGCCTTTGGCCGCGTTACGAAGTACCGCCGAGGTAGCTTTGAGGTCCCAACGAACGACACAAGAGTATCAAGAGCTGTTGGGGACGATCGTCGAAGAAAGTGAATCGCTTGAAGTGCTTGTCAATCAGCTGCTGCTGCTGGCCGAAACGGAAGCCGATACTGAAACCTTTATGTTGACAGGTGAACCGGTGGCGCTGGTCGAGTTGATCGAAAGGTCGTGCGACATGTTTGTTGGGTTGGCGGAGAGTCGAGCTATCGCTCTTCGTTTTCAGATTCTTCGCTCTGCCACTGTGAAAGGCAATCGACATCATTTGCGTCAGGTCGTTAACAATCTAATTGACAATTCGCTGAAGTTTACACCAGCTGGAGGGCGGGTTGAAGTTACGTTAGACGTCGATACATTGTCGAAGTGTGCCTGTCTATCGGTTCGAGACACCGGCGTAGGAATCGCGGCTGATGAAAAACCACGATTGTTTGATCGCTTCTATCGCGGTGATCGTTCACGGCGTCGAGACACTGTGACTCGCGGAACCGGCTTGGGTCTGAGTATCTGCCAGGCGATCGTCAAAGCTCACGGTGGCACACTGACCGTCGAAAGTCAAATCGGCCAAGGCAGTTGCTTCCTTGTCTCGCTGCCGATTTACGAATCGTCTTTGCCACAGGACTTTCAGCGCGAGGCGTGAAGCCGACGGCATGTTCGAATTCCCCAGAGAGGCATAAAGCCAAATGGCACTCACTTTGAGCCGCAACGCGCTCGCGTGCGGGCTGAAAGGCTAGTAATCACTTGCAAATCCGGCCCTCATGCTAGCGCATTGAGGCTCAAAATTAACAAAGTGAGTGCCATTGGGCGTGAAGCCGACGGCATGGACTACTTCGATAAAACGTTTGATCGACCGCAATCGACTAGGCACCGTCCAGCCAGGGCTGATCTTCCAAGAAGCATTCGGCACTCGAGTGTTTCACGATTGCTCAGCGTCACTTCAATGGGCCACTGAAAGCCAGCGATGTAGAGAATCGTTTCGATGACCGGCCGAGATTCGATATGACCACTTGAAGAACGGATGCTGCGATATTCGACGAGCTTGGCATTGCAATGGTAGGTCGTTTCCTCATCGTCGTGATCTCCCATGATGAAAAATCGAACCCAAGTGCTCTTGCCTCGTTTGAATTCTTCGATTCGTTCGGCGTGCAACGAAGACATGGTTGCACCAGAATCAAATTTCGCATGAAGCCTGTCAACACCGAACTCCGGCAAAGCAATCCATTCTCGCCATCCAACAAGAAGGAGATCATCGCTCTCCTGAACTACCATGGATTGTTTGCGACGATCTGAATAGTTGAGTATGGGCTGCATCAGGATACTAGGCTTTGTTTCTAAACGTAGCATAGGCATCTTGCCTGTGAGGGATAACGCTGGAATCTCAGGCTGGAAGCCTAATCTACGTTGGAACGGGCTTGCCGATTTCTCGCAATAAATCCATTGTAAACAGTCCTGAGCTGTGGCCATCGGAAAAATTGATGTTGTAGGCATAATTTCCAACCGGCCGCATCTGAGTCACCGCCAATGGAACAGTTTCCGCAGCAGAAAGCACTTGAAGCAGCCCCTTGGGCTTAGACGAATCTGCTCGTTTCTTTTCCCGGCAAGTGGCGCACGGGCAAGCATTTCGCAGCAAGCCATAGGGATAATTCAACGTTTCGCCATCGCTCCAAGTAATTTCGACCGAGCGATTTTCAGTGAGCTTTAGGGCTGTTGGGAGCAGGTCCATACCAATTTCAATCAAACTTGCGTTGCGATGACTTGTCGATAGTTGGGAAGTCACTCGGGACCGTCGCATCGACGACTGCCCCTGTTGCCGCCCAAACCGTCCCGCGCAGCAAAACCGTAATGAATCCGACACATTCCATAGAGTAATCTGCATGTCCCATGGGAGTGTGAAAGACACGACCCTTGCCGTAGTCGATCGTCATGATCATCGGTTCATGGCGATCGGTTCCGCCGTGTGCTTTCGAAGAAAACGAGGAAGCCAGGATCTTCATGTTTTGAGCTGGACCGCGTAGACGATCATACAGTTCATCCTTGGAATGTAGCCACGTCTTGGGAAGTCCCTTGGTGATCGGGTGATCTGGGTCGCGAACGATGAGAGAAAATTCGTGTTGAGAACCGTGACTACCACCCTTACCTGCCGAGTTGTCTACTACCAACTTTTCGTTGGCGTCAAGATAGACGTACGGACCATTCTTTTCGGTGCGATTTCCCCAACCGCCTAAGCCGATCATTTTGTTGTATTGATCCCAGTCTCCAAAGCAATTGTCGGCTGCGTGGAGGATTACAAGACCTCCGCCATTGGAAACAAATTTTTCGAAAGCTACATTGGTCTCTTCGGGCCAAGCTGCGGCGCCGAATCCAAAATTGTTGATGACCACGTTGTATTTAGAAAAATCTGGTTTGAAGTCCGGGTCCGCAACAGCGCTCTTTTTGGATTCCCGAACGACACCGTCATTTAGCGGGTACTTTGCCAGTAGATCGTCCCCTTGCCACGTGTATTTGGTGCGCGCGATGTCGACCGAATAGCGATTGGTATCCTCAAGATACTTCTTTACCATCATGGTGGTTTTAGGCCATGCACCGTGGTTATTTTGACCATCGATGATCAAAGCCTTTATAGGGGCATTCGTTTGAGCTTGGCTGAAGCTCGCAAGCAGTAGAATCAAACAAAAAGTTGAACACAGAGCTCGAAGCATTTTGAATCGGTCCGGGTGAGAGGAACGGGTGGGATACAGTCTTCATTGTCGTTCCTATAGCTCGGAATGTCCATTGGGCATTATGGAAGGCCGGGCCACTCTTCGTGGCGGGAATTGTCCTCAATTCCCGCGCCTGCGCAGCCACCGAAGGAATTGCAGATAGCGAGGGAATTGCAGATAGCGAAGGAATTGAGGACAATTCCTTCCACTTTGGCGTCGTAGCTAGAATCGGAATAGTCCAAATCTAGCGGCGGTCGCCTTTGATGCTAGTAGCCAGGTATCTCGTCGATTCTTCTTCCAAGAGATCCGTATCGCTTCCTTTGCTTTTGACCTCTACGCGAAATCGGTGAACGCCTGGTTTTGATGCTTCGGCGTGGATGCGCAACACAATTTTGTCGTTCGCACCAATGCTTGGAATGGAGTTGAAAATGGCTTGTCCGGGGACAATGCGACCGGTGTGCCCCTCGACTCTCACCGGTTCGATTCCATCTGAGAATTGCGCTATGACTTGAATGTCCGAAGCCAATTTCTTTCCGCGGTTTGCAATAACGACTTCGTAGACGACGGGTTGACCGACTGGCGCAGGGGCGACAGGATCGACTACGGTCAAATGCAAGTCAGCGATTGCATCAATGTTGGTTTTAAATTCGGCATTGGCTTCTGCGGAGGAACTGCATTGGCCTGTAAAGAACAGTAGGTTGTCACCGATCCTGGACATGTTCACTCGGAGTGGAACAGTGAACTTTTCCTGTGGATCGATCTTACTAATATCCCACTTGACGAATTCGCCGCTGCGAACTGCGCCTGGCGGTAGCGATACCGCTTCTGCTCCGAATGGCAGTTTGATGGTGCAATGAGTACCAATTGCTGGGATCGATCCTATGTTGGACAGCTCTAATTCATAATCGATCACGCTGCCCTGATAAAACTCGGTTGGACCATACCAGGAAGCTACTAATTCCGACTGTCGGACTTGCACATCGATTGCACTTCTGGCATCCAATTTCGAAACCGCGCTGGTTGCCGTAGCTACAATTGGAAGCGAGCCTGATTGCTGGAATGTCAATTCGACTTCTACAATTCTTTCGCTTCCTGCGGCGATATCGCCAATTTCAGACTGGTTACTGCCGTAGGGTTCTGCGGACATAGCGACTGAAACGGCTCTTACGTCGGCATTGCCCGTGTTGCGAACCCGGATGCGATACATTTGCGGTTTTCCGAACGTAACTTCCGACGGACCCTCGAGGGCGATAGCAAGTTGTGGTTGTTGAACGTCGATTTTCATTTCTGCGTTTTGAGGCAAAACTGTCCACTCGACGCCTAGAGCAAAATGCTCAGCTTTTGGCGTTTTCAACATCATCGTTGCAGACCTGGAGCCGCCACCGGGAACTTGCCCAAGCTCCCAGATAATGGTATTTCCTTCGTTATCGTTTTCAGGGATGGTAGCCCCATCCGTGACTGCGACGTTGCCAATTGAAACCTGAGTTGGAACGGCAATACGCACTATCAATCCGCTAAGAGTTTCTGTGCCTTCGTTCTTTGCGACGATTTCGTAACTTCCCTCTTCGTTAACCAAAATCGAAGCAGGGCCATTTACCGACACCTTCACGCCGGGAGCGCTCATCTCGCGATGAAGCAATGCACCGTCGATAGTTTTAGGGACCGCAGGCGCAATTTTCGGCGTCGAGACATTGCTCATGGACTCTTGCTTCGGTAGGTTGCCACTGCCCGACCGGGAGATTCTAGGAATGTCGATCAGTTGGTCTGTATTCGATGGACGACTGGGCGATTCTTGGTTGGTTGTGCTCGAGAGTGCCGCAGTTGATTTACCTGAGGGTTGTCCAAGATCAATAAGTCTCTTAGGTTCGAGACGTTGATCGTCTTTCGCAAATGCAGACGAAAAGAGAGATCCAGCTCCATCGTAGAATCCCTTTTTTTCTTGCTCGGAAGCTATTCGATCGGGTGCAACTGTTTCTACGACGCCAGACTCTTTGGTGGCCCTACGAGATGTCGAATTGGATTCAATTACGATTTCAGGTGCGGTGTTTTTTGACTTACCCGCCGAGACTGACTTGGAATTGGATGATTTGAAATTGGATGATTTGGAAATGGAATCGGAAGGGGTGGTTGCTGATTTCATTGCCGACTCTGCACGAACAATAGGAGCCAGAGAACTTTCGGAGGGACTTTGTGATGCTTTGGCTGGCGGCTTTGCGTCCGTTGAAGTCTTTTCGACACGGAGATCAACTGTTTCTCGCTCGCGTTTTTCCTGGACTCGCGGTAAATTCCGGAACGGTTCCCTGGGAGTACGTGGCGCGGTCATTCGCGGTGGACTTGCCTCATCAAACGATTCTACGTCGTCGGATACTGGACCCCTAAACGCCCTCGAAAAGGACTTAAGAGGCACGAGAAATCCTGTCCGGGACGTTTTGCCAGCCGTGGTCGAAGCCGGAACTTTGGGTTTCGGTTTTTGGATTGGCTGTGTTTGAGCGGTCGATGTTCCGAAAAGTCTCTCGAAAACATTAGCTTGCGGCTTTGTCGATTCTTGAAACGAATCATCTTGGCCAAAGCAGGAAGAGGAAACAAAAAAGGTCGTGACCAATACCCAGGCCCAAGCCAATTCATTTGTGAAATTGGTTGTTCGAAGCATACAGTAAACCCCAGCAATCAAAGCCCAACTAAAATCCCTTTCGAAGTCATCGGGTTTTCGAATGGCAAGGATTGAGAGGATTGGGGGGATTTTGACGAATTTTCTCGATTGACAGGCATATCCCGGAGCGGAATGGCACTCAATGGATTCTGATTTGGCTATTCTTAACGCATCATTCTGCCCACATCGTTTTGCTTCCGGATGCTGGGAGGATTTGGCAGGACGATTTGGCAGGACGATTTGGCAGGACGATTGAGGCAGGACGATGAGAAGACAAATCAGAATAGAGTTTTTCATTGCTCTGCAAGGTCATTTGCTCTGGGATAATGTGTTCGATTTTGCATAAACGGCGCTGTTTTCGGTTGCATAAGACCTCGATCTGCCGAAGTTGGGAAGAGTTGCGAGATTGGGTATTGGGCTTTCTTCTGTTGCAATTCATGGAAAATCTCGCTCGCTAGAGAAAACTAAGAAAAATTCACGCGTTTGGTTCGGATATTGCTAAGCTTCTTCGACTAGTTCGGCTTCGATTGAAACTTGAGGAGTGATAATCGCTGATTTGGTCTGTTTTTTGATGGCATCCTGCTTGGACCAGAAATACGATTAGAGATATCCTTAGGCGTACCGTATCCAAAACTGTAGTCTAAATTCCAAGTCCAATTTCGTTGTCGGTAGATTTATGTCTTTCGTCCGCACCCCCATTCGAGCCAAATCGGAGCGAATAACCATGTCGATTCGTCGTTTTTCAAAGATCCAAAAGCGGCTTTTTTCGGACACCTTGTCGTCCGTTTTAGGCTTGGGCTTGGTTGTAGGGACAGGCCTCTCGGCCTATGCGACTGAAGCGAAGAATAGTCGTTTGGTCACCTATCAAGAGGAGGGGAAGACGCTTTTTGCATTGAGTTTGCTGCCGACTCAAGAATTTGACGCCAAGAATTCACCACATGTCGCAGTTGTGGTAGACACTTCCGCATCGCAGAACGGAGACTTCCGATCGGACTCCATTGAAATAGCACAGTCGATCATCAGTGCATTGCCATCGAAGTCGATCGTTAGTTTGCTCGCGTGCGACGTTGAAGCCATTGTGCTTTCGTCCGCCTCGGCACCGACTAGCCAATCGCTGTCGGAAGGTTTCAAAAAGCTCGACAAGAGGATTCCGTTGGGGACGACTGATCTTGCTGCTGCGTTTCGAGCGGCAGTCAAGGAACTCGGCAAACAGTCGGACGCTAGCATTGTTTACATCGGCGATGGGATGCACCTTTGCAACCTTTTGAACACAGCCGAATTCGAGTCCCTCATCAACGACATGAAAGAGACTCGAACCAGCATTACCTCTCTCGCAATAGGTCCTACGACGGATTGTGAGTTGCTTTCTATCATTGCCAATCACACAGGTGGAAAGGTTTTTGTTCGACAGGCGATTACCGACGCGACTTGCCAGCAGATTGGTAGCAATTTAGCGAAAGCAGCGTTGGAGCCGGTTTTCTGGCCAACCAAGTCGAGTTGGCCCAACGGAGTGGCTCAATACTTCCCTGGGCAGTTTCCTCCCCTCCGAATAGACCGAGATACTATCTTGGTTGGGAATCTCAAGGAAGAACTTCGCGGAGGCAGTCTGCAGTTGGATGGAGTCGTCGGTGGTCGCACAAGTTCCATGCGATGGGAGCTCAAGAGTGAGCCTTCGAACCCTGATTTTGCTTTCTTGGTCCAAGTGGTCGCTAAAGCAGTTCCGAATGCAGGGTTGCTGATGCCCACGCCGGGTTCAGAGGCGTTGCAAGAGTTAGGTATGGTTCTTGCCAATTCATCGGATCAGCTGGTTAAGGATGCTAGATTTGCATTAAATTCTGGTGACCTTAGTGCTGCGATCAATATTGCAAAAGAAGCGATGAAGCGATCGCCAAACAATTTGTCTGCACAGAACATATTATATGCTGCCGAGATCGCGCAAAAACGGCCCAAGCCTGTGAAGAGTCCAAGTGCCTCTCCTCGAATTGTGAAGTTCATCACCGCGCAATTACCGGAAGATCCGTTCGCTGATCCACCGTCAGTTCCACGGGCAGCTCCACTAGTTACTGCACCGGCAACTCCTGTCTCCCCAGTTGTTATTGAGCCAAAGGCGCCGTCTATAAGCAACCCATTTGGTGACGACGCCTCCAATTCCGCAGTGTTGCCTCAACCCTTTGCAAATGGTGGTCAATTTTCACAAAACAATGACCCGTTTAGCGAATTGGCTAACGCAAGTGATTTACTGGCAGAAGATGAGGGATTTCGACGCGTTAAGGCTCAGCAATTGGAAGCGCATGTGAAGAGCGAATTGAGTCAAGCTAGAAAGAGCCGCGACCCCGGGGCGACAAAGATTTCGCTTAAGGCATTGCAAGATCAGATTCGACGTTCGGCTGAACTTGATGCGTCTGACAGAACGCGTCTTGATTCCCAGATCGCGTCATCTATTCAGTCCGCAGCTCGAGCGGAAGTGAATTTAAGGGAGCAGATTTCGAGAACCGAAGCTGTTCAATCTAGCCAGTCGGCATCGAAACGTTTACTTGCAGAAACAGAACGTCGCAATGCAACGGTACAGCAGTTAGTGGAACGATACAATTCGTTGATGGCGCAGCAGCTGTTTGCACAGGCTAACGATGAAATTGCACCTCAGATTACGGCGATCGATCGCGAGTCCATCATTGACCGTATTACGAACATTGAGTCCAACATGGCTGCAAATCATTCATTGATCATGGATGCGGTTAGGAAAAGGAGCAGGGCATTTGTGGATTCACTTTACCTAAACGAACAACTGCTGATTCCATTCGTCGATGATCCACCCATCCGATATCCGCCAGCAGACGTCTGGCAAGCATTGAGCGCTCGTCGGCTGGAGCGATATGGGTCTATCG
>JAYTVL010000373.1:0-16933 GCA_043744075.1 Pirellula sp. | reverse complement strand
TTTGGCCGCAAACGGGTTGTTAAAAGCCATCACGCCGCTGCCTGTGGCAACTGCTAAAACTAAGGAACCAACAATGAGCCGAACTCGCATCGTAAACTCTCCAGGAAACGAACTAAGTTGAGAAACACACTAGTGCTTTGTCCAAATTAGGAAAAGGGGCGGGTCTTTAACTCGGCACGCTGTGCCGAGAACCACGGCACCGTGCCACACCTAGTTTGGACAGAGCCTTAGGACTGGTGTTAAGTGTATTGGATTTTGCGGGCGAATTGCAAGCGACTAGGCAGAATTTTCAAAATCTACCAAAAAACGTCTCACAAACCATTTGGCTCCCAGGATTTCTGGTTCAGATTTACGATGGAAAGGCACCGGTGCGAATTGTGATCTAGCCGAAGACTCCATCACTCAGGTTCTTTAGCGGCGGCGGGTTCCTCTTGAGGCTGTATTTCAAGTTCTGTTGGCTTTTCGGACTTCTTCAATTTTTTTTGCTGTTCCGCCGCCTCCATTTTAAGCCGCTGCTCCGCCGCCTCCGTTTTAAGTCGCTGCTCTTCCATTGCTTTTTGTATTTCAGCGAGTTTATCGCGTTGCACTTGAGCCTGGTCTGCTTGAGATAGCTCTTCATATAAGACGATTAGTTTTTCCCTTGTTTGAATCCGTTGCGGAGTGGATTCAAGCGACTGTAAGTAGCTGGTAACGGCGTCCTCTGTCCTTTTGAGTAAGACAAGTATGTCGCCGCGGGAATCATGAAATCCCGAAACCGTTGGCGAAATCTCGATTGCGCGGTCAATCAGCTTGAGTGACTCATCGAGCTTTGGAGGTACTGATCTAGCATGCAGCATAGCTAGATTGTTTATCGCAAGCGTCATCTGCGGCAATTCGGCGAGAACAACCTCATAATCGTTAATGGCGCTCGCAAGGTCTCCTCGGCGAAACGACGATTCGGCGAGTATCAAGCGAGCAACGAACGACGTTCCTGAAGTAGCTATCTGTACCCTTAGTTCTTGGGCGCTGGAATCGGTTGACCCGATACCCAATTGATTTAAAGCGTTCAGGTCCTCTTGAATCGCGATATTGGTGGGATCGAGAGCAATGGCAGCGTTGAGAAGTTCCAAATTAACTTGCACGTTTTCTCCGGACCTGACAAAACTCAAGCGAAACTTGTATCGAAATGCGTCGGATAGTGCACGCAGAAGTTTTGGGGACTGCGGCATTTGCCTTAAGCCCAATTGAAGGACTTCCAATGCGTTATCAAGCCTATTGGTGAGTGCATACGCTTGGGCGGCAAGTATCACTCTGTCTTCTGCATCGTCTCCCTTTTTGTCCTTCATACTTACTCTCTCGATCAGCAAGTCAGCGGTCGCTTTCGCTTGATTGGCCTGTCCGTTCTGGTTGTAGATTGCAATTGATGTAAGAAGTAGCTTTGGATCAAATTTAGCGGCTCGTTTTAAGAACTCTTGAGACTCCGCAGTCTTGTTTTCTTGTTGCAACAATTGGGAGTATACGAGGAGTAGGCCCGGTGATACTTCTTCGCTCGCTGTGGCGCGCTTTAGATGTTGCTTAAGACTGTCAAGATCGATTGATTCACCTTTCTGCCCCCGATCAATAAGGTCTGCGGCCAACCAAGCGTGTGCCTTTTGAAATCCGTTACGATCAGCAGGCGCCAAGCTCTCCATGATTTGTCGAGCGCTGCCACGACTGCCATAACGGGTCATTTGATTTGCAACATAGAACCTGGCGAATGCATTGTTCTGATTGAGCTGCAGAACTCGGCGGTAAAGCATATCGATTCGATCGGTAAAGCGCTTTGTAGACTTATCATCAGGCGTGGTTGGCTCAACTGGTTCCGAGTCTGTTTTGGCTTCATCAGCAAGTTTGATTTCCTCATTTGCGCGATCTGCGTACCAAACCACTTTTTTATCGCTAGACGCCAGTTTTCCGACGGCCACGAAAGAGCCGAAGAAGAGGGCGATGAAAAGAACTGGCAGCACAGCCAACACATCTCGCCAACGTCTAGTTCTGCGCCAAAATGAATAGAGATCCAAAAACTCGCCTGCCAAATCGACAGGCGACATCCAAAACGAATGAATCCAAGTTGAAACAGCACTTGGATTATGTTGATCTTCTTCAGTTGGATCGAACTTTTTCTTTTTTTTAAAAAACACAGGCTTACCTACTTGGCTTTCTTTAGTGCCGTCACACTTTGTTGCCTAATTCGTTCGTAAACTTCAAAAAAGAGCTTTCGATTCTGTACTAATTCAGCTTCGCTTAGGTCTCTTCCTGATTCGAGAAATAATTGAACCTGGAAACAAGTTTCTAATCCCTCGTTCGGTTTTTTCTTAAGACTATTGAAGATGTTGGTTCGACTCTTCCCTTCGGATTCGTTGGATCGCGCGGTCGGACTGCCGTTCTCATCAAAAAAAGCATACCAAACGAATCCAATTAGACCGTATTGGTTCTGCATCTTGAATTCCTCTACCGTCCAGGAAGCACCCAGTTCGGCAGGTGTTGTTACTGGCTTTGTTTCAACGATTTTCCAGCCAAATGACTGGTATCCAGCCCACAAAGGACGCCATCCTTGAAAAGGAAAATCGAGCGAGACGACTACCTGATTTCCCCTATCATCAAACCTCCATAAATGTGAATACTTGCCGCGAACGTTGGTTTCCGACTGCTTCGTCGGGCTAAAGCTGGTCTTTCGAAGATTGCCAAGCTGGTCGGGAAACACGTCCTGGGGTGGAAATGCAGCGGCTAGTTCCTCACGCACGCCGGCTAAAGCATCATTCTTACCAACGGAAAAAATAGCATACGCGGAGAGTGCACCAAAAACTAAACACGCAAAACAGCACAAACCCAGTGACAATTGGCTTACTCTTGTCCCTCTAGAAGAATCGTGATTGTCCTCGGTCGCTGGGATAGCAGTGGATGATGATGATGATTCAATCATTTGCGGCCAAGTTGTTACCCGCTGATACAACAACGTAAGGTTATTCGAGCCCATCTTTCTTGCATCAGAATCCAAAATAGCTTTAATCGATTTATGCAAGAGGATTACGCACGCCACAGATCCAGCAAATACTATGACAGATGAACCGATATGCCCAACTCCGGTCGAAAGATCCGCACCGAAATACTCGAATCCAAGTGCGATTATCAAAAGTCGAATCGAATTGCCAAGTACGAAGCAGAAAGGGATGGACAAAAGTGTGATCAAGCTCACAAGAAACGAACATCGCCGAACCACAACGACGACTAGCCCCAAAGCTATTAGAGCAAAAATGCTGTCCGGACCGCCACAAACCTCAGATACCGAAAGTTTTTTCTCTTGGATTTGCAAAACGTTTCCTTCTACGATATTTGGAACGCTAATCGCATCCAAAAATCCGCTGCAAGCCCAACTTGATACAGATTGAAGCCGCAAATTGATTAGAGCATCGAGCCCACTAGGTAGCGGCACGGAAACAGCAAACAAGGAACAAATGGCGACTACTCGTGTCCATTCCGAGCCCCCATAGGCTCCAAGAGACCAGGCAAAAATGACCACAACCATTGCAACTTGAACGATCCAAGGCGAAATAAAAAAGATACCCATGACAGTTAGTCCCATTCCACTACATGCCAGGACGACCGCAAGTTTCGCTCGCCGACGACTAGCAGGTCGATAGTCGCAAGTCCTAGCTAAAAGCCAAACTCCAACGGCTGTCGTCAACGGGAAAAAAAGAAAACTCTGTTGATCAAGTAATTTTTTCCCTTGCAGATAGAGAAACGGAATCATGCTAAGCAGAGGCAGAAGAAGCCCCAGCATAAGCCAAATCAAAAGGGTTTTTTTTTGGCTTCGTTCCAACTCTGTTCCCATATTTACGTGTGAGTTCTGAGATTGGGCCAGCGAGTCTGCAAGAGCTATTGATTTCGCTGAAACCGAGCTTTCCATTTCAATGCCTTGGTTGAATATACAAACTACGTATTGATGACCATCAAAATTTTAACCTGAGAAACGCAAACATACGAGACATTCACCGGAATTTCGCCTTAGGCAATTCCGTTTAGTCTTAATTTAAACGATTGTTGTGTTTTCGCGGGCTAGGATCGATCAATTATTTCTGAATCCTAAAGCCGACTTGCTTTTTCCATTTGGAGGTATCTGCCTCTAATGACTGTAGAGCTGAATCCACCGCCGCTCGGTCGGACTCTCCCAAAGCAAGTAGCCCGCCAAACCGACGCTCGTAAAACAATCGCGAAAGTAGCTCTGCATCCAATTCAATGAAGCGCTCATTGAGCGTCTTCGAGGCAAATTGAAAGAATTCTCGCTGCGTTTGAAAACTGCCACGCTGGATTCCGACTCGTCTCAATAGCCGGACGGCTCGATTGTAGAATTCGACACCAGAATCTTGCGTCAATCCTGTCGAGTGCCGCAGCCGAATCCTCGGTATCCAATTTGGAAAACGCCAAAGCAACAACCGATACGAAACGACCGAGAAGCTGCCCAGCAAAGTCACTCCCAACGCCACCTGCCATGAAAACCAGCGAGCAGGCGACATAAGAAATCCGACGACTCGATTGTTTTGGATTCGATTTAACGCACCCTTCAGACTGAGCCACGCTTCGGTGTAAGATCCATCTGAAGTCTCGCCAAAAACCGAAAAAATCGCGCTCTGTTTAGACTTGTCCATATTGAGAATCATCTCACTCCAAAATTCCTCCATCATTTCTAATGTCTGGCCATTCGATCGACGAAACGTTCCGCCAGCATTGGAACCATCGCCAGGCGGTGTACCATCCAATCTCATCCACGCACCCTTTTCAATGAAGCTCGGAACCGAAATGGAATTGGCTTTCAACACCTCGACGGGAAAGTACGCCTCAACCCAGACATGTGCATCGTTCTGCTGAACCAAAAAATACTGGCCCAATTCGTTGTATTCACTAGGTCGGAAGCCAACCACAAGCCGCGTAGGAATATCCAAAGATCTCAAAAGCATTGCCAGCGCGGAAGCGAAGAGCTGACAATGGCCCCTACGCTTGTTCAACAAGAAATCAACAATCGGATCAATACTTCGATCGGTTGGAGCCGTTAGTGTAAGCGTGTATTTGAAGTCGCGGCTGTTTGCAAGATAATCTTCAAGGAAGATGGCCTTTTCAAATGGATCACCATGCTTAGCGGAACTCTCTGCAAGAATTTTGTCTCGAAACGGAATGATCGCTTGAAGTGAATCGGGGAAATCAAGCAACTCTTCCATTTCGGTGGAACTAAATCGTGGTCTGTTTGATGAGCCGTTCTCCCCTTTGTCTCGCAAACAATCCCTCAGATCAGGCAGCAATCGACTTTCAATTCCGTTTTTGAATGCGTACGTAAAATACGAGTATCGACGTTTTTGATTTAAGTTCAATTGAACGGACTCGCGTGTATCCATCATGCGCCAGTCGCGGTTAACTACAGTAAATCCATCCTTAACTCGGTTTTGGGCAAAAGGAGCTATTGTCGGAACCACTTCGCCCAGACTTCCCTTTTCGACCATACTCACAATTACCGAATCAGCGTTATTTGCAAGCGTTTGGTTCATTTGCGAGGGTACTGGCGGTTCCCGCATAATTTGCTTATTGCGCAACAAACCAGGTTCGAATGCTTGCCATTCACCCCTTCTTTGGCCTTCAAAATATTTGTGCGAAACTGTGGCACGAATATAGGGAGGAGACTCTGGTCGATAGTTGGTTTGCTTGCGAGCGTCTCGCATACTCATCCGAAACACGGGAGCATCGTTCCTTAGTAACTTGCCAACAGAACGCAATGAAATTTGCTCGTTGAACCCAACTTTGACAACCTCGTGCCCACTACCTTGGTAGGAACTCATGCCCAACCGTGGAAGAGAATAGAAGTAGGCAATCGAGAAGACGAGAACAGAGAAAGCCAACGGCATGATGCCTCTGGCCCATCGCGACGGTGCGAAAAATGGCGTTCTCCCAATTCCGTTAGGTTCAGTGGACTCGACGGCTGAAAGCCTAACCCCAGAGTCTAAGTTGGTAACTAGTTGCTCCTTTCCCAACCAATGCAACAGCCTCGCCCAAATAGTTGTCAATTCCGAAATCGATTCATTGTGCCGAAGTGTAGAAGCAAGCTGAGCAAGCGCCATCATCGCGGCGCATCCAATCGCAAGGACCGGAAGCATCAACAGGCCATAAAGTATGTTGTTGTTGACTAGCGCTCCGACTACTAGCTCAAGCAGCAGGAAAACTCCCCACTGCTCAAATACACGCTTGGATTTCTTTTGAAACATGAGCGGCAATTGGACATAAACAAGGAGATTGCCAACTTCCATAATTTGATTTGTGGTTGCGTCGCCAAAAAAATCAACAATTGCGATTCCTGCACCGACAATCATTGCAATATAGACAACCCACCTATTTAGCGTGAACCAACGGAGAATGTCTGTGTAAACAATTGAAAGGATCGAGCAAAAGCCAACCAACAATGGCAAGTTCCATGAGTTCTTGCCGAGGCCAAGCAAGCCTGCCGCAACGGTAGCAAACAATCCAAAGTAAATCGTCACACGGATAAAACTATGCTGTTGATTCATGGATTTAGCCGCTCAGTTCTGCGCTCGCTCTTCACGAATAATGCGATCGAAATTATACCACGATTGTACCGTGAATCGCTTTGACTAGAGCGAGAAACCGGAAGTTCCTTCCGGTGCGGAGCAGCATATTTAAGGCTTCCGTCGAGTTTACTCGGAATGAATCCGACGGAAGCTGAGAAACCAAATACTTCGCGAGAATTTGGGTCCGCCGATTGAAAAGAGGCTCCCAAAAATGGAAGAGGCATCCGGTTTTTTGCACTAGTTGGCACTAATCGGAACGCTGTCAATTCAGGCTATAAGCTACCTCTCGGACGACGCACCGGACTCAATCGTTTGCCAAATAAAAAGCGCTATTTCTTTAACCTTTCGGTGTTGACTCTCGACTCCTGTTTCGTTAAGTTTTTAGCGCATCGGCCCACTTAGGAGGAATTTGAAATGGTTGATCGCAACACAATGTCGCGACGTGAGCGGCAAATCATGGACATTATTTTTGCCCGAGGCGAGGCGACCGTACGGCAAATTCAAGAGTCACTAGAAGATCCACCAACAGTGATGGCCGTGCGCCGCATGCTGCACATCCTCGAGGAAAAGGGCTTTCTCAGTCGACACAAAGATAGCCGCGAAGTCGTCTATAGCCCCAAAGAGTCTCGCAAAAGTGCTGGGGCGAGCGCACTTAAGCACGTTGTTGACACTTTCTTTAGTGGTGCCATCGACGAAGCACTTGCTACTCACTTTGCTCGAAAAGAAAGAGTTTCGCCTGAACAATTAGCAAGGCTTCAAGAAATGATTTCGAAAGCCAAGCAACGTAAGTCCGACAAACCGAATTAGCATCCTTTTAATTCATTTTTCTTTGCCGCCCAGGGAAATATAATAATCATGAAAACTTTATCTGCCGCAAGCCTTTTTCACATAACACTTGTCGGATCGGCCGCCGCCAGTTACATCTGCCTGACGCTTATTGATGCATCTATCAAGAGTCTAATACTCTTGATTCTGGCGACGACGGCCAGCCTGATTTTCTCGCGATCCTCAGCGGCTACGCGACACCTAGTCTGGGCAACAACGATGCTCGGCTTATTCATGATGCCTGCGTGTGCATTGGTACTGCCGCAATGGCGAGTCCTAGGACAGCCGCTGGCGGTGTAGCGAAAATTCGCTCACAATCCATTTATTCCTTTAACAATATCCCGACTCAGCAAGCCGGCGCCGGCAATTACGGGCGAGCAGTTCCTGTCGGCTACAGCCAAAACGTTAAAGCTCAAGTTCAACACCCTTTGCTGAAAGGTCGGGGAACGTTAGTTAATCGAATTCAAATAGTCCTTGCACGCAGCAGCGAAGACATTTCGACCCACCAATTTGAAGAACGTATTCGCAATCTATTACGCGACGTGGAGTTCGCTTACTGGGATCTCTATGCCGCCTACTTTAATGTCGAAACTGCTCGAACCGCACTCGAAAGTGCTGCGCTAGCGCACAAGATTGCGAAGGACAAGATTCAGTGGGGGGCATCTGCCAATGCCGAAGCTCAAGCTCGTGTGGCCTATCACCAATTCAAGGCACAACTGGATGCGGCACTTGCTGGTCGCGGTTCGTTTGGCAATGACCCAGGGCTGTTCTGTCGTGAGCAGAATTTGCGACTGCTCATAGGCTGGGCGGCTGACGATGGACGAATGATTCGCCCAAGCGACAGTCCAGCAATAGGTTTGGTCGAGTTTGATTGGGATACCGCACGCGGAGAAACTCTTTGTCGGAACATCGACATTCGTCAGAAAAAGTGGTCTATCAAACAAATAGAACTGGAGTTGATCTCTGCCAAAAACCAGTCTTCGCCGGACGTAAACCTGTCGTTGAACTATCGATGGCTGGGCGTTGGCAGCGCGTTGATCGACCGCCAAGGTGGAAATACTCCCGTCCCAGTTGGACAGCCAAGCGCATTTGAAGAGCTGTTCGGTGGATATTATCAGGAAAGTGGAATTCGAATGGAATTCAATCCCAATGCCTTTGGCTCGCGCCGAAAGTTAAAAGACGTTCAAAACAAACAGCTTTCATTGGCAAAGGAACACAGAATTCTCGAGGCCAAAGAAATTGCTGCGGTCAACAAATTATCGGGACTCTTGCAACAGGTAGATAGTTTACACAAGCAGATGTCCAAACAATTCCAAGCACTCAGCGCTGCACAAACACTTGTCGAAGTCACACAAGCCAAGTTCGATACAGGGGATTCCTCGAGTAGCCAAGTCGCCGCCACTGACAATCTTCTGCGAGCACATCAATCGCGTTCAACAGCCGGACCGAAATACGTTCGAGCACTTGTCGAGTACAACAAGGCGTTAGTTGAAGTCCATGCATTGAAGGGGTCTTTGCTCGAATACAACAACATCAAAATCGAAGAAGGAATGTAGACGCGGGATCTACGTCTCACTCTTGCGATAAAGCTCGATTTCGTACGGCCCGAGGAACATCAACATGAGCGCGCCGTTACCGGCATAGTGCCTAAATACCTCTTGCAGATAATGGTGCTCGCCGGGCCACGGGTACGCAAACACCAATGCGTAATCGTCCAGTTCAAGATCATGCTGTTCATAAGCGTTTTCAACTTGATGGAACAACGAGGCGTGGTTCGACTGCGAACGAGCAAGCCGTTCGCTTCCACGCGGGAGAAAGTTGCCGTGCAAGATCTCTCCTTTCAACCCGTTCCGAATTAGAAATCGCCGCGCTTCGTCAACCAGAAACGCTTCGGCTTCGATCCCAATCGATTCCCAGCCGAGTTGCGATGCCAAGCCAGTAACGATTCCGAAACCGCACCCCCATTCGCAAAAAGTGTTGCCTTTGGCAATTTTGCTTGCAGTCAGTTTTGATAACGCACGCCAGACATCGCGGAAATCGCAAGCCACATACTGCTCAATCGGCTTCTTAGTCCATTGATCCCAGTATGCCTGTAGGACTCGATCTGCATCTTTTAAAATCTGCTCAGTCAACGGTGGGATTTCAGTACCGTCATCCCATTCAAAATCAATGCGTTTTAGCTGGGGTAAGCCGTTTGTTCTGGGTCGTTTCATTTATACTAAGCACCCATGCATAGGTTTCTTCGTTTAACCGCGTGGGCAACGCCCCGCGCTTTCGCGAGGAAAACGCGGCCCGATGGGCACGCGGTTAAACAAGTTGTGTACGAAAACTTGCGCATAGGTGCTTAGCTTTCCCTGTCACTCTGCCCAGTCAAAGATCTTCTACAAACTTCTTTCCCGTATCCCAAAACTCTTCTGGCCACATATCATTGTGATGTAGACCACTGATCGTTAGAAATCTTTTTCGCGGGCTAGGGCATGCATCAAACAGCTTCTCGCCGAATCGATACGGAATCAATTCATCGACATCGCCATGCATCTGAAGCAGAGGACCAGTGTACCTAGGGATTTTGTCAATCGAGCGGAATTGATTGCGCATTAGAAGCCGAATCGGAAAAAAGAAATACCGCTCCGCCGCGACATCGACAATGGAAGAAAACGTTCTATCCAGGATCAGGCCAGAGACCTTGGTTTTCGTTGCGATTTCCACTGCACAAGCACCGCCGAGCGAACGGCCAAAGGCGATTAGTTGATGGTCGCGGAACGAAGAGTTGGCCTCCATCCACTTCGCGACCGATACCGAATCGGCCAAAATGTCAGCTTCGTTTGCGAGGCCTCCCGTCTTTCCATAGCCGCGAAAGTCGAACGCAACAACGTTGACATTCCATCGGTCTCGAATCTCCGCCAGCTCTTCACCTAGAAAGCCAAGAAACTCTCCATTTCCATGACAAAAGATTAGCGTTTTCGTGGCGTTCTTTTTTGCGAATGTCCACACGTGGACGTTGGCTTTCCCAGTGCTCGGGACGTAGTGTTCCTCGGCTCCGTACTTATCCGCCTGCCAATAACCGTATTGAATGGGTGGGGCAGGAAACAACATCGTGCGTTCAAGAAACATCAACACAAAAAGCGCTCCCAAGTACGTTATGAAAGCGACAAAAAGAAGTTTTTTCCATGCGCGGACTCTCCGATGGATGACTGGTCTTGCTTCATTCATTGTCACGCCTATATCATGTAAGACCAATCGGTGCGTTGCTCGCGGGCGATCGATTGATTGGGACAATGTTGGCAATGGCTGCTTCCGAGCAGCGAGTAGCCCTTCTTCATGGCGGTTACAGTACTAGCCCATATTTCGGTTTCCTCGCGGAAGATATTCTCTTGACCAACGAGCTGAGTGATGCCAACATTTTTTAAAGTTTGAGCCATCGACTCCTTGATACCTGACAGCATTATCACCACGTTACGTTCATGCATCTTTTCGACAAAACGTTGCAGAACATCCATACAAACCGCATCGGGATTGTTTACTCGCTTGAGTCGGAGGACAACGACCTTTAAACTTTCAGGTGATTCTTCGACAATTGAGTCCAGTTGCTTCTCCAATTCCGGCGCACAACCAAAGAACATTTCTCCTTCAAAATTGAAAACGCGGATGTACGAGCAACGTATGTCGGACGAAACGATTTCACGGATCACGCGGTCACTTGTAACCGTAAGTTCGTTCATTTTTATTTGGGCAGCCCGAGGGACATAGAACGCGAACGAAAGGAAAACTCCGATTAAGATGCAAAACTCGACGTTAATAAGAATGGACGACAATGCCGTCGCGATGAGAATCAAGCGATCAAATTTTGTTGCGCGCAAATAATAGCCCAGGGTTTTGAGATCATTCATACGAGCAGCCGTCAGGATCAAAACGCCAGCCAATGCAGCTTTTGGAATGTATTGAGCAAAAGGAGCCAAAACCAAAATGGTCGCGGCAACTCCGATAGCGCTGATCACACCCGACCATTGCGTGGCGGCACCGGAGGTGTGATTGATATAGGAGCGAGTTAACGACCCAGAACCTGGGAAACAGCGAAAAAAACTACCAGCTATGTTGGCGAGCCCTTCGCTCAGGCACTGTTGGTTCATATCCAACTTTTGTCCGGTTTTTGATGCGATCGACTTGGCCATTGCCATCGCTTCCAGAAGTCCCAGGAACGCAATTGCCACAGCGCTACTGGACAGATCCACCGCTAACCCCAAATGGATTTTCGGACTTTCAAACACCGGAAGCTTTGCCTCGACCTTCGGTTGTAGATAAACCTCATAATTCTCACTTATTACCAAATTCGGCTTCGCCGCGTTTGGGATTAAATGCGATGGGTCTAACACAAGGAGAGCCGACGAGGAAAATGCGATAGCCAACAACAATTCCGGAAGACCAAGTCTGAACCGATTGTTGAGATATCGAAAACCAATCGCCGCGAAAATCGTCAAGACCGCAATCCCCGCCGTAGGCCAATGAAGATCACCGCCGGCAGTCATGTCGCTCCAAAAGCGAACCAAAAATCGATCTGTTTTTTCTGCTTTCCCCTGCAATTTAAATACATTCTTCAATTGGTCCAAGAACAAGAGTACGGAGGCACCTAGCGTAAATCCAACGATCACCGAATGCGAGATAAAACGCGATAGGTCACCGAAGCGAAACAAAGCAATCGCAGTTTGAATCAACCCGATCAAGAAAGCCATCATGATAGCGGCAGAAATTCGTTGCTCTTCCGGCACGATCAAAAGCGCGCTGAACATGGCGATGGAAATCGCATTGGTCGGCCCGTTGATCAACTGCTTCGAAGAGTCCAGCACTGCGCCAACTGCGGTCATAATGATCGCAGTATAAAGCCCCATTTCAACAGGCATTCCAAAGATACTAGCGTAAGCCATGGCCTGTGGAACCGCCACAGCTGCAACCGTCAATCCTGCAAATGTATCCCGCTTGAAATGCCCCAGACTGTAGGTACGCAGTGAATCGATCGCCGGGATATATCGGTAAATCGCGCTCGCGAGCGGAGAAGGCATAAGTCAAGAAATCGAGTAAATGGTTTTGGGTAGTGTCATCTAATACGGTTAGGAAAAACGGTAAGATTGGCCAATATTGTAGTCATTTCTGAGCAAAACGGTTCTAGTTAACTTCGCCGCAGCCAAATGCGCCCTCAAATCGATTCGATTGTCTATGATTTGAATGCCTGGGGTGGAGTGAATCTTCGAAGAACAGGCCTCTATCTTGCTACCGCCGCAATCAAATTGACGGCTGGCAGCTGTTCTACGATTCGGGGACGAAATTCTATATCTTTGGCACGATATTTGTACTTAAATAGTTCTGCACGCGTGAGAGACAAGATTTGTGCAGCCATGTTCGCGTTGCTGGCTGCAGGTGCGAAAATCTTTTTATTGAGGGGATGTGAATATAATGACTACGAAATGGATCCGAATTGTCAGTTTAAGTGCGATTGCAACGGTGGCTTGCTTGGCCGGTGCCAACTCAGCTAGGGCCGATCACTACCACCACGGGCACAACCACGGTTGCTCGCCCAATGTTGGTTATCCGGTATACGGGTACCGCCCCATCCAGACTCTGCCGTATTATGGTTACGCAGGCAACGGTTATGGTGGATACTCAAGCAACTATGGTGGCTACAACAACTTCAGCGGTGGATATGGAGTTGGTGGTTATCCGATCGGAAGTTCCTACGGCGGCGGCGCTTTTCCACTCGGCGGATCATACGGCGGAGGAGGGTTCCCAAGCGGTGCTTCGTACGGTGGTGGTGCGTTTCCACGCGGCGGATCCTATGGCGGAGGCGGCTTCTCTCTTTACATTGGACGCTAGTGCCGCAACCGAAAAATGTCCCATCACCAAGCGGCGATGAAATGCCCCCGAGTTTTACTCGGGGGATATTTACCATACCTCTAGAAATAGATGGTCATAACCCCTAGCGTGAAGCCAAATGGCACTCACTTTAAGCCGCAACGCGCTAGCGTGCGGGCTGACCGACAGGATAGGCATCACAATGAGTATACTTGTTTCGCAGATTTAGGTACCAATTCGTCAAATCTAATCCTCAATTCCCATGTCTCGCCCCACTATTCGTAGATCTTACTTCGGCCCTTTCATTCTCCTTTTATCGACACTAGCAGGAACTCTCCTTGCGGCACCGCCTCAAGGGTTCCCGTCCTTTTCGGGCAACGTTGAAGACATGAATGGGCAACCCATCGCTGGCGTGAAGATCGATATCTCATGGAACGAACGTCAAAATGATCCCGAACTCGATTCGTCAGTTCCTCCCGGCGACAACCTACTTGGCAGTGCAACGAGCGATGCTAACGGTGCGTTTCAGGTCGAGTGGTCGAACAACATTCCCGTTCATTTCGAGAAGCAAGACTTTCGATTGCACATGGTTGCGTTTCATAATGAATTTATCCCAATTCAGAAGCCGTTGACGCTTGACGATTCCGGAGCGATCGTGATGACGATCAAGCTCAGAAATGGAATGCGATACGCGGATCGCGTTGTCGATAAGAGTGGGGCTCCCATTCATGGGGCCGTTGTGCGTCTTGAAGGTCTTTATCGAAAAGTAGAATCCACAAATCGAGTCTCGCATTCAGAAGATAGCTATATTTTCTTTGATCAGTCAAATACCTCAACGACACGAACGGATAAGGATGGTGTGGTTGAGTTTGCGTCGATTCCCCCAAATGCGATTATTCTGTTACGAGTCCAACATCCCGATTTTGCGATCGCCATGCGACTGCGATCAACATTCCCGACACGTCCGCCATTGCCCGACCTTTCTAACACGGGTTTTGGCTTTAAATTGTGGTGGAATGATTTCAATGACGCAATTGAATTGGAACGAGGGAAAACGCAGGATGTTATTGTGCGAGATCGAGCAACCATAAAGACTCTAGCAAACGTCCAAGTATGCACTTATTTCCAAGGTGGCTCCAACACTTCGGACCAAAATGGACGGGTAATGGTTAGGGATGATATGAAGACCGCCGTGGTTTTTGCACGAGTGGCGAAGGAACATCGCTGGGAGCAAGTTGGGATGGTCAAACAAGATGCTGGCCATGAGATGTGGATCGAATCACCCAATGTTGTCCAAATTTCAGGATCGGTTCGAGACAAGCAGACCGGTGTTGGCCTTCCGAATGTACCTATTGCATCTCGGTTTCGTGTCTTTGGAGCGACTGATGATAGCGGTCGCTTTACAATTTCAGTCGCCAATGCCCGGAGCATCAACTTATTCTGCAAGGGACCGGTAGACGGATGGATGGTTCCATTTCAACGAAAAACGACAAATCCAAACGAAATTGAGTTGGTGGCGCAGGATAAGAACGAAGAAATAAGATTCGATCCTAGGAATCCAGAAAAAGAGCTCCTTTTCGAATTCGAGCGTATCCCCACTTTGCAATTTCAGGTGATCGGTTTGGATGGCAAGCCTGCCGAGAAGGCCAAAGTAACGATATCGCCAAAACAAATACACAATGTCCACACGAAAGATCGGATCACTGATAGCAATGGAATGGTGGCGCTACCGCTTTTGCAAAACGTCGGCTATTCGCTGTTAGCCCAGGGGCACAACGACGGAGCTGCAGTCGCTACCTTTCGATCGGTTGCAAACGACGAGACTCGTAAAATTCAGCTTGTGCCGTCGATTCAATTAGCGTTGAAGGTCAGCAACGTCGGACGCGATTTCAATGAGGGACCGGCCGTAGGAGCAAGCGTGATGATCGGTCTTGATAGGAATCAAACAGGGACACTCGGCTTGCAAGGCGATATCCCGTTCGCGATTCGTCTTGGGCAGACTGACGCGGAAGGATTTGTTCGTTGCAAATTCCCAACATCCGATTTGTCGTTGAGGGATTGGAGTGTTTATGCTGGTGGAAAATTCTTTTCACAATCAATAGAAGTGGATTTTCGTTCCGATTCCAACGTTGAAATAGCGCTTCGCCGAATCGAATCCTCTGACTTCGGATTATCAAATCCTCGCAGGTGATGCCAATGCGCTGAGTGTTTGGTACAGGTTCCTTTGCATTCTTCGGCACAGTCAGTGACATAGAGATTTGCACTGGAATCTCCACAAATAACTTGCACTTTCCAACATATAAGGTACGTTTTTGATGGCTCGTATCCGTCACCCTATTACATGCGTTCAGTTTCAGTTTTCACCCAGTCGACAAAGGCAAACTGACTGTGAAGTCAGGACGCAAAGACATGCGTTCGTTGTTTGGCGGATCGCAAGGTTATCGAACGGGAACTCGAACGATGCATTTTCGTAGTGTATGAGGCATGAAATGAAGAAACATGATTTGCTCACGTTCGGTGCTCAGGCCGGATCGCGACTGGCAACCCGGTGCAAGTTGGATCCCTTGCCGCTCTTATCCCGGTGCTATTGCGAAGAGTGCAGGAATCCACTCACTGACTCCAACATACTGGATATAAGATACGGCTGGTGTCCAAGATGCAAGGGAGTCGTGACAACTTCTTTGTTTCAGGTACCGAGTTGGGCTATGGGTGGACTTGTGTTCTTGTTTGCGGCGATGCTGCTTTAAGGAATCATCGATCCCTGTTGACGAGGGAAGTATTGCAACAGTTTTTATGCATCTTACCGCTTCCACATTTGCACCGCCGATTGGTAACAGCTGTATTTTTGGGCGACCGACGCATCGAAACCAATTGTACTATCGCTAATAATGCTAATGAACGGCCTGTTGTGGAAGACTCAAAAACCTGTGTTGCGATGTCGTCAGTATTTGTTCGAGGTCATCGAATTGATTGTCAATGCGATGAAACAATTGAGCCGGAGCGTTCGATTCGTCAATGATCGATGCGAACTCGAAATCGATCACGCAGAAACTACCATCCGAAGCGCGATATGTCACATTCCGAATAGCTGGATCCTCGTGTTGCACTCCGTAGGACTCAAACGACGAAAAGATCTCTTCTAACTTCCGCGGGCTCAAGTGTTGAATTGCTGCCCCGCAATGCGTAATGACGATCTCTAACAGATTTGGATCTACGTGAATCAACCTAGGAACAAAATGGCATAACTTCGATTCTAAGAATCGTAGCAAACGAATTTCATTTTCGAAACGCTCTCGCGCATTGGATCCTCGGAACTGCTTGATAACAGTACAATCTGACCGAAGTCGGACACGAGCCCTTGGGCTATCTTTAA
This sequence comes from Pirellula sp., assembly GCA_043744075.1. Classification (GTDB taxonomy): domain Bacteria; phylum Planctomycetota; class Planctomycetia; order Pirellulales; family Pirellulaceae; genus JBKCUI01. The sequence goes on along the minus strand of JAYTVL010000373.1, from coordinate 304 downwards.
TAACGAGCATAAAAACCAGTAAAGGATTAGCGGTGAAGGCGGTGAAAATCCCCTGCTTAATCTACGTTCCAATTTCGTACGATAGAGCTTTTTCCAAATATTTCAGTAGTTTCCACGGCTAAAAACCGATCAACGTCTCCATTAAATCGATCGTACTGATTTTCGGCCCATAGAAACACGCATGGCTCGTCTCGTTCGAAAGCCTGGCGTCGATCATAAGTCGGGCTAAACCGGACGCTAGCGCGTTGCGGCTGATTAGCCGAAGGGCGCTAGCCCACGGTTTGCGGCCCATGTTGTGATCGAC